>JBPCKC010000024.1:0-18279 GCA_051004675.1 Solirubrobacterales bacterium
CGCCTCGACGGCGGGGGCGGCGGCGGCGGTGGTGGCCGTGGCCGCGAGCGCGGCGGCCGGCGCGACCGGCGCTAACCGGGTTTGGCCGACCTCCCCCAGAACGTAGAGCTCTCGGAGGTCGACGACCTCCGAGTGATCACCGAGGTCGTCCCCTCGGTGCGCTCGGTGGCCCTCGGCCTCTGGGTGCGAACCGGTTCGCGTGACGAGGAGCCCGGCCAGGCCGGGCTCTCGCACTTCCTGGAGCACCTGCTCTTCAAGGGGACCGAGCGCCACTCGGCGATCGAGATCTCCGAGCTGTTCGACGGCATGGGGGCGGCCGCCAACGCCGCGACGTCGAAGGAGTCGACCTACCTGCATGCGCGGTTCCTCGACGAGCACACCGCGAGGGCCTTCGACCTGTTGTCGGAGATGCTCCTCGCTCCCTCGCTTCCGGCCGACGAGATCGACCCGGAGCGTGAGGTGGTGCTCGAGGAGATCGCGATGTACGAGGACGAGCCCCAGGATCGCGTCCACGACGTACTCGCGGAGGCCGTCTACGGCGAGCACCCGCTGGGGCGCCGCGTGCTGGGCTCCGCCGACGTCGTCGCGGGCGTCCCCCGCGACGAGATCGCCGCCTACCACTCCGGCCGCTACACGACCGAGAACCTCGTCGTCAGCGCCGCGGGCCACCTCGCGCACGACGAGATCGTCGCGCTGGTCCGCGAGCACCTGAGCCCGGCCCCCGGCGAGGTGAACGGGTCAAACGGCGCCGACGCGCCTGCCGACGAGCCGCGCCTTCGCTTCCACGCCAAGGACACCGAGCAGTACCACATCTGCTTCGGGGGCCAGGGCATCTCGCGAAGCGACGAGCGCCGCTTCGCGCTCGACGTGCTGAACACGATCTTCGGCGGCTCGACCTCCTCGCGGCTCTTCCGCGAGATCCGTGAGAAGCGCGGCCTGGCCTACGCGGTCGGCTCCTACACCGAGCAGTACGCGGACCGCGGGATGGTCGCGATGTACGTCGGCACCCGCGAGGAGAACGTCGCCGAAGCGTGCGAGATCATCGGGCGTGAGTTGGGGGAGCTGCGCGACGGGGGCGCCAGCGCCTCCGAGCTCGAGCGCGCCAAGGAGCACCTCAAGGGCAGGATGGTCCTGGCGATGGAGTCCACCGGCGCCCGCATGACCCGCCTCGGCCGCGCGCTGCTCTTCGGCCTCCCGGTCTACTCGCTCGACGAGATGCTGGCCAAGGTCGATGCCGTGACCGCCGAGGACATAGGCAGGTTGGTAACCGACCTCTACGAGCCCGAGGCGCTCTCGGCGGCGTGCATCGGGCCCTCGGAGGAGCGCTTCCGAGGCGCGGTGGCCGCGGTCTCCGAGCGGCTCGCAGCGTGATTCGGGTCGTCGTAGCCGGTGCCTCCGGGCGCATGGGGGCCACGGTCTGCGACGCGGTTTCCGGCGCCGAGGACACCGAGCTGGCCGGGCGGGCCGACCCCGAGCTCGGCACGCCGCTCGCCGATCTGCTCGAGGGGGCGGACGTCGTCGTTGACTTCACCACCCCCGAGGCCGTCTCCGCCAACGTGCTCGAGTGCGTGCGCGCCGGCGTCCACGCCGTCGTCGGCACCTCCGGCTTCGACGTGGACGCGCTGCGCGACTCGGTCACGGCCGAGCGAACCGGGAACGCAAACGTCCTGTTCGCTCCCAACTTCGCCATCGGGGCCGTGCTGATGATGGACTTCGCCCGCCGGGCCGCCGAGCACCTCCCCGAGTGCGAGATCGTCGAGCTCCACCACGACCGCAAGCTCGACGCCCCGTCGGGCACCGCGAAGCGAACCGCCGAGCTCGTGCGTGAGGGCGGCGGGGAGGTGCACGAGCCGATCCACTCGGTGCGGCTTCCGGGCCTGGTGGCGCACCAGGAGGTCATCTTCGGGGGGGAGGGCCAGACGCTCTCGATCCGCCACGACTCGATCGACCGCAGCTCGTTCATGCCCGGCGTGCTCCTCGCGGTCCGACGGGTGGCCGACCTTCCCCAGGCGTTCACCGTGGGCCTCGAGGCGGCGCTGTAGTGCCCGCGGCCGTCGAGCTGGCCCGCCTCGACGCGACCGCCCAGGCCGAGCTCGTTCGAACCGGCGAGGCCTCCGTGGACGAGCTGGCCACGGCGGCCGTGGAGCGGATCGAAGCCCTCAACCCGACCGTGAACGCGGTGATCCATCCCCTCTTCGAGGAGGGCCTCGCGGCCGCCGGCAACGGCTTGCCGGACGGCCCGTTTCGCGGCGTGCCGTTCCTCCTCAAGGACATCGGGGCGAGCTTCGCGGGCCAACCGCTTCACATGGGCGCGCGTGCGCTTCGCGACGCGGACTTCCGGGCTCCGGTGGACTCATACCTCGCTCAGCGTTTCCGGGCCGCGGGCCTCGTGACCCTCGGCAAGACGAACGTCCCTGAGCTGGGCCTGCTGCCCACCAGCGAGCCGGTTGCCTTCGGCGCGACCCGCAACCCGTGGGACCTCGAACGCTCTCCCGGCGGGTCCAGCGGAGGCGCCGCCGCCGCGGTCGCGTCGGGCATGGTCCCGGTCGCCCACGCCAACGACGGCGCCGGGTCGATCCGGATCCCGGCCAGCGCCTGCGGGCTCGTGGGGCTGAAGCCGACGCGGCAGCGGGTGACGGAGGGCCCCGCGATCGGCGACGTCAACGGGGGGATGAGCTGCGAGCTGATCGTCTCCCGCTCGGTGCGAGACACGGCCGCGATGCTCGATGCCGTCCACGGTCCTGCGCCGGGAGACCCCTACGCCGCCCCGCCGCCGGCCCGCCCCTACGTGGACGAGCTCGACGCCGAGCCCGCCGGGCTTCGCGTCGGTCTGATGTCGCGGTCTCTCTCGGGGATCGAGGTCGCCCAGGAGGTCGTCGACGCCGCGGTCGGCGCGGGAGAGCTCCTCGAGGAGCTCGGACACAGCGTCGAGGAGTCCGCGCCCGACGGCTTCGAGGACCTCAGCCTGGTCGACACCTTCGTCACCCGCTGGGAGGCCGGCGCCGCGGCGGGCGTGGCGATGGTCGGGGCACTGGTCGGGCGGCGCCTGGGCGCCGGGGATCTCGAGCCGCTGACGCACGCGCTGGCCGAGCGGGGGCGCCAGGTGTCGGCGCCGCAGTACCTGGCGGCGATCAACCGCCACCAGATGATGAGCCGCCTGGTCGCGGGGTGGTACGAGTCCGGCTTCGACCTGCTGCTGACACCCACGCTGGGCGAGCCGCCGCCGCCCCTCGGGAGCTACGACGACACCGGTCCCGACCCGATGGTGGCGCTCGAACGGGCCAAGCTCACCGGCGCCTTCGCCGGTGCGTTCAACGTGACCGGCCAGCCCGCGATCTCGCTGCCCCTGCACTGGAGCGACGAGGGGATTCCGATCGGCGTTCAGCTCGTGGCCCCGTTCGGGCGCGAGGACGTGCTGATCGCGGTGGCCGCGCAGCTCGAGCGAGCCCGCCCGTGGGCCGAGCGCACCCCGCAGGTCTTCGCGGGCAGAGACGCGTAGTGTCTCGGCGGCGGCCTGTAAGGCCGCGAAGCGGCCGCAGGTTACTCGCGGGATAATCGGGCGATGGCCGCGATCTCAGGAGTGCTCACCGCGATGGTGACTCCGTTCGCCCCCGACGGCGCCGTCGACGTGCAGGCCGCGCAGGCGCTGGCACGGCTCCTGGTGGACGAGCGGGGCTCGCACGGCCTCGTGGTCGCGGGCACGACCGGCGAGTCTCCGACCCTGTCCGACACCGAGAAGCTCGAGCTGCTGAAGGCTGTGACGGAGGAGGTCGGCGACCGCGCGCTCGTGGTCTGCGGGACCGGCAGCAACGACACGGCCCATGCGGTCGAGCTGACGCGGGGCGCGTGCCGACTGGGCGCAGACGCCGTGCTGGTCGTCACCCCGTACTACAACAAGCCGAACCGCGCCGGCCTTCGAGCCCATTTCGCCGCGGTGGCCCAGGCCGCCGGCGAGACGCCGGTCATCCTCTACAACATCCCCTCGCGCTGCGTGGTCAACCTGTCGGTGGAGTTCATGGCCGAGCTCGCCGCGGACAACGAGAACATAGTCGCGGTCAAGCAGGCCAACGACGCCGAGCTGGGCCCGGTCGAAGGCCTCGACCTGCTGGCCGGCAACGACGACACCTTCCTGCGCGCCCTCGAGGCAGGCGGCACCGGGGGCATCGTCGTTGCCTCCCATCTAATCGGCGCCGAGATGCGTGCGCTCTACGACGCCTACGGCTCGGGCGACACCGAGCGGGCGCGCGAGCTCGACGCCCAGCTCCACCCCTTCTACGAGGCCATGACCGTGACGGCGAACCCCATCCCGGTGAAGGCCGGGCTCGAGCTGCAGGGGCTGATCGGGAGTGCCATGCGGCTGCCGATGGTGCCCGCTTCCGAGCAGGAGCGGGCCGTCGTGCGGGCCGCCCTCGAGGCCCGCGGCCTGCTCGTCACCGGCAACGCCGCATAGAGTCAGGCACGTGAGCTCCAAGATCAAGATCACGCCCCTGGGCGGCCTGGGGGAGATCGGCAAGAACATGACCGCCGTCGAGCTCGACGGGCGGATCGTGATCGTCGACGCCGGGGTGATGTTCCCGACGGCCGAGATGCTGGGGATCGACCTGGTGCTGCCCGACTTCAGCTCGCTACGCGAGCGCAAGGGCGACATCGACGCGATCGTCCTCACCCACGGCCACGAAGATCACGTCGGGGCGTTGCCGTTCGTGCTGCGCGAGCTGGGCATCCCGAAGGGGATCTACAGCGGCCCGCTGACGATCGGTCTCGTCCGCTCGAAGCTCGAGGAGCACAAGCTCCGCGACGTTCCCCTCAAGGTCCTGGCGCCGCGGGAGCGGGTCAAGGCCGGGCCATTCGAGATCGAGACCATCCACATGTCGCACTCGATCCCCGACGCGCGCGCCGTCGCGCTACATACCTCCTTGGGCACGGTGCTGATCACCGGCGACTACCGCTTCGACCAGACGCCGGTGGACGGGGTGCCGGCCGACATCGCCCGCCTCGCCGAGCTCGGGTCGGAGGGCGTCCTGTGCCTCTGCGGCGACTCCACCAACGCGGACCGCCCCGGCGTCGTTGCCTCCGAGATGACGGTCGGGCCCGCCTTGCTCGACGAGTTCTCCCGGTGCGAGGGGCGGATCATCGTCACCTGCTTCGCCTCGAACGTGCACCGCGTCCAACAGGTGATCGACGCGGCGATCGAGCTGGACCGCAAGGTCGTGTTGGTCGGCCGCTCGATGCGCAAGAACTTCAATATCGCCACCAACCTGGGCATCGCGAAGGCTCCGTCTGGTCTGATCATCAACCCGAAGGAGATCGGGGATCACCCCGACCACAAGATCATCGCGATCTCCACCGGCAGTCAGGGCGAGCCGCTGTCGGCCCTGCGGCGCATGGCGTTCAACGACCACCGCGACATCGAGCTCCACTCCGGCGACACGGTCGTCTTCTCCGCCTCGCCGATCCCGGGCAACGAGCGGTCGGTGAACGAGACCGTCGACAAGATCTACGAGCTCGGCGCCCGCGTCGTCACCGCCGCCGACGCTGCCATCCATGTATCCGGGCACGGGTCCCGCGAGGAGCTGAAGCTGATGCTCAACCTGACGCGGCCGAAGTACGTCTTCCCATTCCACGGGGACCACAAGCGGATCAGCCTGCACGCAGGCCTCGCGGGGGACGTCGGCGTTGCGCCGGAGAACATCTTCAAGGGCCGCAACGGCCTGCCGCTCGAGATCACCAAGGACGGGGCCAAGTTCGGTAAGGACCTGGAGGTGGGGATGATCTTCGTCGATGGCGTCGAGATCGGCGACCCGGACGACGTCGCCCTGCGCGACCGACGCATGCTGTCGGCCGACGGGATCTTCATCGTCGTCGCGACGGTCTCCTCCAGCGACGGCTCGCAGGTGGCCGAACCCGAGATCATCTTCCGCGGCGTCCCGTTCATCGAGGACTCCGAGCACGACGCGATCGTCGACGAGCTGTGCGAGGTGGTGGGGCGCTCCCTGAAGCGGGCGGCGGACAAGGGCGTCACCGACCCGATCCTGCTCGAGGAGGACCTCCACGACGACGTCGCCGAGTTCGTCTACTCGCGCCTGCGCCGCCGCCCGATGGTGCTCCCGGTCGTCGTCGAGGTCTGAGCTCGGAAGGGGTTGGCGCGCCCGCGGGCCGCTGCTACCCTGCGCACGCAGCAGGGATCACCACCTTTACGTGGGGGCGGAGGAGAGCGGATGAGCGCACGCGCAACAGTGTCGGCGACAGTGGCCTTGGCCACAATGGCCTTCGCCGGCCCGGCCAAGGCCGGCGAAGCGGCCCTCGCGGACGCCGAGGCCCCGGCGGCGCAACTCGAGCGTGTGTCGGCGAACACGCTGGGCTCGGGCGACGTCGCGAGCTACGCCCAGGAGGTCGGCGGCGTACCCGTAGTGGGCGCGAGCGTCACCGTCGTGGATCTGCCGGGCGAGCCGGCCGAGGTCCTGTTCGACAAGTCGGTCGACGGCCTCGAGGCGCCCGGCGAGCCCGCGATCGACCGCGCCGCGGCCGTCGCCACTGCCCTCGAGGCGATCGGCGCCCCGCACGGGGGCGAGGTCGCCGCGAGGCTCGTGATCGACGCGACCCGTGGCAATCAGCTCGTTTGGGAGGTCACGCATACGGACATCCGCCCGATCAGCGACCGGCTGGTGACGGTGAGCGCCGCGACCGGCGAGGTCCTCGCCGATGTCGACCGGTTGGTTCGAGCGACCGGCCAGGCGAACCTGTTCAGGCCCAACGCGGTCGTCGAGAACGGGAGCTACAGCGGGATCAGCGACAGCGGGGACGCCGACTCCGCGAACCTCACGTCCCTCCGCTCGGCGGTCGTGCTCGAGGAACTGAAGGACGGCCAGACCTGCCTCGTCGGCGCCTGGGCGAAGGTCAAGTTCTCCCCCCAGAGCAGGCGGGTCTGCAAGGACAACCTCGACTGGAGCGGGGTGACCCGGGCGAAGAACCGCTTCGAGGCCCTGATGGCCTACTTCCACGTCACCGAGATCCAGCAGTACATCCAGACCCTTGACCTCGACCCGATCAACGAGGAGCGCCAGGACGTGATCGCCAACTCGATCTCGGAAGACAACTCCTACTACTCCCCCGGCAGCGACCGGATCCAGCTCGGCACCGGCGGGGTCGACGACGGTGAGGACGGCGACGTGATCGTCCACGAGTACGGCCACGCCGTCCATGACGCTCAGGCTCCCCAGGCGTTCGGCGGCTTTAACAACGAGGCCGGCGCGATGGGCGAGGGGTTCGGCGACTACCTCGCAGCCGTCCACCAGAACGAGATCGCCGGTCCGGACGCGGAGTGGACGCCGTGCATCATGGAGTGGGACGCGACGTCCTACGACTTCACACCGTCGAACGGCACTTGCCTGCGCCGCGCGGACGATCCCAGCAGCCATCCGGTGCAGGTGAGCCAATGCGGCGGCGCCGGGAACTTCCACTGCGTCGGCCAGGTGTGGTCGAGCGCGCTGCTCGAGCTGCGCACCACGCTTGGCTTCGACGCCGGCCCCGACAGCGTCATGGACACCCTCGTGCTGCAGTCCCACTTCGGGCTGCCCGCGAACCCCAGCTTCGCGGAGGCCGCGCAGGCGATCCTGACCGCGGACGAGGGGATCTACGGCGGCGCCCACTGTTCGGACCTCGAAGCGGAGTTCGAAGCCCGCGCGTTCGGCTCGTTTTCCTGCTGACCGAGGGCCCGGGGCCCGGGCGAATTCAGGCGCCGCGGGGGGCGAGATCCGGGGCGGTGGCGACTTATGGGCGGTGTGCGCCCACAAGTCGACATCCGCGAGATCGAGCGCCGGGTCGTGCGGCTCGCTGAGCGCCAATGGGGTGTCATCACCTACGAGCAGCTCTTGGCCGCCGGGCTCTCGCCGAGCGCCGTTCGAAACCGGGTGCGCGCCGGACGCTTGCATCGAATCCATCGCGGCGTCTACGCCGTCGGCCACCGGGCCTTGGCGCGGGAGGGGTGGTGGAAGGCCGCGGTCCTCGCTTGCGGGCCCGGGGCCGTGTTGAGCCACACGAGCGCGGCTGCCCTGTGGGGCATGCTTGACCCCAGGCCGGGCCCGATCCACATCACCGTTCCAACCAAGGGCGGCAGAGCACGGCGCAAGGCCCTCGTGATCCACAGAGCCACGCTCCCACCCAGGCAGACCACGCACCGCGCCCTCATCCCCGTCACTCGGACCGGCCGCACCCTGAGCGACCTGCGGCGGATCATCTCGACCTCGGAGTATCAGCAGGCCATCCGGGAGGCCGAGTTTCGCCACCTCGACACCGGGGACCGTGAACATGACGGCACGCGCTCCGACCTGGAGGCACGGGTTCTTGGGCTCTTGCGGCGCCATCGGATCCCCATTCCCGAGGTCAATGTCCGAGTGGGGCGCTACGTCGTCGATTGCCTCTGGCGCGCGGAGCGCCTCATCGTCGAGCTCGACGGCTTTCGCGGTCACCGGGGTCGCGAGGCATTCGAGCAGGATCGAGCGCGGGACGCCGAGCTGACCCGCCTGGGATACCGGGTGCTGCGGTTCTCGTGGCGTCAGGTGGCCGGTGAGCCGCTTGTCGTCGCAGCCGCGATCCGTGCGGCGCTTGATGCCTGAGCCGCGCAGGGGAGCGCGCCCCGGCGTCGAAGTGATGGCGGTTGAGCCGGAAACGGAAGCGCAAGAAGCCCGCGAGTCGTCGTCCCGCGCAGAGGTCAACGCGCAGGGCGTCGCCGTCGCGCTCGGACGCCCGCCGCCCGCAGCGTGACCTGCGCGCGGAGGCGCGCGAGGCATTCGGCCGGCTGGAGCAACGTCATCTCGACATCATCGGGATCGCGCTCGTCGCCCTCGGCCTCTACCTGGGCCTGGTGCTCTACGGGAGCTGGGACGGCGGCCGCGTGGGCGGCTGGACCGAGACCGGGCTCACCTACGTGGCGGGCAAGGTCGCCTACGCGGTCCCGATCGCCCTCGCAGCATGGGGCGGCTCGCTCATGCTTCGGCCGTTCATCAAGGCCCCCGGGGCGGTCAACGCCGGCGGGATCCTCGTGCTGTGCGCCCTGCTGCTGGCGTTCGCCGCCCAGACCGCAGGCCTGGGTCCCGAGCGTCCGCTTCGCCACGACTACTTCGAGCCCCGCTTCTACACCGAGCACGGCGGCGCGGTGGGGGAGGGCCTCTACTGGGCGACCACCACTCTCTTTCAGCGCATCGGCGCACACCTCGTCGCCGTCGTCATGCTGGTGAGCGGCGCGCTTTTGCTGAGCGGCGCGACCGTCGCCGGGGTTCTCGCGGGCGCCGGCAGGGCCGCCCAGCGCGCTCACGCCGGCACGCGTGAGATGACCGGGTCCGTCCGCGCCGCGCGCGCGGCCTCGGCGCCTGAGCCCGCCTGGGAGCCGCCCGGGGAGGACATCGAGATCAGCCGCACCGACCCCACCGAGCCCCTCATCACCCGCGTCGAGGAGGAGCCCGAGGCCGAGTCTGCGCCCGATGCGGCGGACGAGGACTGGCACGACGACGAGGTGACGGTGGCCGAGGCGCCCGATACCTCCGAGTTCTCCTACTCGGACGAGGACGAGAAGGTCGCCCTGGTGGAGGACCTGCCCGACAACGGAACGACGCCGATGGGCAACCGCCGCGAGGACGAGGGCATTACGACCTCCGACGAGGTGTCCTTCGTGCTTCCGGCGCCCACGGTGCTGGAGAAGGGCAAGGGCGATCCGGGTCCCGATATGCGCGACCGCGACGCCGTCTCGAAGGCTCTTTTGGAGTCGCTTCGCCACTTCGGCGTGGAGGCGCGGCTGGTGGGCGTGGTCTCCGGGCCGCACGTCAGCCGCTACGAGCTTCAGCTCGCCCCGGGGACCAAGGTCGGGAAGATCTCGCAGCTCAAGGACGACCTCGCCTACGCGCTCGCCTCCACGGACATCCGGATCCTGGCGCCGATCCCCGGCAAGAAGGCCGTGGGCGTGGAGGTGCCCAACCAGAAGCGCCGCCTGGTTCGCCTCGGCGACATCTACGACGGACGCCCCAAGGGCGCCTCACCGCTGTCCGTGTGGCTGGGCAAGGATGTATCGGGCCATTCCTCGTGGACCGACCTGGCCCTCATGCCCCACGCCCTCGTCGCCGGCACGACGGGCTCGGGAAAGTCGGGCTGCATCAACGCGATGCTGTGCTCGATCCTGCTCCACGCGTCGCCAAACGAGGTGCGGATGGTCCTGGTGGACCCCAAGCGCGTCGAGCTGAACCACTACGAGAAGCTGCCGCACCTGCTGACCCCCGTCGTCACCAACCCACGCCTCGCGGCCAACGTGCTGGCCAACCTGATCGGCGAGATGGAGAGCCGCTACCAGGTGATGGGGGAGGCCCGGGCGCGCAACCTCCCGGAGCTGAACAAGGTGCGACGGAAGAACGGGGCTGCGCCGCTTCCGCACATCCTCTGTGTGATCGACGAGCTTGCGGACCTGATGATGGTGGCGCCCGCCGAGGTCGAGGACTCGATCATCCGGCTCGCGCAGAAGTCGCGCGCCGTGGGAATCCACCTCGTCCTGGCCACTCAGCGCCCCTCGACGGACGTCATCACGGGCACGATCAAGGTGAACATCCCGGCACGGATCGCCTTCGCGGTCGCCTCTCAGGTCGATTCGCGGGTCATCCTCGACCAGGGCGGCGCGGAGAGCCTTCTGGGCCAGGGCGACATGCTGTTCCGTCCGATCGGCACGTCGAAGCTCGGCCGGGTCCAGGGGGCGTTCGTCACCGAGGAGGAGATCGCGCGGATCACCAGGCACTGGGCCAAGCAGGGCGAGCCGGACTTCGACGTGGAACTCCTCGAGGCCAAGCCGGATCCAGAGGGCCTGCCCGGTGACGACGGCGAGTTCTCCCCCGACGAAGACGGCCTGCTCGCCGACGCGGCGCGCGTGGTCGTCGAGTCCGAGACCGCGTCCGTATCGATGATCCAGCGGCGCCTGCGCGTGGGCTACACCCGGGCGGGGCGCCTGATCGACATGCTCGAGCGGCGCGGCATCATCTCCGGCTACGAGGGATCGAAGCCCCGCCAGGTTCTCGTCTCGATGGCCGACCTGCCCCGCATCCTCGGGGGCGAGCCGGCCGGCGGCGCCGGGCCCTCCGACACGAGCGACCTCGAGCCGGTCGGCGGCTAGCGGGCGGCGCGATCCCACGGGTGCGAGCGGCCCCTGGAGCGCTCCACTGAGAGAATGCCCGCGTGAGCGTTCGCGCGGGCATCGTCGTGACCGGTACCGAGGTGATCAACGCCACGATCACCGACCGAAACAGCCCATGGCTGTCCGAGCAGCTCGCCGCCGCCGGGGTCGAGGTCTCCCACATCCTTCAGGTCGGGGACCGCCCGCAGGACATGGAGGCGGCGCTTCGGTTCATGGCCGAGCAGGGCGTGGACATCGTCGTCACGAGCGGCGGGCTGGGGCCGACGGCCGACGACCTGACCGCCGAGGTCGTCGGGCGGTTCGCTGGGCAGGAGCTGGTGCTCGACACCGAGATGGAGGAGCGGATCGCCGCTATCCTCGCCGAGTTCGCGAAGCGCATGAACTTCGACGCCGAGGCGCTGCGCGACGCGAATCGAAAGCAGGCGATGGTCCCGAACGGCGCGACGCCCATCAACCCCGCGGGCACCGCCCCAGGACTGGTGGTGCCCGTCGACGGAGGCCCGACGGTGATCGTGCTGCCGGGCCCCCCGCGCGAGCTCAAGAACATGTGGCCGCAGGCGATCGAGACGGAGCCCGTACGAGAGGTCTTAAAGCGCGCGGAGCCGCTCGAGGTCACGACGTTTCGCCTCTTCGGCATCCCGGAGTCCGAGATCGCCAAGACGCTGCGGGAGATCGAGGAGGACACCGATCTCTCCGGGCTCGAGATCACTACATGCCTGCGCCGGGCCGAGCTGCACATCGACGTGCGTCATCGCTCCGGCTCCGAGGGCGCGATGGAGGCGCTCGCGGAGGGGATCGCCGAGCGCCACGGGCGCTTCCTGTTCTCCGACGACGGGTCGTCGATCGACGAGCAGGTCGCGGAGCTCCTTAGCGACGACCACCGGATCGGGGTGGCCGAGTCCTGCACCGCCGGGCTGCTGGCGGCGCGCCTATCCGAGCCCCCCGGGGCCTCGCGGTACCTCGCTGGCGGAGTCGTCGCCTATTCCGACGACGCGAAGAACGAGCTGCTGGAGGTGCCGGCCGAGCTGATCGAGCGCCACGGGGCGGTCTCGCCCGAGGTGGCGGACGCGATGGCGGACGGGGCGCTCGCCCGCTTCAACGCCGACATCTCCGCGGCGATCACCGGGATCGCGGGCCCCGGCGGGGGCACCAAGTCCAAGCCGGTCGGCTACGTGTGCGTCTGCGTCAAGGACTCCGCGGGTACGCGCATCGCCCGCGACCTCGTGCTGCCGGGCGACCGCACCGAGATCCGCGACCGCTCAGCGACCGTGGCGATGCACCTGCTGCGCCGGCTGCTGCGCGGGGAGGACTTCCCGCTGTGATGCGTGGCGCCCCGCGCACCTAGGGGATGCCGCGGTGAGCGATCCCGAGCCGTTTTCGATCTCGGTCCCCGACCAGGTGCTCGCCGACCTCCGCGAGCGGCTCGGGCGCACCCGCTGGCCCGAGCTGAGCGGCTCCCACGGATGGGAACTGGGGGCGGACGTGCCGTACCTCCGCCGCCTGTGCGAGCACTGGGCCGCGCGGTACGACTGGCGCACCACCGAGGCCCGCCTGAACGCCCTCCCGAACTACCGGTGGGGCGGCATCCACCTCTGGGACGTTCGCGGTGGCGGCGGCGGGCACCCGGTGATGCTCATCCACGGCTGGCCCGGGGCGGTGCTGGAGTTCGAGGCGCTGATCCCCCTGCTCGTCGAGGCGGGCCATGACGTGGTCGTGCCCTCGCTCCCGGGATTCGGGTTCTCCGAGGCGCCCGAGCCGCCCGTCGGCGTCGTCGGGGTGGCCGACCGGCTGCGGGCGCTGATGGATGCGCTCGGACACGACACCTACGCGGTGCAGGGCGGCGACTGGGGCGCGGCGATCGCCGCTCGCATGGCCTTCGACGACCCCGAGAGGGTCGCGGGGGTGCACGTCAACGCCGTCGGTGTGCTCCCCGTTCCCGGCGACTTCTCCGAGCCCCCGATGAGCGACGCGGAGGCCGAGTACGCGAGCACGGGCCGGCGCTGGCGCACCCGCGAGGGGTTCCACCTCTTCGTCCAGGGCACGGCCCCCGACGGGCTCGCCGTGGGCCTCGCGGATTCCCCCGCGGGCCTGGCGGCCTGGCTCGTGGAGAAGTACCGGCGCTGGAGCGACTGCGGGGGCGAGGTGGAGCGGCGCTTCAGCGCGGACCAGCTCTGCGACTACCTCACCCTGTACTGGGCCACGGGCACGATCGGCTCCTCGATGCGCCTCTACGCGGCCGAGGCCCGGGATCGGTGGCGCCTGGCCCCCGGCGAGCGGATCTCGGCCCCCGCGGCGGCCGCCGACTTCCCCCGCGAGATCGTCAGACCCCCGCGCGAGTGGGCCGAGCGGATCTTCGCCGACCTGCGCAGCTGGACCGAGATGCCCCGGGGAGGCCACTTCGCAGCCCACGAGGAGCCGGAGCTGCTGGCCGAGGACGTCCTCGGGTTCCTCGCCGGTCTGGAGGGGTAGGCGGTCGTCCGGCCTCGTGCTCCCGGGCACGCCGGCCCGTCGACCGTCAATCCTTCGCGGCGCCATCCGGTCCCAGGAGGACCCCGAGCAGGTCACCGACCTCTCCTTCCTCATCGAGGGGATGCCGCAAGGGAAGGCTTGCGACGACCTCGTAGCGGTTGCGTCTGCCGTCTTTCTCGCGGAGCACGTAGCCGTCTCGAATCAGCTCCGACAGGATTCGGTGGGCCGCCCGCTCGGTGATGCCCACGAGTTCTGCGATGTCGCGAATCCGTGAGCCCGGGTCCCGTGCCACGCAGGCCAGAACGTGTGCGTGGTTCGTCAGGAAGTCCCAGGAGGTCCCCGGGTGCAGGATTGCCGAACCGTTTGTAGCTTTGGTATGCACGCATCATGATTATAGGTAAATACTTCATGAATTGTGGTACGGTGTTTCCAAGTGAGGCGGCCTCCGCCAAGGCAGTTCGGCCCGACGGGCTGTGGCGCCTTCAAACCGCGGCTGGGCCAGTCTGGCCGCAGAAGGACGTGGCTCAGATGACTCAGCGAGTAGCCCAGTTCCGTGATTCGGCCGAGATTAAGGCTGCACCTCACAAGCGTTTCAGTTTGCGGCCCTCCTCTGTGATCGGACTGGTGTTGAGCATTCCGGTGCTTCTCGTCATGGCGCTCTCGCTGGCCCTCGCGATGGGCACGGTCCAACCGCTCCCGGCAAGCGCAGACTCGGTCGAGGTGTCCGTCCCGGCCGACGAGGCGATCGCTGAGTCCGCGCCGGCAGCCGACCCGGTCCCTGCGCCGCCCGTCGAGCCTGCGCCGCCCGTCGAGCCTGCGCCTGTGGACCCCGCGTTGGAGCCGGTTCCCGCCCAGGCGCCCCTCCCCGTCACTGAGGAGCCCGTACCTGCTGCCGACGAGCCTGGCCCCGTCACTGAGGAGCCCGTCCCCTTCCACGACGACACGATTGCCTCGAGCACAAACCACGAGTTTGCGATGGCCGGCGACGAGCCGGAGCCGGCACTGCTTGCGGCCGCCAAGCTCGCCGGGGTATCCGATCCAAACCAGTGCAACGGCGTCTTCAACGACGACGCTCAGACCATCATCTGCAACGTCACGCTCACCAACAACTTCACGGGCAACGAGGCGACCTCGACGCAGATCGTCTGCACGAGCATCGCGCCCACCCCGCCGACCTGCACCACCTACACGGGAACCTCGATCACATCGATCACGCAGTGCAACGGTTCCGGTAACGCCGGGGGTTCGACGGTGATCTGCAGCGTCACGATCATCAACAACGTCTCCGGGGACGCCATCAATGACCTCGTCGACACCACGGTGGTGCAGTGCATCGAGTCGGGCACGGGCGGCGGAACCCAGCCGACGATCCTCTGCACAGTCCCCCTGGGAACCCCCGGCTCCACCACCCCGACGGTCTATCAATGCAACGGCTCGGGTAACGGTGGCGGCGGGACGCTTCGGGTGATCTGCAGCGTCACGGGCGACGACATGACCCTGCCGATCTTCGTCGACCAGTGCAACGGCTCGGGCAACAATGGCGGCGCCACGGTGCTCTGCACGGTCTCAATCGAAACCAACATCGACGACGGCCCCGGCCCCGGCCCCGGCCCCGGCCCCGGCCCCGGCGGCCCCGATGGCCCCGGCAGCGGTCCTGGTCCCCCCGGTGGCGGCGGCGGCAATCCCCCGGGCGGCAGTGGCGACAACCCGCCAACAGGCGCGCTCCCCTTCACGGGACTCGACATCGGCATCGCGACCCTGTTCGGTGTGTTCACCCTTTTCCTGGGAGTGGGCCTCAGACGGATCGCCACCAGCCAAGAGGTCTGAGAGTTAGACCGCCACACGCGTAAGCTTTCACGACGCCCCCATGCGCGTTCCGACGCGAACGTGCCTTGTCTCGCGCCGCTTCACGACCTACCGTGCGGTGGGTGGAGAAGAAGCGATTGAAGAGCCCGCGGGCGCGGTTGTTCACTGCGCTTGATCTGCCCGACGAGGTGCGGGCAGGGGTCGCGACGTGGCAGGCCGAGGCGTGTGCGGATGAGGCGCTGCGCCCTGTCGACGAGGATGCCCTCCATGTGACTCTCTGCTTCATCGGGCATCGACCGGAGCGGGCGATCGGCGAGGCGGCCGCGGTCGTGGAATCGCTCGAGCCCCGGCCCGTCGAGCTGTGCCTGGAGCCAGACCCGGTCGGCATCGGCGGGCGCCTGCCGGGGCTGTTCGCGGTTTCCGCCGTGAGCGAGGAGGCGGCTGCGCTTCAGGCGGAGCTCGGCGAGAAATTGGCCGGACGCGGCCTCTATGAGCCGGAGCAGCGGCCGTTTTGGCCTCACGTGACGGTCGCGAGGGTCCGGGCCGAGCGCTCATCGGGAGCGGGCGCAGGGCGTCGGCGGCGAGGCAGGCCGCGAGAGGTCCACCGCCCGCCGGGGGAGCTGCCGCAGGCCCTCATGCGCCCGTTCGGGGCCGTCCGAGTCGCTCTTTACCGTTCGCATCTGCGGTCGTCCGGCGCTCGTTACGAGCGACTGGCGGCCCTCCAACTGCCGCCTGCCACGAGCGGGCGAGAGAGGTGATGAAGGAAATGGCAGAAGCAAAGAAGACGAGCTTGAAGGCGGCTGATGCGCAGACCGCCAAGGAGGCGAAGGCGAAGGACGCGGCGCTCACCGCCGCCCTCAGCCAGATTGACAAGGACTTCGGCGCCGGCTCGGTGATGAAGCTCGGCGACAAGGCGACGGTGCCCATCGACGCGATCCCGACGGGCGCGCTGCCCCTCGACCTGGCGCTCGGGATCGGAGGCGTCCCCCGCGGCCGGATCGTCGAGATCTTCGGCCCCGAATCGTCGGGCAAGACGACGCTCGTCTACCACATCATCGCCGAGGCCCAGGCTCGTGGCGGCGTCTGCGCGTTCGTCGACGCCGAGCACGCGCTCGACCCGATCTACGCCAAGCGGATCGGCGTCAACACCGACGAGCTGCTGGTCTCCCAGCCCGACTACGGCGAGCAGGCGCTCGAGATCGTGGACGTGCTGGTCCGCTCGGGGGCCGTGGACGTCGTCGCGGTCGACTCCGTTGCGGCGCTCACCCCACGGGTCGAGCTCGAGGGACAGATGGGAGAGCAGACCGTGGGCCTTCAGGCGCGCCTGATGTCCCAAGCGCTGCGCAAACTTGCCGGCAACCTCAACCGGGCGAAGACCGTCTGCCTGTTCACGAACCAGATCCGGGAGAAGATCGGGGTGATGTTCGGATCCCCCGAGACCCAGCCGGGAGGCCGCGCGCTCAAGTTCTATTCCTCGCAGCGGCTCGACATCCGCCGCATCGAGACCCTCAAGGAGGGCACCGAAGCAGTCGGCAACCGGGTCCGGGTGAAAGTAGTGAAGAACAAGGTCGCCTCGCCGTTCCGGCAGGCCGAGTTCGATATCGAGTACGGCGTCGGCATTTCCAAGTCCGGTGCCCTCCTCGATCTCGCGCTCGAACACGACCTCGTCCAGAAGTCGGGCTCGTTCTTCTCCTACGGAGAGCTGCGGCTGGGTCAGGGACGTAACAACACCAAGCTCTACCTGACCGAGAACCCCGAGCTCTTCACTGAGATCGAGGCGAAGCTGTTCGACTCGCTTGGTATCGACCGCCCGGAGGGACCCTCGCCGGTGCCGTTCGTGGGCGCCGACGAAGCCGCCCGGGCGGCTGCGGCCGGCGGCGAGGGCAGGGCGGAGGCGGCCGATGCAGTCGACGGCGAAGCGCCGGTCGAGGCCGAGCCCGAGAAGCAAGCCGCCTAGCGGACTCCGGCTGGATCGTGTCTGGAACGCAGGCCGACGCCCCCGAGCCCGGCGCTGACGCGGCGCCCGAGGGCGCCGAGAGGACCCGCGAGGCGTTCGAGCGGGGCCTGGCGGCCCTGCGCCAGCGCGAGCGCGGGACCGCCGAGCTGGCCGAGTGGCTGACCGAGCGTGGTTTCACCTCGGCCGAGACGGGGGGCGCGGTCGCCCGGCTCACCGAGGTCGGCGAGCTCGACGATCGGCGCTTCGCGGCCCGTTACGCCGAGGACAAGCGTGAGCTCCGCGGCTGGGGGCCCGAGCGCATCAGGCAGATGCTGGCGCGGCGGGGCATCGCGCGGGAGCTGATCGATGCTGCCCTCGGCCCCGAGGGCTTCACCGAACAGCTCGCGCGAGCGGAGGGGCTCTTGGCGCGCCGCGGAGGCGCGCTCGCGACCGAGGGTGAGCGGGCCAAGGCGCTCGCCTACCTGGCCCGCCGAGGCTACGACCTCGAGCTGTCCTACGAGGCGATCCGGCGCTCGGGGCGCGAGGCTGCGTAGGGCGTCGGCCGCTTGCCAGATCGCCCGCCCGGGACTACGATGAGAGGCGGTACGAGGTACCGCCGGAAACGTGAATGATCAGGCTGTACGCCAGCCGTATGAAAATCAACTTGGAATCACTGAACCACGACCCGCTCGCCGCGACCCGGAGGTGGCGGGCCTAGGGCCCCGCTGACGGCGAGAGCTTTCCCCGCCCGGACGCCGATGTCCGTGGCGGTTGGCGACATCCCGACACCAGCGTTTCTCGGGTTACGAGAGGCGAACAGCCGGCGCGCTCCGCCGGCGGAGAGGAAGGGATGGAATCACGCGCTCGCTGGACTCCGTGGCGGCGCGAGGAGGCCGATGGC
>JBPCKC010000025.1:0-83772 GCA_051004675.1 Solirubrobacterales bacterium
ACCCTCGCCGCGAGAGCTACGCCGGCTGGGACGACTCCGCGAATCGCCAGCGGCTGTTGAACGCCGCCGTCGAGGCCGGAGCGGGATGGGTCCTTTACCTGGACGCCGACGAGCGCATCGACGCCGACGACGCCGCGGCCCTGCGGGAGTTCGTGGAGCGCGCGGCCGACCCGATCCTGGCTTACGGCTTCCGCGTCTTTCGGATGCTCGAGGATCAGCGCCACTACGACAGGGCCGAGCTTTGGGTTTACCGGCTATTCGACGCCGGCACCGGCCAGACGCTGCCCCTAGGGCGCCTGCACCTGGTGCCCGTGCCCGACGAGATTCCGCGCGAGCGCTGGCGCAAGACCACGATCCGGATCCAGCACCTCTCGAGCCTCACCGCCGACCGGCGCCAGGCCCGGCTCGCCAAGTATCGAGAGGCCGACCCGGACCGCAGATGGCAGCGGGACTACAGCTCGCTGGTGGAGGTGGGGCGCCCGCGCGGTTGGGCACAGCGGCCGAAGGGGCTCCCGGTCCTCGCCGACCCGCTCGAACGGGGCGCCGGGGCGGAGCTCGACCTCGCCGAGCTCGATCCGGGCGCGCCCGTGCTCTCCGCGATCGTGATCGCACGAAACAACGCGGACACCATCGAGCGCACGGTGGCGGCGGTCGAGGCGCAGGAGGTGGAGCTTCCGTTCGAGGTCATCGTCGCCGCCAGCGGAAACGACGGGACCGCCGACCTGGTTCGAAGCCGTTTCCCGGGGGTGAGCGTCGTGGACGTGGCTGAGCCGGGGCTCCCCGGGGCGGCCCGCAACGCGGGCCTCGCCGTTGCCAGGGGGGAGTACGTGTCGTTTCCGGGGTCGCACGTCGAGCTCCCGCCCGGGAGCCTCGCCGCACGGATCGCCGCCCACGAACGCGGCTTCTCGATGGTGACCGGCTCGGTCAGGAACGGGAACCCGACCCGTGCCGGGTGGGCGGCGTACTTCCTCGACCATGCGGGCTCGTTGCCGGGCCGGCCATCCGGCGAGCTCGACGCGACCCCGGCGCACTGCTCGTACACCCGCGAGGCGCTGCTGGAGGTCGGGGGCTTTCCCGAGGACATGCGCGCCGGCGAGGACACCGTCGTCAACCGCGAGCTCTGGCGCCGCGGGCACCGCGCCTACCGGGCAGCGGCGATCGAGCTCACCCACCGCAACCGGTCGAGCACCGCGTGGCGCCTCGCTCGCCACCACTTCGTGCGGGGCCGCGCCTTCGGGCGCATACTGCTTGGCAACTACCCGGGCGGCAGCCCGCGCGGGCGCCGGGGCATCCTCTCCTTCCTCGTCGGCTATCCGCGCTGGCGCGTGCGCAACACCGACCGGCGCGTCCACGAGTGGGGCGGGGAGCTCCGGGCGCAGTACGCGCGCTCCCGCAGGCTCGTGATCCTGGGCGCGCTCGCCGCAGGCGCCGGCGCCTGCTTCGAGGTGCTGCTGCCCCGGCGCGGGCGAGGCGGATCCGCCGGGCGGCCCGCATCGGCGCCCCCCGTCGAGGCGACTCGTGGGCTTCACCGGCCCCCGTCCGTGGCCGCTAACGGTCATCACTGATACCCCCTAGAAGAACTTCAGATGGGCACCCGGCTGCTCGGGCCCTACCCTCGACCCATGGGCCGCCGCTCATGGACGCTTCTCGTCGTGCTCGGGGCGATCTGGGGCGCGAGCTACCTCTTCATGAAGGTCGCGCTCGACGACATGTCGCCGGGCATGATCGCCTGGACGCGGGTCGCGCTCGCGTCGCTCGTACTCGTCGCTATCGCCGGGGCCCGGGGCGCCCTGCGCGGCCACGGCTCGCGCTGGGGGATGCTCCTCCTGCTCGGAGCGGTCCAGGCGGCCGGGCCGTTCTTTTTGATCGCGGCAGGCCAGCAGGAGGTGCCGTCGGCGCTCGCTGGGATCCTCGTCACCGCCGCCCCGCTGTGGACGGCGCTCCTAGCCATCCGCTACGACCAGGAGGAGCGGTCCTCCGGCCTGCGACTGGTCGGGGTGCTGCTGGGCTTCCTCGGGGTGGTCGTGCTCCTGGGCGTCGACCTGGGCGGGGACGAAAAGGAGCTCATCGGCGGGCTCGCGATCGTGCTCGCGGCGCTCGGCTACGCGGTCGGTGGGCTGATCCTGAAGCTCCGGCTCTCAGAGGTGCCGCCTCTGGGTGTCGCGACGTGGGTCATGGTGGCCAGCACGGGGCTGCTCCTGCCCGCCGCAGTGCTCTCGATCCCGAGCGAGGTCCCGGGGGTGGCCCCGCTGCTGAGCGTCGTCGCGCTCGGCGCGGTCGGTACGGGGATCGCCTTCGTGATCTTCTACTCGCTGATCGCGACCGTCGGACCGGCGCGCACCTTCATCGTCACCTATCTGGCCCCTGCGTTCGCGATCGTCTACGGCGCAACGCTGCTGGACGAGGCGATCACGGCCGCCACGATCACCGGCCTTACGCTGATCCTCGCGGGCTCATGGCTCGGCGCCGAGGGACGCCTGCCGTGGCGCCCTCGCCCCGCCGGCCGCGACCGTGAGCCGGCGCTCACGCCTCCCGAGGCACCGATCCGCGACTACTCGTAGATCGCCTGCACGAGCATCGTGCAGTTCTCGTCCGCGTCGTTTGTTTGGAACGGCCCACCGACCGCCGGCGGGGGCTGGAAGACCAGCTGCCGCTCGCTGCCGCTCGAGCACGTCTGGGCCGAGAACTCGCGCGCCCTTACGGCGATGTACTCGTTCTTCTTGACCGTGACGTCGACGTTGAAGGTCTGGATCGCATATCCGGCGCCGCGCTTGCTCAGCGACGCGTCGTACTCGATCTTGCCCCCAGAGCGAGTGATCCTGCCCTGCCCGGTGCCCTGCCCGGCGTCAAGGTTCCTCAGCCGGCCGAGCTGGAACGTGAACTGCCCCGACTGCTGGGCGATCAGCTTCAGCTTGTCGATCGTCCCATCCCTCGGGGCCTTGGAGTTGCCGTTGATCGGGCCGGCCTCGTTGAAGTTGTAGGCGATGCGCGTACACGGCTCCGTGCCGTCGAGTGCCGGGCTGGTCTGCCCGCAGTCCTGGGCCGCGTTCTGGGGCTGAGGCCCGCCCGCGAGGTCGGCGCCGAATTTGGCTGCAGCGTGGGCCGAGGCCGGTACGAGCGCGAGCGTGGTGGCTGCGAGCGCGGTCAGGACGGTGCCGTGTGTCATCTAATCCCCCTGTCGGTTATCTGCCGGGCGAGCCTACTCCTCCGCGGCCTGTCGCATGAGCGGGGCAACGTCGTAGCGCTCGTTCCCGGTAGCGGCGCGGAGATCGTCGAGGACCTCGACCAGCCGGCGAGCGCCCAGGTCTTCGATCCACTCGAAGGGCCCCCGGGGGTGGTTGAGCGCCAGGCGCATGGCTGCGTCGATGTCCTCGGGCGTCGCCACCCCCTCGCCGGCCGCGAACGAGGCCTCGTTGGCGAGTTGGGCGACTACCCGCTCCAGCACCTCCCGCCGGCGCTCGCCGGGAAGCGGCTCCGGCTCCTCGCGGGCGGCGTCCTCCCCGTAGGCGTAGAAGCCACGGCCGCTCTTGCGGCCCAGGCGCCCCGCGGCCACCAACTCCTCCTGAATCGGGTGCGGCTGCCAGCGCGCGATCGGGCGCTGGCGATGGAACGAGCGCGCGACCTCGAGGTTGACGTCGATCCCGATCAGGTCCATCAGCTCGAAGGGCCCCATGCGGTAGCCGCCCTCGGTGCGCATGACCGCGTCGATCTGCGCCGCCTCCGCGCCGCCCTCGCCCAGGATGCGCAGCGACTCGAGGGCGTAGGGGCGGTTGCAGCGGTTGACGATGAAGCCCGGCGAGTCCGTGCAGCGCACCGGCTCGCGGCCCATCGCCCGCGCCACCTCCTCGACGGCGTCGAGCGGTCCCGCCGCCGAGTCGGAGGTCGCGACGACCTCGACCAGCTTCATCAGCGCCGGCGGGTTGAAGAAGTGCATCCCGCAGATGCGCTCGCGGCCGGGGAGCCCGGCGGCGATGTCGGAGACCGCAAGCGAGGAGGTGTTCGTCGCCAGCACCGTCTCGGGTCCACAGATCTCGGCCAGTCGGGCGAACAGCTCACGCTTGAGCGACAGGTCCTCCGGACACGCTTCGACCACCAGCTCGCAGCCGGCCATCTCCTCCAATCTCGAAAGCGCGACGACGCGCCCGGCGGCGGCCTCGGCGTCCCGTGGGTCCCAGCGCCCCCGCTGGGCCCCCTTGGCGAGCTGCTCGCGCAGTCGCTGGATGCCGCGCTCGAGCGCCTCGGGCTGCGGGTCGTGCAGGCGCGTCTCGAACCCGCCGAGGGCCGCCACCTGGGCGATCCCGGCGCCCATCGTCCCGGCGCCGGCGACGCCGATGCGAGCGATCGGCATCGCCTACCGCCCGCGGAAGGAGGGCTTGCGCTTCTCGAGAAACGCTGTGGTGCCCTCAACCCGGTCCTCGCTGGCCATCGCCAGCTCGTAGAGGCGGCGCTCGTACTCCAGCCCGCCCGCCATCGCGGTCTCCTCGGCGGCCAGCACCGCCTGCTTGCCCAGTCGGGCCGCAAGCGGGGCCTGCTTCGCGATCCGCCGGGCGAGCTCCATCGCCTCATCGAGCCAGACGCCCTTCTTGGTGACCAGGTTGACGAGGCCGAGGCGCTCCGCCTCGGCGGCGTCGAAGTGGCGGCCCGTCAGCACCAGCTCCATCGCCCGCTGCTTACCCACGACCCGCGCGAGGCGCTGGGTGCCGCCGCCCCCGGGGATGATCCCGAGCGTTATCTCCGGCTGGCCGAACCTCGCGGTCTCCGAGGCCACGATCAGATCGCACAGGAGCGCGAGCTCGCAGCCGCCGCCCAGCGCCCAGCCCGAGACCGCGGCCACCAGCGGCGTGCGGGCGCCTGCGACCCGCCGCCAGAACTCCGCGGCGGGATGGAACAGGGCCTCGTGGAATGAGCGCTCGGACAGCGAGCGGATATCGGCCCCGGCGGCGAAGGCCTCGTCGCTGCCCGCGATCACGATCGCGCGGATCTCCGCATCGGCGTCTGCCGCGTCGATCGCGGCGCCCAGCTCGGCCATCATCTCGGGCGAGAGGGCGTTGCGGGCGTCGGGGCGGTTGAGGCGAAGCAGGGCAACGCCGTCGCTCGCGGACGTTTCGACCAGCCCGGCCACCGCTAGTCGGCCTTCAGGGGGGTCATCGCGTCGATGCCGGTGGCGTCGCGGGCGATGATCAGCTTCTGGATCTGCGATGTGCCCTCGTAAAGAGTGGTCACGCGCGCGTCGCGTAGATACCGCTCCACGGGGTGATCGTCCACGTAGCCCGAGCCTCCGTGGACCTGGATCGCGAGGTTCGCGCACTCCACCGCGGACTCGCTCGCGTAGAGCTTGGCCACCGAGGTCTCGACGGTGTTGGGCTCGCCGGCGTCCTTCAGTTCGCCGGCGCGGCGCACGAGCAGCCTGGCGGCGTCGCGGCGGACGATCATGTCGGCGATCATCGCCTGGACGAGCTGGAACGAGGCGATGGGCACGCCGAACTGCTTGCGCTCGGTCGAGTAGGCGACAGAGGCGTCCACGCAGCCCTGGCAGATCCCCACGGACCCGGCCGCGACCGAGTAGCGCCCCGAGTCCAGTGCGGACATCGCGACCTTGAAGCCGTCACCGACCTCGCCGAGCAGCGCGTCGTCGCCCACCTCGACGTCGTCGAAGGAGAGCGACGCCGTGTCCGAGGCCCGAAGCCCGAGCTTGCCGTGGACCTCCTGGGCGGCGAACCCGTCGGTCTCGGTCGGCACGAGGAAGCACGCCATGCCACGGTGTCCCTGCTCGGGGTCCGTCTGCGCGAACACCAGCGCGACCTCGGCGACGTTGCCGAGGGAGATCCACATCTTCTGGCCGTTGATTCGCCAGCCGCCGTCCACCTTCTCGGCGCGGGTGCGCACGGCGGCGGCGTCCGAGCCGGTGTCGGGCTCGGTCAGCCCGAAGCACCCGAACGCCTCGCCCGAGCACAGCGGGGGGAGCCAGCGCTGCTTTTGCTCCTCGCTGCCCCACCGCTCGATCGAGCCGCAGACCAGCGAGGTCTGGACGGAGACGACCGTGCGCTGCGCCGAGTCTCCTCGGCCCACCTCCTCGACGATCAGCCCGTAGGAGACGTAGTCGAGCCCGCGCCCTCCGTACTCCTCGGCGACGGGGGCGCCCAGGTAGCCCATCTCGCCGAGCCGGCGCGCGAGACCGGCGTCGAAGCGTGCGGCGCGGTCGCTGTCGCGCGCCTTGGGGAAGACCTCGTTGTCGACGAAGTCGCGCGCGGTCTCGGCGATCAGCTTCTGCTCGTCGGTGAGCTCGAACACGCCGGAAAGCCTACGCGTCGAGTGTCCTGTCCTGTCCACCCGATGCGGGGAGGCGGCAGGACGCTCGACGCCGGGCGGCCCGTCAGTCGAGGGCGGCGGCGACGGCGGCGTCGAAGGCCTCGCGGGCCTGCGCCGTTCGCGCGCCGCCCTGCTCGAGCTCGTGCTCGTCCACTCTCGTCACGGGCTGGACCTCGCGAACGGTCGAGGCGAGGAAGGCCTCGGACGCCGCGAGGAGGTCCTCCAGCGGATAGGCGCCCTCCTCGACGTCGAGCGCCTCGACGATGCGCCTGCGCGTGATCGAGTCGAGGATTCCCGCGTCGAGGGCGGGCGTTCGCAGCCGCCCGCCGTCGCCGGCCCAGAAGATGGTCGACGTGGGCGCCTCGAGGACGATGCCGTCCGGGCGCACGAGCAGCGCCTCGTCGCCGCCGCGCGCCTGCCCCAGCCTGGTGGCCTGCATGTTCGCGCCGTAGGAGAGCGACTTGACCCCGGTGAGGATGATCGTCGGGGAGTAGGAGACCGTGGCGAGCGCGACGGTCGCGCCCTTGTCGGGCAGCGTCTCGGTCGCGGCGATTCGCCGGCCGCCCCGGGTGATGATGAGCCGGAGCTGGGCGTCGCCGTCGCCGAACTCCTCGAGCAGGGCTTCGACCTCGCGCTCCAGGGCCGCTCGCTCGACGGGCAGCTCGATCGCCGAGGCGGAGCGCTCGAGGCGGTCGTAATGCTCCGTGAGGGCGTAAGGCCTGCCGGCGTAGAGGCGGATCACCTCGAACACCCCGTCGCCGCGATACAGGCCGTCGTCGGCCAGAGCAATCATGGCCTCGGCGGTCGGCGTGATCGTGCCATCGACGCTGGCCAGCTCCCGAGCCCTCATCCAGATGAGGCTATCCCACCCCGTCTACGAAGCGGTGGAGGTTTGCGTGAGTTCAAGCGAGCCGCGCCCGCGACGTCGCGCGGGCTCTAAGGTGGGCGCGTGGAGTTCATCCTCGTCTCAAGCGGAATGGTCGCCGTGGTCGTTTTCGTGCTCGTCCTGCTCGGGCGCGCCTACCCCGGCAGCGGCGCCGACCTCGTCGACTGGAAGCCCACTCGCTCCTACGAGGACGAGGCGCAGCTCGAGCTCGACGACGTGGCGCAGATGATGAAGGCGCAGAACGAGATGCGCCGCCGTCGCGGGCGCACCGAGATGACCCCCGAGGACCTGGACCGGATGGTCGCCGAGGACGAGGCGGTCAGGGCGCGGGCGCACCCGGCGCTGACCGAAGAGGAGCCCGACCTGGCAGGACCGGGGTCAGATCCCGACGCACCTCGGGGCTCCGGCCCGCCGCTGACCTCGGGGCCTGACCCCACATAGGGCGCTAGCCGGTGGCGCGTGCCCTGATCGTCGGCTGCGGCTGCCGTGGGCGCGAGCTTGGGGCGGCGTTGCTCGCCGGCGGCTGGCAGGTACGCGGGACCACGCGACGCTCGGGGGCGCTGGCGGAGATCGAGGCCGCGGGCATCGAGGCGATCGTCGCCGACCCGCTTCAGGTCGGGACGGTGTTCGACCACATAGAGGGCGTGGGGATCGTGTACTGGCTGATGGGGTCGGCCGCCGGCGAGGACGCCGACGTCGCGGCCGTCAACGGTGCACGGCTGGCGACGCTGCTCGAGAAGCTGGTGGACACGCCCGTGCGAGGGCTCGTCTACGAGGCGCGTGGGAGCGCGGCCGCCGCCGCGCTGGCCGAGGGCACGCGCGTGACCCGGGAGGCGACCCGGCGCTGGCGCATCCCCGCCGAGATCGTCGCGGCCGATCCGGGGAGCCCGGGGGAGTGGCGCGAGGCGATGCTCGCCGCGGGCGAACGCGCGCTACTGCAGCGGTGAGGGCGGGGTCTGCGGCGCGTCCGGATTCGACCAGGGCGCCTCGTCCGGGTTCGACTCCGGCGGCTTGTCCAGCTCGCCCGCGAGGACGATGAAGCCGATCACGATCGCTGCGACGATCGCGAGCGCGCCGCCGTAGAGCGTCGCCTGCTTGCCGAAGCTGGCCCCGTAGCTTCCGCCCACGACCTCCCGGCGCTTTTCCAGCCCCATCGCGTCCACCGAGGACTGCTCGTGCCTGGCTAGGCGCTCCTCAGGGGGTTCAGTCTCGATCGTGGTGTTCGGACCGACCGACGGCGCGGGGGTGTCCGAGATGTCCTGCCGGCCCGAGGCGTCGTCGTCGCTCGGGTCGGTGTCGTCCTGCGCGCCCGCGTCGGCGTCGTCGTCGCTCGGGTCGGTGTCGTCCTGCGGCTTCTGCTCGTCCATCGCGGGGAACATTACGCCCCCTGGGGGTCACTCCGCAACCCGGAAGCGTCACGGCAGGGTGGGCCACGACGCCGCGCTACGAATCGAGCCGGTCGAGCAGCTCGCCGAGGATCCGGGCCGTGGCGCCCCAGATCAGGTGTTCGCCCATCTGGTAGGTAGGCGTTCGGAAGGGAACGCCCATGCGCACCAGCCGGCGCATCTCGTAGGCGCCGCGAAGCTCGGAGACGCGGAAGCGAAGCACGGAGGCCACCTCGGCAGGGTTCGGCTGGAGCTCCGAGGCATCAGGGATCGCCCCCACGAACGGGTGGACCTTGTAGCTGGTCACGAAGGTCCCGATCGGCGGCAGCGCGCCGAGGAGCTCAACGTCGGAGGGCTCGAGGCCAACCTCCTCGTGGGCCTCGCGCAGCGCGGTCGCCAGCAACTCCTCCTCGGACCCGTCGCGCCGCCCGCCCGGGAACGAGATCTCGCCTGCGTGGCGTCGCAGGTCTCCTCGGCGCTCGGTGAACACCACGGTGGGATCGGGGCCAGGGTCAGATTCCCGCCGGGGGTCTGACCCCAGAGGGGTCACAACGAGCGGCACGAGCACGGCGGCCTCGGTTCGCCCGTGGGCATCCATCGCCGCCGCCTCGGCGGGATCGAGGAGCCGCGCGCGCAGCTCCGCGAGGCGGTCAGCGCTCAAGCTGGACGACCGATTCCGAATGCCCGCACACGCGGATCACCTAGAGGCGTGATGTGGGTTCCCTACGCACGCGGATGACGCCTGGGCAGCGTCGCCGGATCGCGCCCGTCGGGACTCGCCCGTAGTCCCGACTACGGGCTTCGCCCGCCGGCCACGCCCGGCTCGCTTCCAGGCGCCCCCGCGCACATAGGCCACCCACATCAAGCCTCTAGACCCGCTCGATCCGGTCCTCGATCGATACCGGCATCTCGCCGGCGAGGGCCTTGTGGACCGGGCACTTGCCGGCGATCACCCGCAGGCGCTCGAGCTGCTCCTCGTCGAGATCGCATGCGACCTTCAGCGTCACGGTGAAGGCTCGCTCTGGCTCGCTCGTCATCTCCACGTCCACCTCGACGTGGCCGAGCTCCCACCCCTTGCGCTCCGCGTACATCTCGATCGTGATCGCGGTGCAGCCGGCCAGGGCCGCCGCCATCAGGCGGGTGGGGGAGGCCCCGAGGTCGGTCCCGCCGTCGGCCTCGGGCTCGTCCGTGACGAGGGAGTGGCCGTCCACCTCGAGGTCGTGTGCGTAGCCGTCCCGGCGACTGGCCGTGGCCCGGACCGCCATCAGCCGTCGTCGCTCGCGGCATCGCGGCCGGCGAAAAGCTCCGGGTCGGGGACGTCGGCGAAGCGTGCCATCGCGTACGCGGCGTCCGAGGCGCGGTTGAGGTAGCGCAGCACCTCGCCGGAGACCTCCTCGCTGGATGCCAGCGAAACCGTGCGGCGCTCGGCGCGGCGGATCGCGGCCCTGGCGACGTCGAGCGCGGCTGAGAGCGGGCGCCCGCCGGGGATGACGAACTTGGGTGGCAGCTCGACGCGGCCCATGTAGCGGTCGATCACGCCGTCGAGCTCGTCGGCCATCGCAGCGGTCACCCGCGAGACGCCGTCCTTAAGGCGCTCGGCGGCCTCGGGCGCGGTGGCGAGCTCGGCGCCGGCGACGAAGAGCTCGTTTTGCATGCGCAGCACGTCGGCCGCGATCTCCGCGTCGTCAGCTCCGCAGATCGAGCGGGCGGCCCCCAGCGCCGAGCATGCCTCGTCGATCGACCCGTACGCCTCGGTGCGGGGGTCGGACTTCTGAACGCGCCCGCCGTACCACAGCGAGGTGGTGCCGTCGTCGCCCTTCTTCGTGTAGATCCGCGTCATTGGCTACAGCGGATTGAACACGATGCCGGTGAGCACCTTCGGGAAGAAGAAGGTGGACTTCGGCGGCATCGTCTCACCCGCGGCCGCCACGGCGCGCACCTGGTCGACCGGAGTCGGGCGCAGGAGGAAGGCGACCTGGTAGGAGCCGTCGTCATCGATGGTCGCGAGCGCCTCGTCCATGCTCTTCGCGTAGCCGATCCCGCGCTTGGCCTCCACGTCCTCGGCCGACATCCCGAGTGCCTCCTTCAGGATCAGCTCCTCCAGGATCGCGGCGTCCAGGCGGCGGTAGGCCTCGGAGCGGTCGGCGAGCAGCTCGTCGATTCTCGCGGTGTCCTTCAGCCGCAGGCGAAAGCCTTGGCGCAGGTGCGAGTCGATGTAGCCGAACACGCCGACGCCCTCGGTGCCCGCCGGGTCCAGCCGCCCGTTGGGGACCTCCTCGATCTCGAAGTGCTCGCGCAGGGCGTCTGCCAGGACCTCCGGCTTGTCCGTGCCGGTGAATCCGCCCAGCAGCCGGTGGTAGCCGAACACGGTGAGGCCCGGGTCCTCGAGGGAGACCAGGCACATGAGCGTGTAGCGGTGATCGCCCTCGCCGCCGACCTCGTCGGCGTAAACGCGCGCCGTCTCGTAGCGGTGATGCCCGTCGGCGATCAGGAGCTCGGCGTCCGCAAGCTCTTCGCACAGCGTCTCGATCGCCGCGGGGTCGCTCACCCGCCAGACGCGGTTGACCGTGCCGCCGGCGTCGGTCGCCTCCCCCCAGGGGTCTCCCAGCGCCGGCTCCAGCGTGCTCCAGGCGTCGCCGGGGTGCAGCGAGAAGATGGGGGAGAGGTTGTGCGCGGTCGCGCGCGTCAGCTCCAGGCGATCCTGCTTGGGGCCGGGCTGGGTGCGCTCGTGGGGGCGCACGAGGCCGGGCCCGTAGTCGGTCACGCGCACCCGCCCCAGGAAGCCGCGGCGGGTGTAGCTCTCCCCGTCGGGGCCGCGGTAGGACTGCTCGAGCGCCCACAGCGCGGGCTCGGAGTCGGCGACGAGCACGCCGTCGTTCCGCCAGCCGGCCAGCAGGCGCGCGGCGTGCTGGTAGCGATCGCTGCCCCCCAGGTCCTCGGGCAGGTCCAGCTCGACCGCGTTGTGGTGGGAGCGGGCGACCAGGGCCCCGCGGGTGGCCGCGTCGATCACGTCGTAGGGAGGCGCCAGTAGATCGTCGAGGGCCCCGGCCTCGGACAGGTCGTAGTGGAGGGCGAGAAGGGGCTTCACCTCGGGCATCGGCGGGCAACCCTAGTGCCTTCGCCGCGGCCGGCGGTTCGGTGATCGCCCCGCTCGCCGCCCGGCGATCAAATCTCCGCTCGTAGCGGCTTTTTGGTGGACGGGGTGGCCATTCGGGCTATCGAGGGCTGGCCGCTCCGGATAGGCTCGCCGCGCTCGAGCTGCGAAACACGGAAAGGGAGAGCTTTGAAGCTTGTGATCGGGATCGTTCGGCCCGAGAAGGCAAACGATGTCCTCGAGGCGCTTTACCGCGCCGAGGTGAGAGGTGTCTCCATGAGCCGAGTCCAGGGCCATGGAGGAGAGCTCGAGCGAGTCGAGACCTACCGCGGGACGACGGTGCAGGTGGGACTCGCGGACAAAATGCGCTTCGAGGTCGCCGTCTCCGAGGCGTTCGTCCAGCCGGCGATCGACGCCCTCTGCGAGGGCGGGCGCACCGGGGAGGTCGGCGACGGCAAGATCTTCGTGCTCGACCTCGAGCGCGCGGTTCGCATCCGCACCGGCGAATCCGACGACCAGGCCGTCACGCCGATGGGGAGCTAAGCGATGGCGGACTTGCTTACGCTCGCCAAGGTCGACACGGGCGACACCGCCTGGATGCTGGTCGCGACCGCGCTGGTGCTGTTGATGACGATCGGCCTCGGGCTCTTCTACGCGGGCCTCGTCCGCTCGAAGAACACGCTCAACACGTTCATGATGTGCGTGGCCGCGATCGCGGTGGCGACCGTCACCTGGGCGCTCGTCGGCTACTCCCTCGCCTTCAGCGAGGGCGGGGACCTCATCGGGGGGTTCGACTACGCGTTCCTGCAGGACGTCGGCTTCGAGCCGCGCGAGGGGCAGACGATCCCGCACCTCGTGTTCTTCGCCTTCCAGGCGACGTTCTGCATCATCACCACCGCCCTCATCTCCGGCGCGGTGGTCGAGCGCATGCGCTTCGGGCCCTTCCTGCTCTTCGCCGCCCTGTGGTCCATCCTCGTCTACTCGGTCCTCGCCTACTGGGGCTTCGGCTTCGGCTGGCTGATCAGTGGCGGCACGCTGGACTTCGCGGGCGGCATCGCCGTCGAGATGGCCTCGGGGTTCTCGGCCCTTGCCGCGGCCCTCGTGGTCGGCGCGCGCAAGGATTACGGGCGCCAGGCGCTCCTGCCCCACAACGCGGTCTACGTGCTCCTGGGGGCGGGCCTCCTGTGGTTCGGCTGGTTCGGGTTCAACGGCGGCAGCGGGTTCAACACCGGCCAGAACTCGACCCTCGCGTTCACGAACACGCTGCTGACCCCGGCCTGCACGCTGCTCGTCTGGTTCCTGCTGGACGCGATCCGCGGCCGCCAGGTGACCGCGATCGGGGCGGCGACGGCGATCGTCGTCGGCTGCGTCGGCATCACTCCCGCCGGCGGCTTCATCAGCCCCGCCTGGGCGATGGCGCTCGGGGCGCTGGTCGCGCTTCCCTGCTACGCCGTGATCGCCTACCGCACCCGCACCCGCGTGGACGAAACGCTCGACGTGCTCGCCGCCCACGGGATCGCCGGCCTCACCGGGATCCTCTTCATCGGGTTCTTCGCCCAGGTCGACTGGAACGGGATCTCCGACGGCCTCTTCTACGGGAACGGCGCGCAGCTCGTCGACCAGGCCCTGGCGGCGGTCGCCGTCCCGGCCTACGCCTTCGGGATGACCTACATCCTCCTGCGGGTCATCGGCGCGGTGATGCCGCTTCGCGGCCCGGACAAGGAGGAGGCGATCGGGATGGACGTCGTCCACCACGGCGAGGAGGCATACGCCACGGGCGAAGGCGCGATCCTGGTCTCGACCGAGGCGGGCGTTGACGAGCGCGTCCCGGTGAAAAACCCGGCCTAACGCGCGCACGCACCGCAGTGAGCCGCGGCCCTCCTTCGGAGACAGCCGACTGCTGCTCGGCATGGAAACGAGAGCGCGGCCGAGCACGGCATCTCTCGGCAGGGACGGCGGCGCAACCACTAACCGGGGGCCGAAACCGTCTCGGCACGGGCCCATAGACCGCGAAGCGATGAGGCGAGCCGCTCGGGCTCGATCCGGTGCGGCGGGTCGAAGTGGTGTCGCTCCTCGAACACCTCGAGCGTGAAGTCAGAAAACACGCCGGCCAGGCGCTTGGCCATCCTCTCGTAGTAGTCGGGGTTGCTGAGGCCGCCGAGCGCGAAGTAGACGGGACGGCGGAAGCGGCGAAGCGCCTCCAGATCGAGGTCGCCGGCCCTGAACGCGCGCATGAACGCCTTCAGCCCGGCCGGCCGCGTCGCCATCCACGGCGGCATGGGCCCGGACGGTGGCGGTGGCGTTTCTACGCCCGGGCGTAGGCCGGTCTGCACGAACGCCGGCATCATCTCCTCCGGCGGGAGGGCCATGATCCGCTCGTACTCTCGCCATACAGTCTCCTCAGCCGGGTCGAGCCCTTCGCTCCCCGCCCACGCGGGCTCGAGCAGCGCGAGACTTCGTAGCCGCTCCGGATAGGTTGCGCCGAAGGCCAGGCTCGAGGCGCCTCCACCGGAGTAGCCCACGAGGTGGAAGCGCTCGAATCCGGAGGCTTGGGCAGTCCGCAGGATTCCCTCGATCTCGACGTCGAGCGCGTAGTTGGCCGGGGGCTCGTCGCCGGCGTAGACCTCGAGCTCCTTGGCCACCGCCTCGACCTCGCCACCGAGCGCCTCCAGCAACGCCCCGTAGGCCAGGCCGGCCGGGAGCACGCCTCCGGGAAGCAGGATCACCTGTGGTCGCGCATCCATGAGAGCCCGGCCGCGATCATACGCCTCACCCTCGCCGCCACGATCGAAACGCCGCCAGCGGGGGGGGGCCGAAAAGCCCGTAAGGTCGTCTCCATGATCCGCCCCGCCTCGTACGCCAACCTGATGGCCGCCGGGCGAAGCCGGCGCTTCGGCGGCGCCATAGCGCTCTTCTTGCTGGCGCTCGCGATCGCCGCCGCCGAGGCCTGGGCGGCGCCCGGCGACCTCGACCCCAGCTTCTCGGGCGATGGCCGCCAAACGACCGGGTTCGCAAACGGCAGCGACGACGACGAGGGCCAGGCGGTGGCGATCCAGCGCGACGGCAAGATCGTCGTCGCGGGGCTCTCGGACCAGGGCGCCAGCGAAGTCTTCGCCGTGGCCCGCTTCGAGGCGAACGGCGACCTCGACCCCAGCTTCTCGGGCGACGGCCGCCAAACGATCGGGTTCCCCGTAAACGGCGATTCCGACGAGGGCCAGGCGGTGGCGATCCAGCGCGACGGCAAGATCGTCGTCGCGGGCTTCTCGTGGAACCACGGCGAGGCCGCCCTGGCCCGCCTCGAGGCGGACGGCGACCTCGACCCCAGCTTCTCGGGCGACGGCCGCATGACGATCAGGCATATCAGACACCGCGTGATCGACTTTTTCGTCCACGGGGTGGCGATCCAGCCCGACGGCAAGATCGTCATCGCGGGCTCCTACGACGGCGTTTTCTCGAACGGCGACTTCGCCCTGGCCCGCGTCAAGGCGAATGGCAAACTCGACCCCAGCTTCTCGGGCGACGGCTTCCAGAAGATCAAGTTCCGCAACGGCTCCCGCGACGACGTCGGCCGGGCCGTAGCGATCCAGCGCGACGGCAAGATCGTCGTCGCGGGCTACTCGTACCGGGGCAGCGACTACGACTTCGCCCTGGCCCGCGTCAAGGCGAATGGCAAACTCGACCACGGCTTCTCGGGCGACGGCCGCCAGACGATCAGGTTCGGCAACGGCGACGGCGACGACTACGCCTTCGCTTTGGCGATCCAGCGCGACGGCAAGATCGTCGTCACGGGGCTCTCGTACCCGGGCAGCGGCTCCGCCTCCGACTTCGCCGTGGCCCGCGTCAAGGCGAATGGCAAACTCGACCACGCCTTCTCGGGCAACGGCCGCCAGACGATCAAGTTCGGCAACAAGTCCGTCGCCCTCGGCGTGGCGATCCAGCCCGACGGCAAGATCGTCATCGCTGGCTGGGGCGATGCAAACCTGGACTCCGACTTCGCCCTGGCCCGCCTCGAGCCGGACGGCGACCTCGACCCCAGCTTCTCGGGCGACGGCCGCCAGACGACAGATTTCCTCCTCTTCGGCGACTTCGGCTGGGCCGTAGCGCTCCAGCGCGACGGCAAGATCGTCGTCGCGGGGTACTCGCACCAGGGCCCCAAGGGCAGCGTCAACACGGACTTCGCCGTGGCCCGGTTCCTGGGCGGGTAGGGTCTGGCGAAGCGGAAGTCCCGCGCCCCATCGGTGGGAATCGAAACCCGATGCTTGCTCGCTAGTCGGGGCGCCCGGATTTGAACCGGGGACCTCTGCCACCCAAAGGCAGCGCGCTACCAGGCTGCGCCACGCCCCGAGGAGACGAGTGTAAAGCCGGCTCCCCTGCTCCCTGATGCTTTCGGTAGCCCATGGACTACCGGATGCATCAGCTGACGCCCGGGGTGCGGATACCCTGGCTTCAGGCCCCCGTAGCTCAGCTGGATAGAGCGTCGGTTTTCTAAACCGAGGGTCGGAGGTTCGAGTCCTCCCGGGGGTACTCGGGCTCACGCCCTGCCAAACGGGTCCGCCCGCCCGCCGTGACGCTAGATTGAGGGCACCTGGTGGGCGTAGCTCAGTTGGTAGAGCTCCTGGTTGTGGTCCAGGTGGTCGCGGGTTCAAGTCCCGTCGCTCACCCTCTCGGAAACCCTTTGTTTGCGCCGGATAGTGGTGTGAGGCGCGCACTGGATTCTTAGCGCGGTCATCAAACGGTCATCAAAATCGCTTCCATCATGCGGAGGCGAGCCGGAGGGTCTGCGCTGCGCATGTTGGCGGCGCCGCTGCGCCAACCAGTGAACTGTTTGGCGTCGTAGGCCGTATGCCAACTGACAACCCACTTTCGAGGAGGAACTTATGAAGAAGACATGGACATTGGCGATCACGTGCGGTGCGCTGCTCGTGGTCACCCCGGCCGCACTCGGCAGCCACTACGGCGGCGGCTCCTACGGCGACAACCTCAGGGCAGCCTCGTACATCAACGGCGATGCGGGCAAGAACGCCGACGTCGATCCGAACAGCAGTTGCTATCGCCCCGACCAGTACGACATGCAGGCCTTCAGCAGCACGGCGTCCGGCAACCCGGGCAACAACAACGTTCACAACGACGCCTGCTTCCTCGACGACCGCGGCAACAAGGTCGGCAAGAACATCGGCGCGACGTTCCAGTCGCGCGGCACCGGCTACATCAGCGCCTGCCCGGACCCCGACGGCGCCGGCCCGGCGATCCGGATCTTGCGCGACCTCAACGGTGACGGGCGCAACGACAGCTGCTTCCAGAGCAGCTACCAGGAGAACCCGGCGTCCGCGGCTGGCAACTTCGAGTACCACGCCCGCGTCAACAACACCGGCATGACCGGCTCGCAGGACGTCAAGTGGGGCATGGACCGCGACGCGGACGGCCGCATCGACGACCGTAACGACGACAGCATCAAGGTTGACTGGTCCGCGGACGGCAGGTCCGGCGGCAGCTTCTGGGGCGGCTGGTAGGCCCGGTCCCCGCATCTCGATTCGACGTCGGACGACGGCCGCGGAGCGCGTAAGCCCCGCGGCCGTCGCGGCGCTTTAGCTCGCCGCACGGACAATCGACGGTAATCGCGACCGGCTCGCGCGTGACGAGTTCGCTGGCTCGCCCGGCGGCGGCCCATCGGGGTCACCCGGCCCGGCGTGCGGACTTTCAAAAGAAAGTGCGTCGCGGCAGTGAACCAAAGTCGCCCTGCCCTCGAATGCTTAGGCAAGGTCGCCTGTAGGGCCGGGTGCCGTGACGCTCGTCACCACAAACCGGGCGGTAGCGCCCGTGAGGTCAACCGGCTTGCCGCTCGGCTCTCTCACTATCTCTTTCAAGGGCGGCGACGTGTCGCCTTGGCGAATCTCGATTGCCACGCCTACCTACCTCCGACGCCTACGACGGCGGCGGCGGATGCGCAAATCATCCGCCGCCTGCCGCTTTGCCACTTTCTTGCGTTTCGTTGCCACTAGCTCGCTGCGATCCTGACCGCCGCGTTGAGCCGCTGAACGGCAAAGAGAGCGTGAAGTTCGAGCCGAACAAGGCTCGTGTTCGTCGCGCCGTCGTTTTCCTCGAACGTCCTCAAGGAAGCCGGCGAGGCATGGAGCCGCCGCTTGGGCGGCCGGCAGCCGCGCCAAGGCCCCGCCCAGGGCCGCGGCCTCGTCGTGGGCAACCGCACGGTGCTCTGGAGAAACTGATCGCTGATCGGGAGCGTCGTCTCGTGGTGCGGAAAGGGGAGGACGACGGTCAGCGCCCTCCCGACGCAGGATGTCGATCGCCGCGTATCTGACGAGCGTCATCGACCACGCTTGAAACGAGCCGCTCGCGGACCGGAACCTGGATCGCCCGCGCCACACCGCCAGGAAGCCGTCCTGAACCGCCTCCTCCGAGCGATGGGCGTCACCGCAGACCGAGCGAGCGACACGGTAGGCGTGGCTCGAGTGGCGGTCATTAGAGGCAGCCGTAGGCGTCGAGATCCCCGGTGTCCCTCACGCAACACATGAGGTCCTCGTCACTTGCTTTGTCCCGAGCTTCCGGGCGGGACGTGCCTGGAGAACTCACGGTCATCGCGGGGCCTCCAAGAAGAAGAGCTCGCAGGCGACGCCCGGGTTCGTCTGGTTGGCACTGAGAAACGCGGTGACCGAGCGACGGGTCAAGCGCTCGACAGCGGCGGTGAACTCGTCCTCGATGCCTGCTTGAAAAGCGACACGCCCATCGATTACATCAGCGCTCTGGCCGTCGGAGATCTGACCCACCTCGGCGAGAGAGTGAGGATGTCCTCCAAGACGCAGACGACCACGTTGTCGTTGATGTATGTCGTCGCAGTGGTGCGATCATGGTCATAGAACTCGGTATAGAGATCGACCATCGCCGCCGAGATCGCATCGGTGAGCTGCGCGCCTACCAGGGCCGGGGTCATGAACTGACCGTCTCTCCACCCCCTCGAAGGTCAGCGGCTGTCGATGGACGGAAGGGAGGGAGAAAAACCCAAGGACAGTCCCTGCCTTGATACCCCGCCAGGCGCAAAAAAACCAGGACGTGGTCCGCCCCGGTCCGCCCGCCTCCATGTCGCTGCTCAGGTCGGCTGGGGCGTTTGCGGCCCGGTCCCGCGTCGGCGCCACCAGATGCCGAGCAGGGTCGAGGGAACACAGAAGTTGGTGATGGTCACCAGCCCGCAGACCGCGACAAGGACCGATCCCAGGACCACGGCCGCCGTCATCTGGCCGAACGCGAAGAGAAGGCCGACGGCCAGCAGCCACAGCGTTGCCAGCTTGAACGCATGACGACGCGGCGTTGGATTCGGCGGCAGCGCGGGCGCGTCCGTCAGGCGACGAAGGGCGTGGTTCCAGGCGAGATCGAAGGGATGGCGTCGGGTCCAGCCGGCGAGCGCCCCGATCGGGACCAGAGCGAGGATGAGCGCAGCCGACTGGAGGACGAGACCGGTCACGGCGGCCGCCAGACAAAGTGCGGTCGGAAAGCGCAGGCCCCAGCGCAGGGCGCGGCTCTCCGGGGCGGTCAGGCAATAGCCCTGAACCTCGAGGTTGGCGTCCATCCAGGTCATGCGGCCTTGCTCGGCGCCAATTCCTTCTCGGCGAGCCGCCACTCGGGCCACCCGCCCTCGAGCCTGCGCGCCTTACGACCCAGGGCCTGCAGCCGTCGCACCGCCTCGTGCGCGTAGGCGCAGTACGGCCCGCGGCAGTAGGCGACAACCTCATGCTCGGCCGGCAGCTCGGCCAGGCGTCGCTCGAGCTCGTCGAGCGGGACCGAGCGCGCCCCCTCGATGTGCCCGGCGGCGAATTCCTCGGGGGGACGAACGTCGAGGAGGACGACGTCACCGCGCCGCAGCCGGGCGAGCAGCTCTTCGCGGCCGATTCCATCCACCTCATCGCCGAGGTAACTGCGGGCGGCGCGCTCGACCTCGGCGAGCTGTGCGGCCGACACGTCACGAAGGGTCAGCCACAGTCTGAGCGCCCTGTCGCCGGCAAGCGCGTAGCGGACGCGGTTTCCGTCCCGCTCGCGATTCACGAGCCCGGCCGCGTGCAGCGCCTGGAGGTGTTGCGAGGTGTTGGCGATCGACTGACCGCTCGCACCGGCGAGATCGTCCACGTTCCTGGGCGCCTGCGCGAGCAGGTCGAGCAGCTCGAGGCGGCGCGGGCTTGCGAGCGCCTTGCCCATCACGGCGATCGCCTCGAAGAGGGCATCCTTCTGAGTTCGGATCGAGTCCATATCTGTTGTTCAATAGACTACTTGATTAGTCCTCCCTACGAAGCTCGGAGAAACCCATGTACTTCCGCCAGCTCCTCAACGATGAGACCGCCTGCGCCTCGTACCTGCTCGGCTGCAAGACCCACAGCAAGTTCGCGGTCGTGGACCCCCATGTCGACCTTGTCGCCGACTACATCTCGTTGTCGGAGGGGCAGGGCATCCCGATCGTCGCCGTCATCGAGACCCACCTTCAGGCCGACCATGTCTCCGGTTTACCCGAGCTCGTCGCGCGGACCGGCGCGACCGCGTATGCACCCGAGGGATCCGGCCTCGAGTTCGACCATCACCCGCTCGCCGATGGCGAGCCGGTCAAGCTCGGCAACACCGAGTTGGAGGCGATCGCGACCCCCGGCCACGCTTCAGCGCATCACTCCTACCTCGTCACCGACCACACCCGATCCGACGAGCCCTGGATGGTCCTGACCGGCGACGCCCTGCTGATCGGCGACGCCGGACGGCCGGATCTCCACGCCCACGGTGACCAGACTGTCGAGCAGATGGCCGCGCAGCTCTACCGGTCGCTGACCGAACGGCTCTTGGTGCTGCCAGATCACCTCGTCCTCTACCCGGCTCACTACTCGGGCTCGGTCTGCGGGCGCGGGCTCTCGGCCAATCCCATCTCCACCGTGGGCTTCGAGCGGCGCCACAACGATGCCGTTCGGTTTGAAACCGAGGAGGCCTTTGTCGAGGCCCTGACCAAAGACATTCCTGCCGTTCCCGAGCATCAGGCCGCGATCGTCGCCGCGAACCGCACGGGTCGCCCGTTGGCCGAGGCCGCTCGAGCGTGACCACGGTCCGGCTGGGACTGCGCGAGAACCTCGCGCAGTTCTCGCTGCTCGTCGCGGTAACCGCCCTGGTCGGGGCGATGGTCGGGCTCGAGCGGTCGACCCTGCCGCTGATCGGCCGCGACGAGTTCGGGATTGCGTCCAGCGCGGGGGTCCTCTCGTTCATCGTCGCCTTCGGGCTCGCAAAGTCGTTCACGAACCTGGGCGCCGGCGCTCTTGCCGAGCGGGTCGGCAGGCGCCGGTTGCTGATCCTCGGCTGGGCTCTGGCGCTGCCGGTTCCGCTGCTGGTGGGGCTGGCGCCCAGCTGGGGTTGGATCGTCGCCGCCAACGTTTTCCTCGGCATCAACCAAGGCCTTACCTGGTCGATGACGGTGGTGATGAAAATCGACCTCGTCGGCCCCACGCGGCGAGGCTTCGCGCTTGGCTTGAACGAGGCCGCCGGCTATGGCGGGGTCGCCGTCGCGGCCCTCCTGAGCGGGCTCTTGGCAAGCGAGTTCGCGCCGCGTGACGTCCTAGTCGTGGCCGCGTCGGTCGTCGCGGCCTTCGGTCTCCTCGTCTCCTTGTTCTTCGTTCGCGACAGCGCTGCCCACGTGGCGCTCGAGCAGTTCCGCGACCACGCTGAGGCGGATTCGGCACCGCCGCCTCTTCGTCGAGCGTTTCAGGACGCCACCTTCCGCGTCCCGGCGCTTCGCTCGTGCTCGCAGGCGGGGCTGGTCAACAACCTCAATGACGCCCTCGCCTGGGGACTGGTCCCGCTGTTCTTGGCAGCCGGTGGCGCCAGTGCCGCCGAGGTCGGGCTGATCGCCGGGCTCTATCCCGCGGTCTGGGGTGCCGGGCAGATCTGGACCGGGCACTGGTCGGACCGGGTGGGACGCAAGCCCCTGATCGTGGCGGGCATGCTGGTTCAGGCCGCGGCGCTCGCGTTGCTCGCCGCATCGGATGCGCGCCTGGGCCTCGCTGTCGTGTCGGCTGTGGCGCTCGGGGCGGGCACCGCCCTCGTTTATCCGACGCTGATCGCCGCGATATCGGACGCGGTCTCGCCAGTTGCCCGGGCGCCGATGGTCGGGGTCTACCGCTTCTGGCGCGACATGGGATATGTCGTCGGCGGCTTGATCGCCGGTGTAGCCGCGGACGCGATCGATTACGCTGGCGCGATCGCCGTGGTGGCCGGGCTCAGCGCTGCCTCGGCACTGTGGGTTGCCCTCGACCTGCCAGCCCGGCCAGTCGAGAAGACGGGCTGAGGATCGGCCGGAGGCGTTGCCCGAAAAGCGGCAAAGCTGATTGGGAGAAGTTGGGTATCGACGCGATAAGACCCTGCCCCTGGGTAAGGGCCCAGAGATGACGCCTCTTTTGGAAGCTGGATCCGTGCTTGCCGGGCGTTACCGGCTGGAGCGCGTGCTGGGCACAGGCGGCATGGCGGCGGTCTGGGCCGCGCAGGACGAGCGGTTGGGCCGAACGGTCGCCGTGAAGCTCCTCTCCGATGTCCTGCTCGCGGATCCCGTGTACCTGACGCGGTTTCAGCGCGAGGCCCGCCTCGCCGCCGGCCTCACGCATCCGAATCTGGTGCGGATCTATGACTTCGGCAGCGAGGAAAGCCGTCCCTTTCTCGCGATGGAGTACGTCGAAGGGGGGAGCCTCGCCGACCGGGTCACGGCCGGGACGACGCCCGACCTGGATTCCGAGCGGTTCGCGCGGGAGTTGCTCCAGGCACTTGACCACATCCACCGCGCCGGCATCGTCCATCGGGACGTCAAGCCCGGAAACGTGCTGATCACGCCCGGCGGATCCGCGAAGCTCACCGACTTCGGGATCGCTCAACCAGAGGACGCCACCCGCCTGACGAAGACCGGGTTCGTGGTCGGAACCCTGAAGTACCTGGCGCCTGAGGTCAAGCGGGGCGAGCCCGCGACGCTCCGCTCCGATCTCTACTCCTGCGGGATCGTCCTGCAGGAGGTCACCGACGAGTCTTTCTCACAGCGCGGGGCGGCGCTCGTGGCCCGCTTGAGCAGCGAGGATCCCGAACATCGGCCGCAGTCCGCTGCCAGCGCGTTGGCCATCCTCGACGGCGAGGTGACTGCCCCCACCGAGCCCCTCGATTCCAGCACCACGGCGCCGACGAAGGTCCTCGGCGAAGCATCCCACCCAACCCCGGCGCATCGGCCACGCGAGTTCGTCGTGCCGGGATCGATCCTTGTTCTTCTCCTGCTCGCCGCCCTGGCGCTCGGGGCGATCCTCCTGGCTGGAAACGGTGACGAGCCAGCCTCCGGTGGCGGCGCGTCCGACGGCGGGCCGGGCGAAGAGGTGCGAGGGGAAGGATCGACTACCCCGGTCGAGGAGTCCACGGTCCCCGAGGAAGAGAAGACCACGTCGAGTGAGCCGCCCGTACCGGAAGAAGCCGCTGATCCTCCGCAAAAACCAACCGAGGCGAAGGAGCCAAAGCCCCAGAAGGACTCCCCCGGCAAAGCCAAGGGGTTGAAGAAGCCCTGATGCCGGGGCGAGAACGACGGCGACCCAATTTCGACCGGTCGAAGACCCCGATGCGGGTCGATCGACATCACTCGACTTCCGATCGGACGACCCTGTCTGGGCTGCCGAGCGAGTTATCCAGCCGGCTTCCTTGCCTGCCGTGTCACACACCGCGCTCCTCGAAGGGGGTACAACCAGTGGCGATGGCGCGCGCAACGATGAGCGGGGGCGACCGGCTGATCGCGCTGCTCGTCCTGGTGGCCATCGCCGTCTCGGTCGTCCACTACGCGGACAACTACACGGCGTATGAGGCATACCCGACCTCCGGGACGATCCCGAACCCCTCGGCGGGCCTGATCGGGTTCGCCTGGTTCTTCTTCACCGCCTTCGCCATCGCCGGCCTCTACTACCTGCGCCGGGGCAACTACCGGGCCGCGGGCATCAGCCTCGCCGTCTACTCCGGCAGCGGCTTCGTGGGCGTCGGCCACTACGCCGCCGGCGGCACCGGCGACTTCCCGTGGCGGCGCCACGCCCACATCTCGGCCGACATCATCCTCGGCACCGCCGTCCTCGCCGCCGCGATCTACCTGGCTAGGCGCCCGCGCTCAGCCCCCACCGCGCTCGCCTAGCGCACGACCGCGCCCCCGGCCGAAGTGTCTTGCCCTCTCCACGCTGCTAATCGCTCTCAGGCCCGAGCCTGGAGGTGCCTAGGCAGATCGAGCCAGGTGCGCCGTGGTTGTGTGCATGTGCATGTCTACGAGAGCAACCCGTTCAGGCGGGTCGCGCCGTACCGGGACTCACAGCGGATCGCAAAGCGCAGGAGCTCGGCGGTCTGGGGCATGTTGCGGAGGCCGGGTTTGGCGGGTAGAATCGAACCCGGTCTCGGCAGGACGGTTCTCGCAATGACCGCTCGGAAGAACATCGCCCGCACGACTATCGCACTGATCGCCGCGCTGGCGCTCGGAGCGGGTGTCGCCACCGCACACACCACCCACTTCGACTCGAAGCTGACCGCCCATTTCACCGAACAGCCGGGTCCGCTTGAGATCGACGGTCCCGGCGGCCGGGACTACTTCTCCGGGCGGGTCGTCTCACCTAAGCCCGCCTGTACGAGGAAGCCCGTCGTTCGGGTCTACCTCCAGCAGCCAGGGACCGACCCGCACAAGACGGCGATGAGCGACGCGGACGGGATCTGGTGGCTCTACAGTGAGGACCCCCCGAACGGGACCTACTACGCCAGGGCCGGGCGCAAGGTCCTCAAGAACACCTCAGCGCATACACACCTGTGCAAGCGGGCGAGATCGCGAGACTTCGTCGTCACTGGTCAGCCGTAAGCCTGACGCGACGCCGGTATTGCCGTCGCTGGTGACCCGCCAGCTCTCGGCGACCGCGTTGATGACCGCCGGGCCGTCGGAGTAGACGCGCGTTCTGACAAATCGGTAGCTCCTACTGGGCGTGGGTAGGCCAGGACGCTTGGATGGAAGGACCCGCCCCGGGCGCCCGATTAGCATCGCGATCGTGAGCGCGATCGAGATCGGCACACCCCACGGGCTCGCCCGGGCTCATCTGCGTCCCGCCGCCGACCCGACGGCCGCGCTCGCGATGTGCCACGGCGCGGGGGTGGGCGTGGACTCGCCCGACCTCACCGTCGCGACCGAGGTCGCCAACGAGGCGGGGGTGAGCGTCGCGCTCGTCGAGATGCCCTACCTCGTCGCGGGCCGCAAGGCGCCGCAGCCGGCGCCCCAGCTCGACGTCTGCTTCACGACCATCGTCCGCGAGCTGCAGGCCGACCAGCTCGAGGGCCTGCCGCTGCTCGTCGGGGGGCGCTCGATGGGGGCCAGGGTCGCCTGCCGAACTGCGGCCGAGCTCGACGCGATCGCCGTCCTTTGCCTCGCCTTCCCGGTCCGCCCACCCACCCGCAAGGGCAAGCCGCCGAAGCCCGCCCGCCTCGACGAGCTCGACGCCGTCGAGGTCGCGACCCTGGTCGTCCAGGGGGAGAAGGACCAGTTCGGCCAACCGACCGAGGGCCCCAACCGCACGATCGCCTCGGTCGCCGGCAACCACGGCCTGAAGGCGGACCTCTCAGCCGTGCACGCTGCCGTGGCGGGGTGGCTGGATGTCGTCACCAACAGGTACTAGCGGGGAACCGCGCACGTCTGCCTTTTTTTTCGCTTTGAACTCGGCAGCGGTGATCAGGTCATCGTCGCGTAGACCATCAACTAGGGACAGGTGAACCTGCCTGCGCGAGTCGACGAAAACGCTCGGAACAACCGGAAATCGAGAACTCATAACCCGAAGGTCTCAGGGGCCTGACGCACCGCTTCCTTGGGACTCCTATCGCGGGTTCCATCAGGATTCCTAGTGATCCTCGTCGCCACGCTCAATGAGGTGCGGCGGTCTCGAAAACCGTTATGGGCGTTTTCTCGTCCATCGAGGGTTCGAATCCCTCCCCCTCCGTTTCAAGCCAGAAACCGCATGGCAATGGGGTTTTTGCTAACGGGTTGGCACCAGTCCTTGCCAACCGGCTGGCCCGCCCGAAGGGCTGGAAACCGCTCAGGAGGGGCATTCCCGTTCCCACGCCGTTCCCACGGGCTCCGATGTGCGAAGGTCGCCAGATGAGCGAATCACCTGCACCCGAGCCCCAGCGGCGGGTCGAGTTTCGCATCGGCGACGCCTTTCCGGCAGATGACCCAGTGGCCCGCTGGATCACCGTCCTGGCGATGTGGAGCAATGACTTCTTGCGCATGTTCAACTGGATCGAGACTGCTGAGACCGAGGGAACGCGCCTCCTTGGTTTCCGGCTATCGGCCTCCGCGTACTACGAGGCTGCAAATCACTTACGCACCACGCTCCGACTCTGGCCCGAGGTGAAGGCGTTCGCCGACAACCTCGGTTCAGAGGCGGCCGCTGAGATGGGCCAAATCGAGGCTTCGATCACGCCCGGTAGCGACGGCTACCTCGGTGATTGGCTCGTCGAGCATCGCCACATCACGTTCCACTACGCGGCGATCCATCCAGACAAGGTGGAGCACGGGGCAGAGGCAGTGGCGAACGCGCTAGATGAAGCGAAGGACATCACCGGGGCTATCACCGCAGGAGCGGTAAGAAATGTGCGATTCGAGTTCGCAGACGACGTGGCTACACAGTGGCTGCCAGATGTTGAGACCGATGAAGGCGCAGCCGTTGTCGACCTTCGAGACGCATCCCTACGGCTCATGCGTTTCGCCCACGGAGCGGCCGACGCCTATCTGATCGGTTTACCCAATGGGGCTGTTCGAATGACCTCTAAGAAAGGGGCATGACGCACCGCTTCCATGTGACCTAGGATGAGCAACCGGTGTTAGACGATCTTCGATGAGCGCGAGCGAACCGCAGTGGGGAGACCCACCACCTAACTGCGCGATCTGCGGCGAGCAGACCCACTGGTTCAGCGCTCGCCTTTGCAAACGCTGTAAGAGTATTTGGGACAGACTTGAGTTTCGTTATGTCGCCAACAAGCCAGAATGGGAGCGGGCGCTAACGCAAGCGTGGGATCCCGAGACTGAGTGCTTTCTCTGCCAGATCACCGGAGTCGAACTTGTCGTCGGGAAGGAGCATTGGCCCCATCCCAGATATCTGGAGCGGGAGCACGTGTCTCCGGGCGACGACACGGCGTACGTCGTCTGCGCTTCGATCATCAACCGGATGAAAGGCTCGATGACCGAGCCTGAGTTCAGGGACGCGGTTCACACGGTCGCTGATGTGTATCGCGGCAAGGCTCACGCTGATGCCGATCTTCTCCGCGCCCGTATCAAGACCAGCCTCACCCCCGACGAGCTTCGAGAGATCGTGCTTGGACTGGACGCGACCTTTCGGGGTGGCAAGTTTCCTGCCGAGATCCTCATGAATCTGGATCCCGCCCGCTCAGGTCGCCGAACGCCGGATGCGCCTGGCTGAGGGGCAGATGGAACGATCCATGGGGGACTCCTCTCGCGGGTTCCCATAGGGACTCCTAGAAATCCTCGGGCGTTCGCCCATCACCGAGCCCTGAACGAAAGTAGTCTCCCGGCATGGCGGCCAACAAATCCTTGCTCGAAGCCCTTCCTGGGATCGTCGCGGCAGGTAAACGACAAGCAGCCCAAGTGATGGAGCAGCTTGAGAGTCGATACCGCGTCTCGCTGCAGACGCGAGAGTTCGTCGTGCCTTCTAGGGACACTATTCAGGCCGATCTCCTACAGGTAGGAGCCGAGGGAACCAACGAGCCGAACCGCTTAATCTATGGCGACAACCTGCTTGCGATGGCGGCGCTGATGGGGGGCACAGACGAGGGCATCAGTCTCAGGGGAAAGCTCGACTTGATCTATATCGATCCGCCCTTCGATTCGAAGGCAGACTATCGCACCAAAGTCGCCATCCCAGGCGCAACCTTGGAGCAAAAACCAACGGTTATCGAACAGTTCGCCTACTCCGATACCTGGGCGGATGGCACTGCCTCCTACTTAGCCATGATTACTCCCCGCCTCGTGCTAATGCGGGAGCTTCTTGCCGAGCATGGATCGATCTACGTTCATCTCGACTGGCATGTGGCTCACTACGTCAAGATCGTCTTGGATGAAGTCTTCGGGCGCGACGCGTTTCGCAACCAGATCACTTGGCAGAGTGCCTTTTCCCATCCGAACAATCGCTACTACGGCGCGATCGATCAAACCCTTTTCTTCTACTCCAAGGGCGACGATCCGTTCTTTGAGACTCAGTACGACCCCTACACCGATGACTACATCAAGTCGTACTACCGGTACAAAGACCCGGATGGAAGGGTGTTTCTCTCTCGATCAACCACAGCCCCAGGTGCTGGAGGGGCCGTGTACGAGTGGAAGGGCGTTACTCGTAGTTGGCGATACACGAAGGAGCGTATGGAAGAGCTTGATTCGGAGGGCCGGCTCTTTTACACAAAAAATGGGATGCCTCGCTACAAGCAGTACCTGGACGATATGCCAGGCACTCCTGCGACGACAATCTGGACGAAAGACACAGTCCCCCCGCTGCTCACCTGGAGCAGCGAGGGTGCAGACCTGAAATACGCGACTCAGAAACCGGAGGCGCTTCTAGAGCGAATCGTCAGAACAAGCTGTCCTGAAGGCGGCTTGGTAGGTGATTTTTTCGTCGGCTCAGGAACGACTGCCGCCGTCGCAGAGCGGCTGGGCCGCCGGTGGGTCGTCTCCGATCTCGGGAAGCCGTCAGTGATGATCACACGAAAGAGACTCATCGATCTCGATGCGGAACCCTTTGTGTACCAGGCCATCGGCGATTATCAGGTTGAACAGGCTCGTGCCACCCTCGGGCGGCGCTATCGGGTGGGCGACCTCTCGAAGGTCGTTCTAAATCTCTATGGGGCCTTGCCGCTCGCGGCCGAGGAAAATCCGAGCAATAACCTGGGGCGGCTAGAAGGGCAGGAGCGAACGCTGGTCTTCGTGGATTCGCCGTCGAAGCTCACCACGGCCTCCACGCTACGTCGTGCTCAGCAGTTACGAGACTCGGTGATGGGAGGCTTTGGCAAGGTCGTCGTCCTGGGGTGGAATTTCGCGGCCAGCATTGGCCAAGATGTTGCCGCGATGAATGACGAGCATCTCGAGGTGCTCGTCATTCCCCCTGATCTACTTGACCGACTCAAAAAGAAGGGGTCGCTCGAGAAGCTTGCGGCGGACGGCGTGCGGTTTTCGTCCCTGCAGTACCTGCAGGTACATTCGGTGAAACGGGTGACGGTCGGCTCCGATGAGCAATTGCGCGTGAAGCTCTCGAACTACGTGTTGCTCTCTCCCGATGCGATCAATCTAGACGCATCGAACCGCAAGCTCCTCCAAAACGTCATGAACGCAGAGCCGCTCGCTCTGATCGAATATTGGGCGGTCGACCCCGACTACACCGGGGGAGTCTTTCGATCTGTATGGCAGGACTACCGTGGCAACACCGATAACGACGATGACCCACTCCGAGTAGTGACGGAAGCCACGCTGACCCTGCCTCTGAAGACTGAGCCACGAAGGGTCTGCGTCCGGGCTGTCGACGTGTTCGGGCTGGAATCCGAGGTGGTGGTGGAGGGTGTCGAGGTAGGCGCGTGAAGGTCGATCCTTACCCCCTGGCGACTGCCCTTGATCGGCTACTGAGCGACGTGGACGATGCTCTGTGGGCCGGGAAGCCGAACGAGCTTACGGCCGATCTTTCGCCTACGACCCGGGAGCTCTTGACCTTCTGGTTTCAGGAAGATTTTTGCGACTTGCGGCCGCTGAACTTTCACGAAGGGCAGCGCAGGGCGATCCTGGCAATTATTTACGCCCACGAGACAATTCGTGCCCCGAATTTACGCAAGCTGTATGAAGCGTTAGCGCCAGACGCGCTGCTCGGAGGCGGTTTAGGGACTGATCTCAATAGCCCGATTCATGGCCACCCCAAGTACGCATGCAAGATGGCGACTGGCACCGGAAAGACCTGGGTGCTGAATGCCTTGTTGATCTGGCAGTTCCTGAACAAGCGGGCTTCGCCTAGTGACGGTCGCTTCACCGACAACTTCCTGCTTGTCGCGCCGGGTCTAATCGTTTACGACCGCCTCCTGGACTCTTTCATGGGGAAGGAGCGAGATGGTGTCCGTAGCTTCGATACATCGGATATTTTTCAGGCCCAGGACTTATTTCTCCCCGACACCTATAGAGATGCGGTGTTCGGGTTTCTTCAGAGCTCGGTCGTAACCAAAACCGAAATCGGCGCGAAGGTCACAGGCGGGGGCCTCGTCGCTATCACTAATTGGCATTTGCTGGCCGGCCAGGAGGATCCTGACTTTCTTGATGACTCAGACGTCGATGCGCCAGCGTCAGAGATTGATCCGAAAGTAGCGGTTGAGAACGTATTTCCAGTAACTCCCGGCACAACGACAGGTAACGCCTTAGAACGCTTGGATCGCCACTTTCTTCGCGGCGGCCCCCTTCAGTCACTGATAGATCTCCCTGACTTGGTGGTTTTTAACGACGAGGCGCATCACATCCACGAGGTCAAGAAGGGCGGTCAAGTCACAGAGGTTGAGTGGCAGAAGAGCCTCACTGTGATCGCGGAACCGAAGAGCAGCCGTTTTGTGCAGGTCGACTTCTCTGCGACCCCCTTCAATCAAATAGGTAAGGGAAAGAAGAAGACGCGGGCCTACTTTCCGCACATCGTTTCCGACTTCGACCTTACGCGGGCGATGGGTTCGGGTCTTGTGAAGGCCCTGGCGCTTGACAAACGCAAGGAGATTGCCTCACTGCCGCTCGACTTTCGCGCTGAGCGGGATGCCCAAGGGCGCGTGATCGGGCTGTCAGACGGGCAACGAGTAATGCTCCGCGCAGGTCTCACCAAGTTGCAGAAGCTTGAGACGAGTTTTCAGGGATTCGATCAATCGAAGCATCCAAAACTTTTGGTGGTCTGTGAAGACACTGGGGTCACGGGGTTCGTCGTCGAGTTCCTGAAGACCGCAGGACTGGCCGCGGATGATGTTCTGGCGATCGATTCAAACCGGAAAGGAGAGATGACGAAGGCTGAATGGGAGACCACCCGTGAGCGCCTATTTGACGTGGATCGACACTCCCAACCGAGAGTAATTGTGTCCGTGCTGATGCTTCGAGAGGGTTTTGACGTCAACAACATCTGCGTCATCGTGCCTCTCCGCTCGAGTAAGGCACAGATCCTGTTGGAGCAGACTATTGGGCGCGGATTGCGACTGATGTGGCGGGGGGATGAAGAGATTGAAGAGGCTAAGCGAGAGACAAGGGAGAGATTCAAAAAGAAGCTGGAGCCCAATAACTTTTTCGATGTTCTCTTCGTCGTCGAGCATCCGGCGTTTGCCGAGTTTTACGACGAATTGATGGCAGGGGGCCTAGCAGGCGAAGTTGGAGAGGACTCAGGCGAAAGTGCAACGGGCGATGTCGAGAGCGTGGGTCTGAAGCCCGGGTTTGAAGAGTACGATTTCGCTATACCCTTCGTGGTTCGTGGGCTGGAGGAGGAGCTGATTGCTCCGACGATTGACCCGCTGACGCTTCCTCCAAGCAGTTATGACCTGGAGTGGCTGCTCAAACAGATTGGAAGGGGCGATCAGTTCGTCTCCGAGGATGCTCAGACCGGGACACAGTACGGGGACTACCGAGTCGACAGCGGAGTCATGACAGCTACAGGCTTCAATGATTACCTGAGTCGAATGACTCGGCGCATTTCTGAGGCGCTCCACACCGGCATTACGAAGAGTGCGAAGACCTACCACGAGGGAAGCCGATTCCCGCACCTCCAGGTGCATTTGCCGCTCCTCACATCTTGGATTGATGCGTATATCCGCGAAAGATTGTTCGGAGTGCCGTTCAACCCACTTGAGAATGAGAACTGGCGGATTTTGCTGCTTGATGACGTCGCGCACCACATTGCCGGTTCTTTTGCGACTGCGCTTGTAGAAGCTGAAGGGAACGCCCAAATTGGCGATCCGGAGGTTCTATACAGATCGCTTTCAGAGGTCGAGACCATCAACGTTCGGGCCAGTAGTTGTCTTGAGGTGGCGAAAGCCATCTACCCCAGGTTGCCCGTTCCAAAGTTTGCCGGCGGCCTCGAGCGTGTGTTTATGGAGTGGGCGGACAGCGATACGCAGGTATTAGCGTTCACCAAGATTCACGAATACAAGCATTCGTTTCTGCAGCGCCGCTATCTCAAGGCAGACGGGATGCCTGCGATGTACTCACCGGACTTTCTTTTGAGGACGAAGGGAAACGTCTATCTCATCGAGACGAAGGCTCAGCGGGACATGACCAACGAGAACGTCATTCGAAAGCAACGAGCAGCGATCGCTTGGTGCGACCAGATCAACGAGCTCGAGCCCGAGGAGCGAGAGGGCCGGGACTGGCACTACGTGCTGCTCGGTGAGCAGTCGGTGAGGGAGTGGAAGCAGAAGAACGCCCGCGTCTCCGAGCTGTTGGAGTACGCACGCCTTCGAAGAAAGGTCAAGCCGACCCAGGAAAAGATGCTCTAGGGCCTGTCGAAGGCGGAGAGCCTAACTGGCTTGCCTGGCCGGCTCGCGGCGGCGCTCTGTAAAGCAAGGAACCGTCCCTTACAACTCGTACTTCGCCATGTCGGCGTCGAGGCGCTCGCGGCCTGCGGCGTCCGGGGGCACTGAGCCGGCAGCAGACGGCTCGGCGGAGCCGTTTTTCGCTCGCCACCTGCGCAGCGCGATGCCGATCGTCAAGGCGGCTGTGAGGAACGCCGCGATCGGGACGACCCAGGCGACGAGGTCGAAGCCCTCGTCGCCGGGGACCGCCAGCACGTTGTCGCCGTACTCGACCACCAGCGCGTCCTTGATCTCGTCCTTCGTCTTGCCCTCGGCGATCAGCTCGCGGATGAAGTCGCGCTCGGCTTCGGCCTGGGGCGCCTCGAGCGCCAGCTCCAGCGGCACCCCGCACACCGTGCACATCACCTCGTCGGAGATGTCGGCGAGGTTGGTCTGCGGCTCCGGCGTCTGGCCCACGGCCGCGCCAGGCGCGGCGATCAGGATCGAGGCGGTGGCGAGGGCGAACAGCAGCAGCCGGCGCATCATGCGTCGCCTCGGATGAGAGGCTCGATCTGGCGGGTGAGGATCTCCTCCGTCACCGCTCCCGGGACGTGGAAGGCCACGTTGCCGTCGGGGTCGACGAGCACGGTCTCGGGGACGCCGGTTGCGCCGAGCTCGTTCGCGTACTCGCCGGATCCGTCGTGGAGCTGCTCGTAGGTGAGGCCGAACTCCGCAACGAACTCCAAAGCGTCGTCGGTGTTGTCCTGGGTGTCGATGCCGACGACCCTGACCTCTCCCTCGTTGCGCTCGGCGAAGTCCTGGAGCGCCGGCGCCTCGTCGCGGCAGGGAACACACCACGAGGCCCACACGTTCGCGAGCACCCACTCGCCCTCGTAGTCGGCGAGGCTTGCGGTGCCGGACGCCGTCGGGTCGAGGAACGGCAGCTCGCCCGCGGCAGGCGGCTCGCCGACCGTGATCCCGCCCTCGCCCTTCGCCGCGAGGCCGAAGCCCAGCAGGGCGATCAGGGCCAGGGCCCCCATGACGATCGCGAAGGCGCGTGCGCTCACGCGCGCAAGCGTAGAGAGAGCAGAGCCCCGGTCAGTAGGGGAGCTTGTCGATGGCCGAGGAGGAGTCGTGGCCGTCGTCGCATCGACCCTCGCCAGCCGGTCAGGGTGTGAGCCCCGCTTCCTCCATGGCCTCCTCGCGGCTTTCGAAGGCGCGATATCTGCGGACCTTGCCGGCCTCGAGGTCGTAGACGCCGAAGAACTCGCGCTCGGCGGCGGCGCCGCTCAGCTTGCCGCGGCCGCGCTGGAGGAACACGACAACCACCGAGTCGCCGGCGTCGACGAACTCGCGGTGCTCGACCTCGTAGTCGTCCCAGATGCCGAGCCACTCGGTGAAGAACCGCTCGATGCCCTCGTGGCCGTTGTATACGCCTGCCATCGGCAAGTCGCTCGCCGAAGCGTCCCAGACCACGTCGGGGTGGAAGTGGTTGCGCCAGGCCTCACGGTTGCCGGCCTCGAACAGCGAGTGGAACTCCTTGACGATGGCGACATTCTCCTGCGACACGGATCCGACCCTATCCGTACCCCGCGAGCCGGCACGACGAGCACGCCTAGAATGACGTCCCCACGCGGACGTAGCTCAGCTGGTAGAGCGCGAGCTTCCCAAGCTCGAGGTCGCGGGTTCGAGACCCGTCGTCCGCTTATCGGTTGCAAGCGGGTGCGCAGGATCGGCAGGTATGGCGCGGTGAGGAACTACCTCTAGGCGACGACCGTGAACCTTCGCTTCGCGGGTAGCGGATCCGCGTTCCCGGCGGAGTCGAGAGCCCGGACGCGGAACACGTGGGCGCCGAGGCGGAGGTGGGCGTACTCGTGTGGCGAGGAGCAACTGCTCCAGTCGCCGTCGTCCAGTCGGCATTCGAAGCCCGCCGCCTGCTCGCCCAGGGCGTCAAAGCGGAAGCGGGCAGTGCGCCGGTGGATCTCACCGCTGGGGCCGCTCACGATGGCGGTGTCGGGCGGCACGGTGTCGAGGGTGAACTCGAGCTGGGCGGGGGTTGGATCCGTGTGGGCGGTGCTGTCCGTGGCCTGAACGCGGAAGGTGTGGGGACCGTCGAGGAGCTCCTCGGTGGTGTGCGGGGAGGTGCAGTCCTCGAAGGCCCCGGCGTCGATCGCGCACTGGAAGGTCGAGTTCGACTCGGTGGAGCGGAAGTCGAAGGTGGGCGTTGGGTCGTTGGTGGGGTCGGGGGGCCCACTGTCGATCACGGTGTTGGGTGCCGTGGTGTCAACGCTGAACTCGTGCTCGGCCGGCGTCGCGTCCAGGTTCTGAGCCGCGTCCTTGGCGCGCACCCGGAAGGTGTGGGGGCCGTCCGAGAGCGTGGGGGTCGTACGCGGTGAGGTGCAGCTCGCGAACGTGCCGGTGTCGATCGCGCACTCGAGGGTCGAGTTCACCTCGCTGCTGTGGAAGGTGAAGGTGGGCGTCGGGTCGTCGGTCACCGCCGGCGGTCCACTGTCGATCACGGTGTCGGGCGCCACGGTGTCCACGGTGAAGGAGCGCTCGGCCGGGGTGGGGTCGGTGTTCGGCGTCCCGTCGGTGTCGATCGCTCGCACGCGGAACGTGTGTGGCCCGTCGAGAAGCGTCGCCGTGGTGTGCGGGGAGGTGCAGCTCAGATAGGTGCCGGTGTCGATCGCGCAGGCGAAGTTCGACCCCGGCTCCGTGGAGTGGAACGCGAAGGTGGGCGTGGGGTCGTTCGTCGGGCCGCTCGCCCCGCTGTCGATCAGCGTGTTGGGCGTCGTGTCGACGGTGAAGCTGCGAGTGGCGGGGGTGGGATCGGTCTGGGCGGCGCTGTCGATCGCCCGGACGCGGAACGTGTGAGGCCCGTCGAGCAGGCTCGCGGTCGTGCGCGGCGACGTGCAGCTCGAGAAGGCGCCGGCGTCGATCGCGCACTGGAAGGTCGAGCTCGACTCGGTGGAGTGAAAGCCGAACGTGGGGGTGGAGTCGGAGGTGGTGCCGGTCGGCCCGCTGTCGATCACCGTGTCCGGGGGGTTGTCCGTGGCGGCGTGGTAGCGGGCGAGCGCGAACTCGGCGACGCCGGTCGCGGTGGACGATCCGGCCGCCACGATCCTGCCGTTCGTCTGGATCGCAACGCCGTGGCCGGTGTCATCTCCTCCGAAGCCGGTCGTGACCCTGCCGTCGCCGCCGAAGCTGGTGCTGAGCGCGCCGCTCGTGGTGTAGCGGGCGAGGGCGAAGTCGTGCGATGAGCCGGGCTGCGTCGAGCCCGCGGCGATGATCCTGTCGTCGGCCTGGATGGCGACCCCGGTCGCCTGGTTCTCGGCGCCGCCGAAGTCCGTGGTCAGCCTCCCGTCGCCGTCGAAGCCGGTGTCGGGGAACCCGCTGGTGGTGTAGCGGGCGAGGGCGAAGTCCGCGTTCGCCCCGCTGAAGTCGTCGGCGCTGTCGCCGGCGGCCACGATCTTCCCATCGTCCTGGATGGCGACGTCCAGGATCCGGTCGGAGCGGCCGAAGCCGGTGTTGACCTTGCCGTCGAAGTTGAAGCTGGCGTCCAGTGACCCGCTGGTCGTATAGCGGGCGAGCGCGAAGTCGAAGTCGAAGTCCCCGTCGGGGTCGGCGATGCCGGCGGCCACGATCTTGCCGTCCTCTTGGATCGCCACGGAGGTCGCGGTGTCGTTCGCCCCGTCGAAACCGGTCGTGACCTTGCCATCGCCGCCGAAGCTCGTGTCCGCCGAGCCACCTGACGTGAAGCGGAAGACGCCGAAGTCGCCCGGGTCGTCGGTTCCGACCAGGGAGTGGTCGCCACCGGCCACGACGATCTTGCCATCTGCCTGGATCGCGACGGCTGAGGCCTCCTCGTCGAAGCCGAAGTCGACCGTCCGCTTGCCGTCGCCCGCGAAGCTCGTATCGAGCGTGCCGTCGGTCTTGTATCGGGCGAGGGCGAGCTCGCTGTCGTCGGCCCCGGTGCTTGGCGGGTAGGTGGTGCCGACCACCACGATCCTGCCGTCGGGCTGGATCGCGGCGGCGTCCACGATCGCAAGCGGGCCGAAGTCCGTCGTGACCCTGCCGTCGCCGCTGAACGTCGTGTCGAACGACCCGTCCGACTTGTAGCGGGCAAGGGCGAAGTCGCCGTTGGCGGTGCCGGCGACCACGATCTTGCCGTCCGTTTGGATCTGGACAGCGGTCGCCCTAGCGGGGCTTCCGGCGAACCCGCCGGTCAATTTGCCGTCGCCGGCGAAGCTCAGGTCGAGGTCCCCGGGATCGGCGGCGTGGGCGCCCGGAGCGTGCGCGGCGGCGAGGTAGGCGAGGATGACAGCGAACGCCGTGGCTTTGCTCCTGCGAAAGGACCGAGCGTTGCGCCTCGTCATGGACCTTTCTCGCTCCTCGCTCCGGTTCGATGCGGCGGTGCCCCCGGCCGCCGCGACGGATTCGATGGTACACCGGCACGGTGGGGCCTACAACGCCAAGCGCCAGGGCCGCGACCGCACCACCGCCGCAGCCTGAACCGCGGCGGATCGCGCTGCGCACCCTGGGGTCAGATGACGACCCCGCCCTCCTCGGGCGGATCGACGAGCTGCTGGCCGCCTGAGCCGACCGCGGGCGCCGATCGAAGGATCGTGCCGGCCCCAACCGGCCCGATCATTCGATCTAGGCGGTGCGGGAGCCCCGGGAGGGTGCGCGCAGGCGCTTGAGACGCCCCTCGATGGCAGCCTCGCCCTCGACGGCGCTGGCGTGCTCCTCCGCCTTGCGGCGCCGCTCGTCGGCTGTGCGGGCGTGGGTCGTGGCGGCCGCCGCGCTCTCCTCGGCCAGGCGGGCCTTCTCGGAGGCCTCGGCCGCCGCCTTCTCGGCGGATGCGAGCCGCGCCTCGGCCGCCCGGACGCGCTCGGCGAGCCGCTGGTTGGCCGCGATCGCCTGCTTGAGCTTTGCCTGGGACTGGCGAAGCATCGGCAGGGCCTTCTCGGCCTGTGTCTGGGCCTTGCGCGCCTTGGCCGTCATCGCCCGCAGCTCGGCAACGAGCCGTTCGTTCTCCTCGCCCGCGCGCCGACAGGCGTCGAGGGCCCGCTCGGCTACTTGTGCGAGCGTGCGCGGCGAGGCGGTGTCCGGGTCGGCGTCCATGTCCCCAGCGATGCAACGGGCCCATCGGCCGGTTCGCACCCGTCGAAACTAGCCCATCTTGCGGCAGTTGGCGCAACAGCCAACCCACGGCGCCCCGGCGGCGGCCTCGTCGAACGCATCAGCGAGGCGGGCCAGCTCGCCCTCGCGCTCGATGAGCCCGTCGCTCAAGCGGACTGGCTGGTGGGCCTGATCAGAATTTCGTTGACGTCGACGTGGTCGGGCTGGCCGAGCGCGTAGAGGACGGCCCGCGCGATGTCGTCGTCGTGAAGGGCGTTGTCGGGGCCGGGCCTGTTCTCGAAGAACGGCGTATCCACCATGCCCGGCTCCACCACGGTGACCCGGATCCGGTTGTCGTCCTCCTTGCCGCGCAGCTCTTGGCGAAGGGCCTCGCCGATGGCGCTCACGGCCCACTTGGACGCCGAGTACATGGAGCCGGGCAGGACCCGGCGCCCCGCGACCGAGCTGGTGATGACGTAGTGGCCGGCCTGGCGCTCGAGCAGATGGGGGAGGGTGGCGCGGACTGTGTAGGCCACGCCGAGCACGTTCGTGAGGATCATCGAGCGCCAGTGCTCGGGAGACTCCTCGAGGAACCCCCGCGCGGCGCCGAAGCCCGCGTTGGCGAAGACCACGTCGATTGCTCCGAACGAGTCGAGCGCAGCGGCCGCGAGACCCTCGACGTCCTCCCACTCGGAGACGTCGCACCCGACCGCGATGGCGCGCTCGGCGCCCCCGAGCTCCTCGGCGAGCTCGGCGAGCTTGTCCTCCGAGCGGGCCGCGAGGACAAGCCGGTACCCGGCGTCGGCGGCCTGGCGCGCGGTCTGCGCCCCGATCCCGGTGGAGGCCCCGGTGATCACCATCACTTGGTCGTTCCCCGCCATGGGGCGCGATTGTATGGGCGGCGGCTCCAACCTGGGAACCGCGCGCGCCACGCCCGGGCGAGCGCATTGCGATACTCGCAGGGGCCGTCCAGGCCCTCGATGGACCCTGATCGCAAGCGAAAGATCCGACTCGGCATCGCGCTCGGCACCGCCGTCGTGCTGGCCGCATCGCTCGTTTACGTGTCGTTCAGCGCCTCGAGCGAGGCGAAGTCGCCCGCCGACGTCCTCGCGGCCGGCCCGGGGGCGAGCTACGAGGTCTTCGGGATCGTCGCCGACGGTTCGGTGGAGCACTCGGGGGAGGAGCTGCGCTTCGAGATCGAGGACCGCGACGACCCCGCCCAGAGTGTGCCCGTGAGCTACACGGGCACGATCCCCGACCCCTTCCGAGAGGGCCGCGAGGTGATCATCACCGGGGAGCTCGAGCGCGGGACGCTGGTGGGGGAACGCGACAGCCTCATCACCAAGTGCCCCTCCAAGTTCGCCGACGAGGCCGAGGAGAACCCCGACCAGGTGATCATCGAGGAGTGACGATGAGGCTGGCTCGGAAGCGGTGATCCCGGAGCTCGGCGCGGCCGCCCTGGTCTGCGCCTTCGCGACGGCGCTCTTCGTCGTCGGCGCCGCTATCGCCGCGGCCCGTGGCGGCGACCGGCGCCTGGTGGACTCCGCGCGCCGCGGCGTCTTGGCGATGGCGGCCCTCCTGACCGTGGCCGTCGTCTGCCTGGAGGTCTCGTTCCTGCGCGACGACTTCTCGGTGGAGCTGGTCGCCGATCACTCCTCGACGACCACCCCCACGGGCTACAAGATGACCGCGATGTGGTCGAGCCAGGCGGGCTCGCTGCTCCTGTGGGCGTGGGTGCTCTCGCTCGCGACCTCGGGCGTGCTGCAGGCGACCCGCAACCGCCTGCGCGACCTCGTCCCGTGGGCGACGGCGATTCTCGGCGGCCTCGCCGTGTTTTTTATCGGCCTGATGCTCTCCGGGATCCTCTCGCCGGCGGCCGACTCGTTCCCGTTCACCCGGCTCGACCCGGCTCCGGCCGAGGGCGTGGGGCTGACGCCGCTGCTTCGCCACCCCGCGATGGCGATCCACCCGCCGATGCTCTACTCGGGCTACGTCCTGTTCAGCATCCCGTTCGCGTTCGCGATCGCGGCTCTCATCACCCGCCGCCTCGACGCGGAGTGGATCCGCTCGACCCGGCGCTTCGCGCTGGTCGCCTGGCTCTTTTTGGGCACCGGGGTCCTGCTCGGCTCGTTTTGGAGCTACAACGAGCTGGGGTGGGGCGGCTACTGGGGCTGGGACCCGGTGGAGAACGCGTCGCTCATGCCCTGGCTGCTGGGCACCGCCTTCCTGCACTCGGTGATCGTCCAGGAGAAACGGGGGATCCTCCGCGCCTGGAACGTCTCGCTGGTGGTGGCGACGTTCGCGTTCTGCCTGCTGGGCACGTTCCTCGTTCGCTCGGGGATCCTCCAGTCCATCCACGCGTTCGGCGTCTCGAAGGTAGGCGGGCCGCTGCTGGCTCTGATCGCGCTGGTCGTCATCGGCTCCGCGGCGCTCGTCGTCTCTCGCCTCGACGACCTGCGAAGCGAGCGGCGGATCGAGTCGCTGGCCTCGCGCGAGGCGGTGTTCCTGGTCAACAACCTGTTGCTGGTCGCGCTCTGCGCTGTGATCTTCTGGGGCACGTTCTTCCCGTTGATCTCCGAGGCGCTCACCGGACAGGAGCGCTCGGTGGGCGCGCCGTTCTTCAACGCGGTCACGACGCCGCTCGCGATCCTGCTGGTGCTCTTCACGGGCATCGGCCCTCTCCTCGCCTGGCGACGGGTGAGCGCGGGGCGGGCGTGGCGGCTGGTGTGGCCGCCGGCGCTCCTGGCCGGGGTCGTGGGGGTCGGCTTGGTGGTGTTCACCGACGCCGCCCAGGAGCCCGCCGCGCTCGTGCTGTTCTGCTTCGCCTCGTTCACGCTCGGCGCGCTCGCCGGCGAGTTGCTACGCGCCTCCGCGGCGCAGCGCCGGCTCGGCGGGGGTTCCCTGGCGGGCGCGGCCGCTCGTGTGGTGGCGCGCAACCGCCGCCGCTACGGCGGCTACCTGGTCCACGCCGGCATCGCGATCCTGTTCGTCGCGGTCGCGGCCTCCTCGAGCTTTCAGACCTCCTCGGACGTGCGCCTCCAGCCGGGGCAAAGCGCGACGGTCGGCGACTTCGAGGTGAGCTACGTCGAGGCGACGTCCGGAGTCGACGAGGCCGAGCAGCGGCTGACCTTCGGGGCCACGCTCGACGTCCGCCGCGACGGCGAGGAGTTCGCGGTGCTCTCGCCGTCGCGGAACTACTACTCCTCGGCGGCCACGGGCGGTGTGCGTGGGTTTTTCGAGGGCGAGGCCACCAGCGAGGTCGGGCGCCGGGGCTCGGCCGGCGGTGACTTTTGGACGGCGATGCGCCCCGACCTGGCCGCCTTCGACCAGGAGATCACGACCGCCGACCGGCGGATCGCCCAGGTGACCGAGCGGATCGACTCGTCGGCCCCCGACCCCGCCGCCGCGGCCCAGCTCAAAGCCAACCTCGAGGGGATCGCGATCAAGCGCCTGACCGACGAGTACGTGCGGCGCGGGGCGCCGGTGGACTTCCGTGTCAACTACAACCCGCTGGTGATGTGGCTGTGGATCGGTGGCGCCATCGGCATCGCCGGCGGGCTGATCGCGATCTGGCCGGCGGCGGCGGCGAAGCGGCGCCGCGTGGCGGATGTCCACGCGGCGCGCCTGGCACGCGATCTCGGCCGCGCCTAACCGAGCAAGGAGATGGAGCTCGCGCTCGCAATCGTGTTACTCGCCGTCGTGGCCTGGTTCGTCACGGCGCCGCTTCGTGGTGGGCCCGCCCAGCCCGGGGAGGATCCTGTGCGTGCCGATCTGGAGGCGCGCAAGGAGGCGAAGTACCGCGAGATCCGCGACGCCGAGCTCGACCGGGCGCAGGGCAAGCTCTCCGAGGAGGACTGGCGCGCGGCTGACGCCGAGCTCCGCGCCGAGGCGATCGAGATCCTGCGCCGCCTGGACGAAACGGCTGGTTAGACTTCCCCGCCGTGGAATCCGTACTCGAGATCGTCCAGGTGGCCATCGCCGTCGCTGTGATCTTCCTCGTGCTCCTGCACTCCGGTAAGGACGCCGGGCTCTCCGGCGCGTTCGGCATCGGGCAGAGCGGTGGCTCGTTCGGCGGTGGCTCCCTCGTGGAGCGAAATCTCGATCGCTGGACGATCTTCTTCTCGCTCCTGTTCGTCCTCAACACCATCGTCCTGCTCAAGATCTAGGGTCGATGCGCTCGACGGGCGCGGCATCGGCGCGGGCCCTGCTGGCTTTCGGCGGGCTCTGCGTGGCGCTTGCCTCGGGGTGCAACGGCGACGACGATCCCACAACGCGCTCCGGGGGATCGCCGACCCCCGGGAACGGCGGCGCCCTCGCCTGGGCGGTTCCAGCCACGCCCGGGAGCATCGATCCCCTGCTGGCGAGCGCCCGCGCCGATCAGCTCGTGACGCGGCAGATCTACGAGCCCCTGGTGGCGACCGTCTCGGGACCGTTCGGCGACGTGCGGCGACTGCCCGGGCTGGCGCTCTCGTCGAGTCCGTCCGCCGGCGCCACCATCTGGAGCTTCAGGCTGCGAGCCGGCGTCCGATTCCAGGATGGCTCACCGTTCAACGCCGGTGCCGTGCTGGCCAACGGCAGGCGCTGGATCACGACGTCCGAGGGCCAGGCGGTCATGCCCGACCTCTTCGCGGTCGATGCGCCCCGCCCGGACCTCGTCCGCTTCTTCCTTCGCGCCCCCGACCCCGGGTTCCCCCAGCGGCTGGAGGCGCCGCAGACCGGCATCGTCTCGCCCCGTGCGCTCGACGTCCCCAGCGGGGAGGGGGCCCAGCTTCGGCGTGAGGGCCGATCCGGCACCGGGCCCTTCGAGCTGCGCGAGCGCTCGCTCGAGGAGGTCCTGCTGGCCCGCAGCTCGGTGTGGTGGGGGGCCGAGCGCGACCTGGGACCGACTCTCGACCAGGTCCTCTTCCGGCGGGTGCCGGATCCGCAGGAGCGCCTCGCGTTGCTGGGGGAGGGCGATGTCCAGATCGCCGACGCCCTCGGCCCGGCGCAGGTGCGGGCGGCGCGAGGCCAGCCGCTGCTCGACGTCCTCCCGGGTTCCGGAGGCACGTCGGTCGGGCTCGAGCGCTCCGTGCGCGGGATCGACTCCGCGGGGGAGATTCCCTCGCTCGCGGGCGTCTGGCTGACCAGGATCGGCGGTCGCTAGGCGCGATTCGGCGTGATGCAACTGCCGTCTTTCTCCTGAACCTCTCGGCGGTCTTGGAGCGTCGCGAAAGCCGCTTGCGAGCCGCCCTTCCCTTCATCCGCGGGATACTGCGCGGGCGATGTCGGAGGAAAACGTGGAGACGCTCAAGCGCGCAATCGACGGGTACAACCGCCGGGACGTCGCCGCCATCTTGGCGGATGCCGACCCCGAGGCTGAGTGGCATTTCGCCATTCTGGCGGGACTCGGAGGGGAGGCGACGGTGTATCGAGGACAGGAGGACGTCCGCGAGGGTCTCCGAGACCTCTTCGACACCCTTTCCGACCTTCACGTCGCGTACCCGGAGTACCGGGACCTTGGTGATCGCATCGTCGGGATCGGCCATATCCGCGCCCGAGGCGCCGGAAGCGGGGCCGAGACCGAGTCCCCTCACGCCCTTGTCGCTGACTTCAAGGACGGCAAGATGATCCTGATTAGGACCTACCTCGATCCCGCCGAAGCCCTCGAAGCCGCCGGGCTGTCGGAGTAGGCGATGTCGGAGGAGAACGAGATCGTGCGGAAACTGATCGAGGCTTTCAATCGGCGCGATGCCGAGGCGCTCCAAGCGCTCCTCGCCCCAGACGCTGAGATCGTGCCGATGAGAGCGGCCTTGGAGGACACGGTCTACCGTGGGCCTGACGCCGCGTCGCAGTGGTACGCGGCCCTGGACCAGAGTTGGGAGGGTCTCACCGTGGAGGTTGAGGAGATACGAGACGTTGCCCAGGGAGTCCTCGCCATCGGTCGCATCCGAGGCCGCGGGCGCGAAAGCGGCGCTGGCATCGACGTCGAGGCAGCATCGCTCGTTCGCTTTCGCGACGGACTGGTCACCAGGCTCCGCACGTATTCCGACGTTGCCCAGGCCCTCGAAGCCGCCGGGCTGTCGGAGTAGGCGATGTCGGAGGAGAACGTGGAACTCTTGCGCAGGTCGAATGAGGCCTTCAACGCGCACGATCTTGAGACATGGGCGACCTTCTACGACCCGGCTTTCACGTTCATCGATCACACGGGGGCAGTGGCCGAGAAGTCGGGATCGGGCTTCGAGACGATCCGTCGCCAAGCCGAAGGATGGCTCGACATCTTCCCGGACTTCCAGGCGGAGGTGTTGGAGTTCATCGATGCTGGTGATCGCGTCATAACCGTGACCCACTGGCAGGGAACCGGCACTGGGAGTGGGCTGGCTTTCAGTCAGCCTCAGGCCGAGATCACCACGATTCGCGATGGCAAGATCGTGCGGTTGGAAATGGGATTCGAAAACAAGAAAGCCGCCCTCGAAGCCGCCGGGCTGTCGGAGTAGGGCGCTCACGGGTCTACGCGCGTCACGGTCCGAAGGGAGCGGTGGGGGGCGGCCGCGAGCCTGGTAGCCCCTGGGCCGCCCCCTCCCGCCGTGCTCCCGCAAGAGAACATTTCAGGCGTCGAACTCGATCACCCGGATGGAAGGCTGCTCTGGCTTCGATGACTTGGTCGAGAGCAGGTCCGCTACCTCTGCCCTCGCCGCCCGCTCCCGGATCTCGGCGTCGGTTGGCATCCGGAAGTCGAAGGGCGGCGGTTGATCCCCGGCGGACTTCCAGCTCAGGGCTCTGGTCGCCGGATGCATCGGCTTCGACGTCACGGAGATCTCCAGCAGGTCGATCGAGGTCAGTGTCCGCCCGCCTCCCTTGCGCGGACGGCCCTCGGCCATGTACCCGATGCTGAATCCCGCGGAGCCCGCCTTGATGGTCCTCCACGCTTGTCGCCCCTCGCTCTCGGTCCGGTCGATCTCCCCGGCCACGACGAGGCCCGCGTCCGTCGCGGGCATCGAGGCGGGATCCACGTGACCCACCGCGGTGGACGAATGCTCGAAGAGCAGCGGGAGGTTCTTGCCGGAGTCGCGCCAGGCCGCGATCGTCTTGTCGAAGGCGCCGCGCTCGATCACGTCACCCTCGCGGTCGGCCTCCCAGGCGGAGGCGATGGCCTCGAACTGGCCCAGCTCCGGCTCGGTGACGGTGGTCTCGGCGGCGAGCGTTTTATGCAGCACGGGTGAGCTCCTCTTTGGGTTCGGGGATCGGGGTGTTCGTGGCGCGGCACAGGTCTTCGACGTCCTCGCGCTGAAGATGCGGAACCCGGGAGAGCGCCCTCTCGAACGCGTCGAATCGTGGCGGAGACTGATCGCCTCTCCGCCGTTGCGACCCGGCGCAGCTCGTCGGCCAGGTGGGTTGGCACCCACGCCTGAACGACCGTTCCCGGCTTGGTTTCTGATGTGCTCGTCACCGACGGATCTCCCTTCACGTCCCGTCGGCGGCGGCCCCTCGAATAAGGGTCCTCTCAGGACTTCTTAGGTCTTGCCGGGGAGGCTACCGTGACCCAGGGACGGTCAGATCGGCCAGACGGAAAAAGTCCACGCGCCGAGACTTTGGGGAGCGCCGGGCCGGGAGAAAATAGGCCCATATTGGGCCCACGCCTCCTCCGGCGTGGGGGCCGCCGGGCGCGACCCCAAGTTGAGAAACACCGTAAGACCAGGCGTTCCTTAGTGCGGCTGAGAGGAGTCGAACCTCCACGAACCTCTCGGTCCACAAGGCCCTCAACCTTGCGCGTCTACCAGTTCCGCCACAGCCGCTCGTGGGCGCGGGATTCTAGACGGCCGGGGCGCGAACGCCCGATCGGCGGCTCCCGGCTTGCATCCGTCCGGGCAGGGGTCTAGTCTGTACGAACATGTGTTCCCGTAGAAGCGAGCAGCCGCACACCCCCGACACTGGCACTGGAGGCCGATGATGGACATCAAGAACGACCTGACCAAGCGCCAGAAGGAGATCTTCGAGTTCATCCGGGGGTATGCCTCCAAGCACGGCTATCCACCCACGGTGCGGGAGATCGGAAAGGCCGTCGGGTTGACCTCGTCCTCGACGGTGCACGCCCACCTGGCGAACCTCGAGAAGATCGGCCTGCTGCGGCGCGATCCCACCAAGCCGCGCGCGATCGAGCTGTTGATCGACAAGGCGCGAAAGGCGATTTCCGCCAGGGGTCTGCCGGTCGTCGGCTCGGTCGCGGCGGGCGCCCCCATCCTCGCCGAGGAGAACATCGAGGAGTACATGGAGGTACCCGAGGCGATCGGCGGGGCGGAGTCCGACTACGTGTTGCGCGTCCGGGGCGACTCGATGCGCGACGCCGGGATCCTCGAGGGCGACTACGTCGTGGTCAAGTCCGCCGACCAGGCCGCCAACGGCGAGATCGTCGTCGCCCTCCTGGGCGAGGAGGCGACCGTCAAGCGCTTCTTCCAGGAGAAGGACCGGATCCGTCTGCAGCCCGAGAACAAGGCTTACAAGCCGATCCGGACCAAGGAGGCCCAGCTCCTGGGCCGCGTGGTCGGCGTGTTTCGGAAAGTCGTGTGATGAGCGCCGTCGCGACCGCCAAGCGTGCGCCGGCCATGGCACGACGCCTAAACCGTGCCCGCGGGTCACGCCCCTTCGACGACCGAGCGACGCTGGAGAGCGGCATCCTCAGTGCCTGGGAGGGCCTGGTCGTCGAAGGGCGCTGTGCCTGCCCGGTCTGCGATGGCGCAATGGTGGCGGCCGATGGCTCCGGCGCATGTGGCTCGTGCGGCTCCGAGCTGAGCTGAAACCCCCTGGCTGAGTGGTTGCGTCGCACCGTCCGTTCGACGGGAGAGGGCCTGCGACCGCGTAGAATCCGTATCGCAGGCCGTGTGGCCGCGGGGGCTTTACCGCCCTCGAGGAAAGTCCGGACACCGAAGGGCAAGGACGGTCACTTGAGTGACCCGGCGAAAGCCGCGGGAAAGTGGCACAGAGACAGACCGCCGATGGCGCGCCCACACGTGAGGCGCGAACAGGCAAGGGTGAAACGGTGCGGTAAGAGCGCACCAGCGTCGCGGCGACGCGGCGGCTGGCCAAACCCCGTCCGGTGCAACCCCAAGCAGGATCGACGACCCGGCCCGGCGAGATCCAGGTGGGGGGCAGGGCTCTCGTAAGAGCCCCGCCGAGGCCAAAGGTCCCGGCGAGACAGATGGCCACGCAAGACAGAATCCGGCTTATAGGCCCGCTAACGAGGAGGCCCCGCGAGGGGCCTTCTCTATTTCGGGGATCCATGTCCTGATCACGGTTCGGGGTTGCGTTCAGACCGGTGCCGGGCTACAGCAAACGCGTGAGCTTGGGGGGGCAGGGTGCCAGGATGCGCGGCGCGCTCGGCGCCGTCGTGTCGGCGGCGCTCACGGCATCCGCCTCGGCAGGCGCGGGAAGCTTTCCGGTGGGCAGCACTGACCCCGCCAGCGGCGACATCGATGTCAGCCCGAGCTCCGTGGCGTTCGGAAATCAGCAGGTCGGGACGACCAGTGGCGCCCAGACCGTGACGATCCAGAACACGGGTACCGGCCCGCTTCAGATCTCCACCCCGACCGTCGGTAACGCGGCGTTCTCTATCTCCACCGACAACTGCGGGCCCACCTATCCGCGAACCATTGCGCCCTCCGGGTCCTGCACCCTCCAGCTCACGTTCTCGCCCCAGAACGGCAGCACTGTGAACTCCAGCCTCACAATCTCCAGCGACGATCCGGACGAGAGCACCAAGCTGGTCGCGCTCAGCGGAACCGGGATTGACCCGCCGAACATCGCCTTCGACCCGGAGAGCTTGGACTTCGGGTCGCAGCCGGTGGGCGTCCAAAGCGAGGCGCTGGCCCTCGAGCTCTCGAATACCGGCGGGTCGAACCTGAACGTGGCCACCCCGACCAGCAACGACGGCGAGTTCAGCGTCGCCGCCGGCACCTGCGGGTCGTTCCCGCGCACGCTGGCGCCGGCCGCGTCCTGCAACCTGTCCGTGACTTTCACCCCGGCTGCCGCCGGGGAGCGCAGCGCGACGCTGAATATCGCGAGCAACGACCCCGACGATTCATCGCACGACGTGGCCGTGAGTGGCACCGGGCAGGCCCCGGGCGCGCCGCTGGCGGACGCTCTGATCCGCCGCTCCAAGGATGCAGCGATGATCGGGAACAACGTCTACGAGGCGACGCCGGTGACACAGATCGCGAGCTGGTCGGCAAGACGCCGGCAGACGCGGAGCTTCGTGATCGAGCTTCAAAACGACGGGACCGCGGCGGGCCAGGTGACGGCCTCGGGCTGCGCGTCGACACGAAAGTTCAGCGTCAAGTACCTGGCCGGCGCCAACGACGTAACCACGGTGGTGGCGGCTGGGACCTACCAGACCACCGCGCTCGGGCCAGGCGGCTCCGTGACGCTCGAGGCGAAGATTAAGCCCAAGAGGTCGTCGGGAACGCTCGCGTGCAACATCACCGCGTTCGCCGCCGGGTCAAGCGACGTCGTGCAGGCGAAGCTCAGGGCCAAGCCCTAGACCGGACTAACCCCAAGTAGTCGAGACACCCCCGACTTCCATAGCTGCTTCTTGAAAGACGACGCCCCCGGCCATGGCCGGGTGCGTCCGCGCGCCTTCTCAGGATCCGTCGTCGACCAAGAAAACCGACCTGAAGGAGAAGCGCATGACGCATGATGACGTGCTCTTCGGCTACCGCCTGCGCCTGTTCACCTTGGCCGAGGAATTGGGCAACGCAAGCGAGGCCTGCCGGCAGATGGGCGTGGCCCGCTCGACCTACTACGTCTGGAAGCGACGTCTCGAGCGCTACGGCCTCGATGGCCTAGCGGTCCGCGAGCGCCGCCGCCCGCGGATGCCGAACCAGACCGGCCCCCATCTCGAGATGCGGGTCCTCGCCTTCTCGCTCGGGCACCCGGGCTTCGGGCCGAGGCGGATCTCGGCTGAGCTTGCCCGCCCCAAGTGGGGCGGGATCCGGATCTCCGAGCACGGGGTCTGGCGGGTGCTGCGGCGCTTCAACCTCAACACCCGCTCAAAGCGCCATGCCCTGATCGCCCGCCATGCCGACCCCTACGAGCGAAAGCCCACCGAGGAGCCGAAAGAGCTGCATATCGAGGCTCAAGAGCCCGGCGAGAAGGTCCAGATGGACTGCTTTTACGTCGGCCGCCTGAGTGGCTCGAAGGGCGTCGTTTGGCAATACACGGCGATCGACGTCGCCTCCGCCTACACCTGGGCGTTCCTGCGAAGCGAGGAGCACAACCCCTCGGCCCGGCGCACGGCCGAGCTCGCGCACCTGGTCGCGGGCGAGCTCAAGGCAGCGGGCTGGCGCCTGCGGGAGGTCACCACCGACAACGGCTCGGAGTTCCGCTCGAAGGACTTCGGGGCCGCGCTCGAAGCCCAGGGCGCCCGCCAGCGCAAGATCAAGGCCGGGCGACCGAACTCGAACGGCTGCGCCGAGCGGGTCCAGCTGACGATCCTCGAGGAGTGCTGGCGCCCGGCCTTCTCGCGCTCGCTGGCGCCGAAGATCACCGCGCTTCGGCGCGACCTCGACGAATACCTCGACTACTACAACACCGACCGCGCCCACACCGGGCGCCTGACCAAGGGCAGGGTGCCGGCAGACATAGTCTTCGGGGCCCGCAAGATGGGAACGGTGAGATGAGCCCGAGCTGTCTTCACATCTCGGGGTTAGGACGTTCTAGGCGAGGGGCGCGGCGTGGTGAGAGCGGGCGACGAGACTCGAACTCGCTTCCTTCAGCTTGGAAGGCTGACGTGCAACCAGTTACACCTCGCCCGCGGGTGCCGGCGATTATAGGTTTCGCCCATGAGGCGGCTCCTTAGATGGGCGGTGATCGGCGGCGTGGGCGACCGCGGCGACATGCGCCGGTTCGGTCACTAGGGCCGCCCAGCCGTCGCGCTAGCCGATGCGCAGGCCGAAGTCGGCGGTGTAAAAGCCCTTGCCGCCTCGGCTTTGGAACCCGACGCCGATGTCTCTGAACGTGCCGCTGAGGATGGCGTCGCGGTGCGGGGGCGAGTTCATCCAGCCGCGGACGATTGCCTCCGGTGTCCCGACGGGGCCAATGCCGTAGGCGATGTTCTCGCCGTAGGCCCAGCGCGAGAGGCCTCCGTGTAGGTAGTTGGCCTTCCGGAGACGGTCCAGCAGCGAGGGCTCGCCCGGGCACTGATGCGAGAAGCAGTTCTTGCGGGCCATGTAGCTGGAGTGATAGACGGCGGCGTCCACGAGCCGGTAGTCCTGGTTGAGATCGCCGCGACCGTGCTGGTTGCGCTCGCGGTTGACGAGGCAGGTGACGGCCCGGCGGGCCTCCTTGCGGCCGATGTCCTGAGGCTGGACGTCGCCGTAGCGCTTGCAGGCGGTGGCGGCCTGCGCGTCGGACGGGACGAGTGCGGCGAGCATGGCCAGCGCGGCGAGGGCGCATGCCACGAGGGCGAGGGCGGGCGCGTTCAGATGACGGGTGATGGCGGGCATCGCGGAATCTATCGGCTGCCCTTTGACGACTCTTTAGTGGACCCGGACGAACGTCCAGGCGGGGGTACTACCGCGAGCTCAGCCCCAGCGGCGGGCGAACACGACCGTGAAGGTGATCGTCGCGGCTGAGCACGGAGAGCCACGCGGGTGGTCCCGGACCGCGGCGACCCCGATGTCGCGGAAGCCGGCGCGGCGGATGTTCTCTCGGTGAAAGGCGCTGTTCAGCCACGCACTCACCATCCCCCGAGGGGTCTGGGCGCAGCCGAAGTTCTCCGCGTAGATCCATCGGCTTGCGCCATCGAGATAGCCGCTGCGGCGGATGCGCCCCTCCAGGTCCGGCTCGCCGGGGCATTCATGGCTCCAGCAACCCTCCCGCATCATCACTTCGTTGTGGCGCGCTGCGGTCTTTCGCAGGCGCGAGTCCGAGCCCAGGCGGCGCAGATCGCGCTGGGCGCGATCCTCGTTGATCAGGCAGCGCGCGGCCCCGGCGAGCTGCCTGGCCCGGGCGTCGTCGATCCCGGCGCCGGCGTTCGCGCACTGGGCCGCCCGGGCGGGTGAGGGCGCCAGCACGCCCAGCAAACCAACGGCCAGCGCCACGGCCCCCGTGGCGCGCACGCCCCGCCACGCGGTCAGCCGCGCCTTCACCGCCGATGCGGTGCCCGCGGGCACGGAAGTTAGGGAGACGGCAGCGGCCCGCATGTGTCGATCATACGGCCGGCGGCGTCGAAAAACTGCGGCAGCGGGGGAGCCGGGATTCGAACCCGGGTTCTCGGTTTTGGAGACCGAGCGAATGGACCGCTAACTCACTCCCCCTGGGCACGGGCATGGTAGTGCGGGCGGAGGGATTCGAACCCCCACGCTCTCTCGAGCACCAGGACCTAAACCTGGACCGTCTACCAGTTCCGGCACGCCCGCTCCGGTGTGGGAGATGTTAGGCGCAGCTTGAGCCGGCGCCCCACCGTCGCGCGATGCCGCCGGAGGTCTTAGACTTCCGATTTGATGGAAGCGACCAGCGTCCGGCCCGGTTACGAGCTCTGGCGGCCCAACCGCGAGAAGGCCTCATCGAAGTCGATGAAGGCCATCGTCGCGCTCGTCCTTTTCGTTTCGGCGGCGCTCATCGTGATCGTGACCCTCGGGGGATGGGACCGCCTGCAGAGCTCGAGCGTCGCCTTCATGTCGCTGATCTACGCCGGCATCTACGTGCTCTTCGCCCTGCTCATCATGGGATGGAACCGCGGGCTCCTGCCGGTGGCGGCATCGCTCGCGATCATCCTCGCCATCTTCGCGACGATCGCCGCGCCCGCCTGGTTCTCGCGCTCCAAGGACGGTCTCGACTCCCCGGTTCTGCCCGAGGACCTCCTCGGGCTCCTCACCCTCGTCCTCGTCCCGGTGCAGCTCCTTTTGATCGTGGTCGCGCTGCTCGCCTTCAACCAGGAATGGCACGTAGAGGAAGAGCGCCCGATCGGCGGCCAGCCGCTGGCCGGCGAGGACGCCGCCTCCCCCCCGCCCTCTCAGGGGGCCTCTCCGCCCCAGCCGGCCTGAGCCCGGCCTCAGAAGAGGCTCGGTGGGTCCTCACGCGGCGCGATGAGGTGCGGGCCGTCCTGGCGGACGTCGTTGACCGCGTCGCCGACCTCGCGGGCGACGAGGAGATCCTCCGCGGCCGGAGCGAGCAGGTCGCGCAGATCGCCCGCCTCGGCGTCGGGGTCAAGCCATGCGTCCTCGGCGAGGGGGGCGAGCACCGCAGGCATGCGATCGTGGATCGGCCGGATCAGCTCGTTGGGCGTCGTGGTGACGGTTGCGCAGGAGTGAAGGACCCCGTCGCCCGAGCGCTCGGGCAGCTCGGCCCAGACCCCAGCGAACGCGAAGAGGCCACCCTCCGCGAGGCTCAGCCACACCGGGCGCTTGCCCCGATCGTCGGTGAGCCACTCGTAGAAGCCGTCGGCCGGGATCAGGCAGCGCCGCTCGGCGAAGGACTCCCGGAACGCCGGCTGGCTTTCGATCGTCTCGGCGCGCGCGTTGATGAGCGGGCGTCCGCCTTTCTGCGCCCAGCGCCCCGGCACCAGGCCCCAGCGAAGGCGCCCGAGCTCGTTCGCGCCCCCTTCCCCCCTTCGAACCGCGAGCACGGGGTCGGTGGGAGCGATGTTGTACCTGGGCTCCTCGGCGACCTCGACGGGCTCGCGCAGGTTGAACCGTCGGGTGAGGAGATCGGCGTCGGGGCTCGAGAGGCTGTAGCGCCCACACATGGAGCCCCAGGCTAGTGAGCGCTCGAGCCCCCTCTAGAGTGCCCGCGATGAGCAAGGCGAAGCGCGCGCCTCGCGCGGCGCTCCTCGCCGCCGCGGTCTCGGCCCCCCTGCTGGCAGGTTGCTCGGACGAGCCGCGGGCGGCGGCGGGCGCCCCGAACGTCATCGTGGTCATGACCGACGACCAGGCCATGAATTCCTTTACCGCGGAGGCGATGCCGAACACTTTCCGCCTGGTCGCCGAGGGCGGGACGCTGTTCACCGACGCCTACGCGATGCCGCCCCTGTGCTGCCCGGCGCGGGCCACCTTCCTCACCGGGCAGTACCCGCACAACCACGGTGTCGTCCAGAACTACTACAAGCAGCTTCGCGAGAAGAAGAGCACGCTGGCGAGCTGGCTCGACCAGGCGGGCTACAACGTGGGCCTGACCGGCAAGTTCTTGAACGAGTACCACCCGGCGCGCCCGGCGCCGGGCTTCGACCACTGGTGGGAGCTGCGCTCGAACCCCGGGTACTACGGCTACGACACACTCGACGGCGACCAGATCGAGACCGCGGGGACCGGGCGCGAGGACTACTCCACGCTGGCGGTCACGCGGGAGGCCGTGGAGTTCATCGACGAGGCGGCCGGCGCCGAGGAGCCCTTCTTCCTGTGGGCCTCCTACTACGCACCGCACGTCTACAACAAGCCCGACGAGCCGGTCTGCAAGGCGCACTCCGCGCAGGTCCTGCCCGAGGACTGGGAGCTCTTCGCCGAAGCGCCGGTCCCGCGTCCCGCCGCCTTCAACGAGGCGGATATCACCGACAAGCCCCCTCCGTCCGCTGGGTTCGCGCCCCTCACACAGGAGCAGGTAGCACAGGTCACCGAGGCGGCCCGGTGCGCGATGGCCGCCGTGCACCGGGTGGACGTGGGCATCGCGGAGATCCTCTCGCGGCTGGAGGATGCGGGGATCGACGACGAGACCGCGATCTTCTTCATCTCCGACAACGGCTACTTCTTCGGCGAGCACCGCCGGCCGGGCGAGAAGGCGGTCCCCTACGAGGGCGACCTGGAGGTCCCGATGGCGGCGCGGGTGCCGCCGGGGGTGCTGGGCGCGAAGCCGGTGGAGCGCGTGGGCGAGCCGACGGGAACGCTGGACCTGGCGCCCACGATCCTCGAGCTGACCGGCGCGAAGCCGTGCCTGGCCGACGAGTGCCGCACGCTCGACGGACGCTCGCTGGTGGGGTTGCTGCGCGGTGAGAAGGGAAGCTGGCCGCACAACCGGGTCCGCCTATCGGAGGTCGGCAAGGACTGTGGCAACTACGCGTCGGTTCGCCGCGGCGATTGGATGTACACCGAGTGGTATGACCAGGGGGTCCCGCCCGACTGCGGGGTGATCGGAACCGAGCTCTACGACCTCGGGCGCGATCCCCACCAGCTCGACAACCTGCTGGGCATCCAGGCAACCCGCGACCGCCCAGGCGTGCTCGCCCGCCAGGGGCGCATGAGCGCCCTGCTGAGCCGGATGCAGACCTGCCAGGGGATCGCCGGGCGGGACGAGACCGAGAACCCGTGCTGAGGATCGTCACAATGCCCGGGGCGAGCGGCGGTGCTGCAATTGGTTGACAGGGCGGTCTCAAAAGCCGCTGTCCGCAAGGACATGTGGGTTCGAGTCCCACCCGCCGCATGAGCGCCAAAAAACCAGCCATCCAAGCCCCGACCGAGTTGGTCGAGGAACTGTGCACGTTCGAGGACCGGCTGGCGGGCAGCGACGCCGAGCGCCGGGCGGCCGACCGCATGGCCGAGCGCCTGCGCGAGACCGGGCGGCGAGTCGAGGTCGAACCCACCTACGTACATCCGCAATTCGGCCTGGTCCACGCCGCCCACTGCCTGCTGGGCCTGGCCGGAAGCCTCGTCTCGATCGCGGCGCCCGCCCTCGGCTTCGGGATGGTGCTGGCGGCCGCGACCTCGATGTACCTGGACTTGAACTACCGCGCCTACCTGCTGCGGCGCCTGTTCTTCCGGCGCGCGTCGCAGAACGTGGTCTCGCGCGGCAGGCGGACAGGGCTCCCCGCGCGCCTGGTCCTCACGGCGCACATCGACGCGGCGCGCACGGGCCTCGTCTTCAAGCCCGCGCGGGCTCGCAGGAGCGCCCGCCTGGCGACCAGGTTCTCCTGGCTCGGCCCCTTCCGCCTCCTGTTTTGGTCGCTCGCGCTGCTGTTGCCGGCGCTTGGCGCCCGGATGGCGGATTTCGACTCCAGCGCCCTCGCGCTCGTCCAGCTCCCGCCCACCCTGGTGCTGTTGCTCGGCATCTTTTTCCTGTTGGACATCGAGCTCTCCGACGTCGTGCCGGGCGCCAACGACAACGCTTCGGGCGTGGCCGCAGTCCTCGCGATCGCCGAGGAGCTCGAGGACTCCAAGCCCGAGAACCTGGACCTGTGGGTCGTGCTGCCGGGGGCGGAGGAGTGCCTGCAGGAGGGCATGCGGGCCTTCATGCGCGCGCACCGCGACGACCTCGCCGATAGGCCCACGTACTTCCTCAACCTGGACACAGTCGGATCCGGCGGCGTGCGGTTCAACCGCGGTGGCGGATGGGTGGCGACCTACCCCGCCGACCAGCGCCTGGACGAGCTGGCCACGGCGATCGCCGAGGCCGACGCCGAGGGAGGCAACCGCTATCAGGCCCGCGCGCTGGCGCTGGCGGTCGCGGGCGATGAGATGCCGCCCCGGCTGGCGGGATTCCCGTCACTGGCGATCGGCTGCGCCGATGAGGACGGCTACGCCGCCGGGTACCACCATCCCTCGGACCTCCCTGACGCAGTCGATCCCGCGGCGATCGAGCGGGCGCGCGGGTTCACCGTCGAACTGATCCGCCGCCTGGACGGCGACGTCGGCCGCCGGCGCGCGTCCGGGCCCAGCCAGCCGCCCGAAAATTGAGCCCCGAGAAGCTCTGGGAGCCATCCGCGAAGCGCGTCGAGCGCTCGAACATGACCGCCTACATGCGCTGGCTGGAAGCCGAGCGCGGGCTCGCGTTCGGCGACTACGAGGAGCTCTGGCAGTGGTCGGTCGCCGAGATCGAGTCCTTCTGGGCCTCGATCTGGGACTTTTTCGAGGTGCGCTCCACCGGGTACGAGCGGGTCCTCGCCGAGCGGCGGATGCCCGGTGCGCGCTGGTTCGAGGGCGCCGAGCTGAACTACGCGGAGCACGTCTTTCGCGACCGCGACCCGCAGGCGCTCGCGGTCCAGCACGCCTCCGAGATCCACGAGCTCTCCGAGCTGAGCTGGGGCGAGCTGTCCGATCGCGTTGCCGCTGCCGCCGCGGGGCTGCGCGGGTTGGGGGTGGACCGCGGCGACCGTGTCGTCGCCTACCTGCCGAACGGGACCGAGGCCTTGATCGCGTTCCTCGCCTGCGCGTCGATCGGGGCGGTGTGGTCGAGCTGCTCGCCGGACTTCGGCGCCAGCTCGGTGGTGGACCGCTTCGCCCAGATCGAGCCGAAGGTCCTGCTCGCGGTTGACGGCTATGGCTACGGCGGCAAGCGGTTCGACCGCCTCGGCGTCGTGGCCGGGCTCCAGGACGAGCTGCCGACTCTGGAGCGCACGATCCTCGTCCCCTACCTCGACCCCGATGCCGACCCGGGGCGCCTGACCGAGACGATCGGCTGGGCGGAGCTGCTCGAGTCGGGGGCCGGCGCCCCGCTCGAGTTCGAGCGCGTCCCCTTCGACCACCCCCTCTGGGTCCTCTACTCGTCCGGCACCACGGGACTGCCGAAAGCAATCGTGCAGGGACAGGGCGGGATCCTGCTCGAGCACCTCAAGAAGCTCAACCTCCACGTCGACGCCCAGGAGGGCGATCGGATCCTCTGGTTTACGACGACCGGGTGGATGATGTGGAACTTCCTCGTCTCGGCCCTGCTGACCCCGGCCTCGATCGTCCTCTACGACGGCAATCCGGGCCACCCGGACATGGGCGTCCTGTGGGATCTGGCCGAGCGCGCCGGCGTCACGTGCTTCGGCACCTCCGCGTCCTACGTGGCGGCCTGCATGAAGGACGGCGTCGAGCCCGCCGCCGGCCGTGACCTCGGCGCGTTGAGGGCGATGGGGTCGACGGGCTCCCCCCTCTCCCCCGAGGGCTTCGAGTGGATCTACGAGCACGTCGGCGACGACACATGGCTCTTCTCGACCTCGGGGGGCACCGACGTGTGCACGGCGTTCGTCGGCGGCGTGCCGCTGCTCCCGGTCTACCGCGGCGAGCTTCAGGGCCGGGCGCTCGGCGCCAAGGTCGAGGCATGGGACGAGCAGGGGCACACGCTGGTGGGCGAGGTCGGCGAGCTGGTCATCACCGAGCCGATGCCCTCGATGCCGATCTACCTCTGGGGCGACACGGACGGCTCGAGGCTGCGGGAGGCCTACTTCGAGCACTACCCGGGCGTCTGGCGCCACGGCGACTGGATCGAGATCACCGAGCGCGGTACCGCGATCATCTACGGGCGCTCGGACTCGACGATCAACCGCCAGGGCGTACGGATGGGAACCAGCGAGATCTACCGGGCGGTCCTGGCGGTGCCCGAAGTCCTCGACGCCCTCGTCGTGGACATCCCGCGCGAGGGCACCGAGGGATGGATGCCCCTGTTCGTGGTCCTGCGCGCGGGAGCAGAGCTGACGGACGAGCTGACAGCGGCGATCAAGCGCAGGGTTCGCGAGACCTGCTCACCGCGCCACGTCCCCAACGAGGTCTTCGCCGTCGCCGAGGTGCCCCGCACGCTCTCGGGCAAGGTGCTCGAGGTGCCGGTGAAGCGGATCCTCACGGGCACGCCGATCGAGAAAGCGGCCAGCCGGGACTCGCTCGCCAACCCCGCCGCGCTCGACTGGTTCGTGGAGTTCGCGGCGCGAGTATCGGGGTGACCCTTGAGGCGCCGGCGCGTCGTCAGCCCCGGCTGAGTCCGAGTCCCTCCGCGCGCTCACGGGCGCGGACCACAACCTCCGAGGCACCCTCCACCACTCCGTCGCGCATCAGCGCGCGACCGGCGACCACGGTCGTGTCGACGATCGAGCCCGACGCGGCGTAGACGAGGTTGGGGACGAGCGCGCCGGGCGCCAGCTCGGGCGCCTCCGCGCGCACGAGCAGGAAGTCCGCCGGCGCTCCGGCCTCGAGCCCAGTACCTCCCAGGAGCTTCGAGCGGGCGCCGGTGGCGATCGCAAAGCTCTCCTCCGCCGTGACGGCGGCGGGGTCGCCCGCGACGTGCTTTTGGACGAGCGCGAAAACCTTGGCATCGGCGAAGAGGTCAAGCGAGTTGTTCGAGCCGGGCCCGTCGGTGCCGAGCCCCAGCGCGACGCCGCGCTCACGGGCCGCCGGGTAGGGAAAGACGCCTCCCACGGCGAGCTTCATGTTCGCAACGGGGTTGGTGACCACGGTGGCGCCCCGATCGGCGATCAGCGTCAGCTCCTCCTCATCGAGCCAGACGCCGTGGGCGAGGACCGTCTGCGGCCCCAGGATCCCGCAGCGATCCAGCCATGCCGCTGGGCGCATCCCGTGCTTCGCCAAGCATCCCTTCACCTCGTCCTTGGTCTCGGAGAGGTGGATCTGGATGGGCACCCCGCGCTCGGCCGCCGTCTCGGCCACGTGGCGCAGCGAGCGCTCGGACACCGAGTAGAGCGCGTGCGGGGCGAACCCCGGGCGCGCCAGCTCGCCACCCTGCTCGGCGATCGCCTCCAGGCTGCGCTCGGCGTCGGCACACGCACGCTGCGACTTGGACTCGTCGTCGCCGTCGATCAGCGGCGCCGCGGTCACCGCGCGAAGGCCAGCGTCCTCGACCGCCCGCGCGGCCGCGTGCGCGTGCCAGTACATGTCCCAGAACGAGGTCGTGCCCGAACGGATCATCTCGACGCACGCGAGGCGGGTTCCCCAGTAGACGTCGTCGTCGCTCATCCGCTTCTCGACCGGCCATATGTGGCCCTCCAGCCACTCCATCAGCGGCAGGTCGTCGGCGTAGCCGCGGAAGAGGGTCATGCCGGCGTGGGTGTGGGCGTTGACCAGGCCGGGCACCAGCGCGAGGCCGGAGCCCTCGATGACGTCGTCCCCTTGGTGGGGCTCCACCCCGGGCCCCAGCTCGGCGATCGCGCCGCCCTCGCATCGCACCCCAACCCGGACCCCGTCGAGCGTCGCATCGCGGACTGCCAGTCCCATGCCGTGCAGCGTATGCGAGGCTCCCCCGGTGAGTGACGAGGAGATTCGCGATGACCTGGCCGAGGTCCTCGATCGCCGCCGGCGGGCAGGCGATGAGGCGCGCCCGGAGGCGGTGGAGCGACGGCGTGCAAGCGGGCGCCGCACGGCGCGGGAGAACGTGGAGGACCTCGTGGACCCGGGCTCGTTCGTCGAGTACGGGCGCCTGGCGCTCGCGGCGCAGCGGGCCCGCCGCGAGCTCGACGAGCTGATCACCAGGACCCCCGCCGACGGCTTGATCGGCGGCACCGCCCGGATCAACGGCGAACTCTTCGGTGACGCCGCGGCGTGCGCGGTCCTCTCCTACGACTACACGGTCCTCGCGGGCACCCAGGGCGCCATCGGTCACCGCAAGAAGGACCGCCTGTTCGAGCTGATCGAGCGCATGCGCCTACCCACGGTCTTTCTCGCGGAGGGCGGCGGTGGACGCCCGGGCGACACCGACCACGCCGTCGTCTCGGCGCTCGATACCCGGGCGTTCGCGCTCTGGGGGCGCCTGTCGGGGCAGGTACCCCGAATCGCGATCGTTGCCGGGCGCTGCTTCGCGGGCAACGCCGTGATCGCCGGCGCGTCGGACCTGATCGTCTCCGCGGGCGACATCGCGCTCGGGATGGGCGGCCCGGCGATGGTCGAGGGCGGCGGGCTGGGCACCTTCGAGCCCGAGGCGATCGGGCCCCTCGACGTCCAGAGCCGGAACGGCGTGGTGGACGTGGTGGCAACGGACGAAGCAGAGGCGGTCGCGATCACGAAGCGCCTGATCGGTTACTTCCAAGGCGCACTACCGAAGCCGGGGTCAGATCCCGCTCCCGGCAGCGGCGTGGAGGGCTCCGACCCGAACGCGGGGTCAGATCCCGCTCCCGGCAGCGACGTGGAGGGCTCCGACCGCAAGGGGTCTGACCCCACATCCGCCCGCGAGGCCTCCGCCCGCGACACGGCCCTCCGCACCCTCATCCCCGCCCGCCGGCGGCGCGCATACGACGTGCGCACCGTCGTCGAGGCCGTCGCGGACTCCGACTCGGTCACCTTCCTTCGCGAGGCCTTCGCCCCCGAGATGGTCGTCGCCTTCGCTCGCCTCGAGGGCAGGCCGATCGGGGTCATCGCGAACAACCCCATGTACCTCGCCGGGGCGATCACGTCGAGCGGCGCCGACAAGGCCGCGCGCCACATGCAGCTCTGCGACGCGTTCGGGCTCCCGATCCTGTCGCTGATCGACACGCCGGGGATGATGGTCGGGCCCGAGGCGGAGGAGACGGCGCTGGTGCGCCACTGCTCGCGCCTGTTCGTCGCGGGGGCGGCGCTGCGCGTGCCGTTCGTGGCGCTCATCCTGCGCAAGGCCTATGGCCTGGGCGCGCAGGCGATGGCGGCGGGGAGCATGCACGAGCCGCTGCTGACGATCGGCTGGCCCACCGCCGAGCTCGGCGCGATGGGTCTGGAGGGCGCAGTGAAGCTCGGCTTCAAGCGCGAGCTCGACGCGATCGCCGACCCCGACGAGCGCGCGCGCCGCCTTGAGGACATGGTCGCCCACGCCCACGAGCACGGGAAGGCGCTGAACGCCGCGACCCTTTTCGAGCTCGACGACGTGATCGATCCGGCCGATACGCGCCGGGTCGTGAGCGCGACGTTCGCGGCCGCGGCGCCGGCCGCCACGTCCGGGCGATTCGTCGATACCTGGTAGCTCTAGGCCAGGGCCGGAATCAGCGCGTCCAGAACCCGAGCGAGCTGATCGCGGTTGGCGGCCTGGCCCCTCTCGAGCTCCCCGATGGTGAGCTTGGCGTCCCCGACGCCGTTTGCGTAGTTGACGACCACGCAAACCGCCGCGTACGAAAGGCCCAGCTCAGCCGCGACCACGCACTCGGACGCGATCGTCATCCCGATCACGTCGGCGTCGCGGGCAGCAAGGCGCACCTCCGCCGGGGTCTCCAACCGCGGCCCCAGCGCCTGCCAGTAGACGCCGCCGTCGACCAGGGGCGGCTCGGCCTGGCCGGCCCATTCCTCAATGACCCGCGCCCGCCAATCGGCGTCGAAGCCGATCACCTGGTGCGCCTCCCTGCCCTCCAGCGTGGTGAGCGGCGCCTGGAGTGAGATGAAATCGTCCGGACTGAGGAACGTGCCGGGACCGTACTGCGGCTGCAGCCCGCCGACGGACGCGATCCCCAGCACGCGGTCGCACCCCGCCTCCGCGAGCCGGCGCATGTTCGCCTGGTGATCGATCAGGTGGGGCAACGTGTAGCCGCGCTCACCGTGGCGGTCGATTGCCGTCCACTCAACGCCCCCGAGGTCGATCCCCTCGGTCGCGTTGCCGCCTGCGATTCCTAGGCGGGCCATGGTTCGGCTAGCAACTCTTCGGCTGCGGGTCCTTCTTGAGGTCGCGACTGACCTTCTCCTCCGAGTTCTTGCCAGGGCCGCAGTCGAGCCTCTCGTCCCGCCTGCCGTCCTTGGCCTTCAGCACGTCGATCCCGGAGCCGCCGAGGAGGCGATCCTTGTCCGGACCCGGCGGCGCAGCGCCGTCGAGGAGGTCGGCGCCGCCCGCACCCCGGAGCACATCGGCGCCAAAGTAACCGCCCATCTCGTCGGGCCCGTCGCCACCGGTTGCGTGATCGATGTCGGGGCCGCCGAAATAGGTCAGAGGCTCCGTCACCGGGTCTCCCGCGAACGAGCTGCCCTGCGCGGTGAAGACGTTGTCCCCGGCTTGGGGCTGCATGTCGTAGGCCTCGACGCCCGCGACCTCGATGTCAACGTCGCCGAAGAGCGAGCCCGGGTTCCAATCGAGGCCGAGCGTGCCGAGCACCCAGTTGTTTGGATTCGAGAGGCCCCCATCGGCGACATGGAAGAGGTCATCGCCCGTTCCGAGGTCAACTTCGATCTCCACTTCGCCGGGACTCAGGGGCTCATCGGTGAAGCCCGGCGCGAAAGCGGCGGGCTTGTTGACGCTGAAGGTCGTCGGCTCGGGGTCGGCGTGGTCGACCACGACCGTGTCGGTGTTGGCGGGAGTCGCGCCGGGGCCCGAGCAGCCGACGAGGCTGGAGCCATTGCCAGCGAGGTGGTTGACCGTGATCGCCGCAGGGCTGGCGCTGACGTTCGTCCCAACGTCCGGGTCGCCGCCGGCCGACAGGATGCGGGTCCCGGCGTCGAACGAACAGGTCGTTGCGGCAGAGGCGAGCGTCACGGGCAAGAACGTCACCGCCGCGATCACGGCCGTCGCGAGAAGCGCCCCGCCCCCTCTGCCAAGCATGTGCGAAATGGTACCGCTAGGCGGGCGTGACCGGGTTGCGCCGCTCCGTGAAGTGGCGGTCCTTGCCCTCGGCGAAGGCCAGGCGCCGAATCAGCTCCGTTCGCAGGTCGTCGGGCTCGATCACGGCGTCCACCACCAGCTCGGAAGCCAGGTGCAGGATGTCGATGTCGGCGGAGTACTCCTCGCGCTTGGCGCGGATGAACTCCTCGCGCTCGGCCTCGTCGTCGATGGCCTGGATCTGGTTCAAGAAGACGGCGTTCACCGCGGCCTCGGGCCCCATCACCGCGATCGAGGCAGAAGGCAGCGCGATGCAGCAGTCGGGGTCGAACGCCGGGCCCGCCATCGCGTAGAGGCCCGCCCCGTAGGCCTTACGGACGATCACGGAGAGCTTGGGCACGGTCGCCTCGGAGACCGCCGAGATCATCTTGGCGCCATGGCGGATGATCCCCTGGCGCTCGACGTCGGTGCCGATCATGAAGCCGGGGACGTCGGCCAGGAACACCAGCGGTACGTTGAACGCGTTGCAGGACATGATGAACCGCGCTGCCTTGTCGGCCGAGTCCACGAACAGCACACCGCCCTTGAACTTGGGCTGGTTGGCGACGATGCCGACGACGCGCCCGTCGAGGCGCGCGTAACCGACCACCAGCTCCTTAGCCCAGCGCGCGTGGACCTCGCAGAAGGAGCCGCCGTCGCACAGCGCGTCGATCAGCTCCTTGATGTCGAACGGCGTCTTCTCGTCTGCCGGGACGATCTCCGATACCCCCCGCTCGGCGCTGGGCTCGGCCGGCGGCGCGGGCGGGGGCGTCTCGCGCCAGCTTGCGGGCATGTAGGAGAGGTAGCGGCGGGCGACGTCGATTGCGTCCTCGTCCGTCTTCGCGAGGAAGTGCCCGCAGCCCGAGACGCCGGTGTGCATCTTCGCCCCGCCCATCTCCTCCAGGCTGACCTTCTCACCGATGACCATCTCGGCCATCCGGGGTGAGCCGAGGTACATCGACGCGTTGCCCTCGCGCATGATCACGACGTCGCAGAAAGCGGGGATGTAGGCGCCGCCCGCGGCCGAGGGCCCGAACAGAACGCAGACCTGGGGCACCCGGCCCGACATCCGCACCTCGTTGTGGAAGATCCGCCCCGCGCCGCGGCGGCCGGGGAACATCCGGACCTGGTCGGTGATCCTGGCCCCGGCGGAGTCGACCATGTAGACCATCGGGACCTCGAGCGACAGCGCCCGCTCCTGGATCCGCAGGATCTTCTCGACGGTCTTCGGCCCCCAGGACCCGGCCTTGACCGTCGGATCGTTGGCCATCAGCGCCACCTTGCGGCCCCCGATCAGCGCCAGTCCCGTAACCACGCCGTCGGCGCCCAGCCCCTCCTGCTCCCAGTTCGCCAGCAGCGCCTCCTCTGCGAAGGACTCGGCGTCGACCAGGCGGGCGACCCGGTCGCGGACGGGCAGCTTGCCCTGCTCCGCGGTCTTGGCCTGATGGCGCTCGGGACCGCCCGCGAGCGCCGCCTCGAGCGCCCGATCGAACCCGGTTTCCTCGGTGGTCTCGCTCATGGGCCGCAGTCTAGGCCGAGGTGTGCCCGGCTTCGGGCCCGTCTCGTCGGCCCCGCCGCGTCTGGAGGCCCTACCGGGCCTCGGAGTCCTCGAGCTCGTACTCGGAGTCCTCGAGCTCGGGCCCGGAGTCCTCGAGCTCCGCCTCGGGGCCCTCGAGGTCGTCCTCGTCGTCCTCGTACTCGGAGTCCTCGAGCTCGTACTCCTCGTCCTCGAGGGCCTCCTCGGCCTCCAGCGCGGAGAACTCACGGGTGTCGTCGGACTCGGGTATCGCAACCTCGTCGCCCGGCTCGTAATCGCTCTCCGTGCCCACCAGCTGGCTCGAGAGGCGCTGCATATCGGCGATCACGGCGTCACGCCGGTCGGACAGGTCGGCGATCACTTTCTCGATCTCACCCTTGCGCAGGTTCGCCTCGTCCACCATCTGCCGGGCGCGAGTCTCGGCGGCGCGGAGCTTGGCCGCCACCTCCTCGTCGACCTCGGCGCGCTCGGCTTCCGCGTAAGCGTCGGCGTCTTCGCGGATGGTCGCCGCCTCCGCTTTCGCCTCGTTTGGCACCCGCGCGGCGTAGGAATCGGCCTCCCCCCGCACCTCGGCGGCGTAGTCGTCGGCCTCGATGTGCGCGCGCTCGGAGTAGGCGTCGGCCTCCCCGCGAAGCCCGCTGGCGTATCGCTCGGCGGCCTCCCGCTCCTCCGTAAGCCCCACCTCGGCGTCCGCCCGAATCGCCTCCGCCGCGTCGTGAGCGTCCGTCAGGATGCGGCCGGTCAGCTCGCCGATCCGCTCCAACTCGGCTCTTACGACCTCCCCCCGGGCGTCGTCGGTGCCGCCCGTCTCCAGCCAGTCCGTGAGCTTGACGAGGAACCGATCCACCTCGCGCTTGTCGTAGCCACGACGGCCGACCGAAAAGGTCGCGGTCCGGATGCGCTCGATCGAGTCCTTGTCCATTCGGTGGTGCCTCCTGCGGTTAACGCCCCCGGATGGTTTAGCGGATCGGACCCTCGCCCGATGGGCGATCCCGCCCGTCAGGGATCGGTGGGCTCGGGCTTCTCGCCTGAGTAGTCGGAAAAACCGCGCCCGGACTTGCGCCCGTAGTCCCCGGCCTCGACCAGCTTGGTGAGGGTCGCCGGGGCCGCGAAGCGCTCCTCGCCGTAGGCGGCGTGCATTACGGCGGCGATCGAGGCGAGCGTGTCGAGCCCCACGAAGTCGGCGAGGGTGAGCGGGCCCATCGGGTGGCTTGCGCCGGCCATCATCGCGGTGTCGATGTCGGCGACCGAGCCCACGCCGTCCTCGTAGGCGCGCATCGCGTCGAGCATGTACGGCACCAGCAGCCGGTTGACGATGAACCCGCGGTTGTCGCCGGCGGCCACCGTGGTCTTCGAGAGCGTCTCGCCGAGGTCGAAGCCGAGCTGCACGGCATCGTCGGTCGAGCCCTCGGCTCGCACGACCTCCAGCAGCGGCATCACCTGCGCGGGGTTGAAGAAGTGCAGGCCCAGGAAACGCTCCGGCCGCGATGTGGCGGCGGCCTGCTCGGCAACCGACAGCGACGAGGTGTTGGTGGCGAATGTCGCCTCCGGTTTGACGATCGAGTCCAGCTCACGCCACATCGCGAGCTTGGCGTCGAGGTCCTCGGTGATGGCCTCGATCACGAGGTCGCAGTCGGCCAGGTCGGAGTAGTCGAGCGTGCCCTCCAGCCGGCCACGGACTGCGTCCGCGTCCTCCGCCGAGACCTTCCCCTTGTCGACCGCCTTGGCCAGCTGCTTCTCGATCTTCGCGAGGCCGGCGTCCAGCTTGCCCTGGTCCACCTCGCGGACGACCACCGTCCACCCGGCCTGCGCGCAGATCTGCGCGATCCCGTGTCCCATCAGGCCGCAGCCGAGGACGCCAACCTTCTCGATCTCCATCGTTTCCCTTCGTTTGGTCGCGGATGCGGCGGCGCACCCTAGCGGCCCGTTCTAGACTCGCGCGCCGTGACGTCCTCGGACCGCCACTCCGTGCACTCGCTGCTCGCGGCGCGGGCGGCGAGCCTCCCGGACGCTCCGGCGATCCTCTCCCCGGGGGGGGACGGGCTCTCGGCCGGTGAGCTGGCCGGCCGCGTCGAGGAGATTCGCCGAGCCTTGAACGAGCGCGGGCTGGGTCGCGGCGACCGCGTCGCCGTCACGGCCGGCGTCGGGCCCGAGGCGGCCGTCGCGATGCTGGGCGTGGTGAGCTGCTCCGTGTGCGTGCCGGTCAACCCGTCGGCCGCCGCCGAGCTCGGCGCGCTCATCACGCAGACGAAGGCGCGGGCCCTTTTGGCCCCGGGTGGCGCCACGGCCGCCGAGCAAAGCACCGCGAAGCGCCGGGGGGTCGTCATCCTCGAAGGCCCCGTGCAGGAGTGGGCAGCCCACGGCGAGGGGACCATCCGCAACGGCGGCGCCGCCAGTCCCGATGACGTCGCGCTGCTCCTGCGCACCTCCGGGACGACCGCGCGGGCCAAGCTGGTGCCCGCCACGCACCGCCAGCTCGTAGCGCGCGCCGAGGCAGCCCGGGACTTCCTGGGCCTCGGGCCGGACGACCGCTGCCTGAACCCGATGCCGCTCTGCTACGGACACGGCCTCTATACCGGGCTTCTCTTCCCCCTCCTCACCGGGGGCAGCACGATCCTCCCCACGGAGTTCGAGGAGGAGGCGTTCCTGCGGTACCTGAGCACGCTCGGCCCCACCTGGTACACCGCGGGCCCGGCGCACCAGCGGGCGGTCCTCGGCTGGCTGAAGGAGCGCCGGGATGAGGTCGCCGGCCACCGTCTGCGCTTCGTGCGGTGCGCCAACGGGTCACTGCCACGAGAGGTGAGCGAGGGACTCGAAGCCTGCCTGGGCGTGCCTGTCCTCGAGAGCTACGGCACCAGCGAGACCGGGATGATCGCGAGCCCGGATCCGCACGGTCCTCGTAAGCCCGGGACGGTCGGGGTCGCGACCGGGGTCGAGGTGGCGCTGATGGAGGGCGAGATCGTGGTGCGAGGGCCCACGGTCTTCTCCGGCTACGAGGACGACACCTCGCTCAACCGGCGGTCGTTCGCGGGCGAGTGGTTTCGCACGGGCGATCGGGGATCGCTCGATGAGGACGGCTTCCTCACCGTGGAGGGCCGGATCGACGACGTGATCAATCGCGGGGGCGAGAAGATCTCGCCGGCCGAGGTGGAGGCCGCGCTGCTCGGACACCCCGACGTGGCGGAGGCGGTCGTCGTCGGAGTGCCGCACCCCACCCTCCAACAGGAGGTCGCGGCGGCGGTCGTCCTCCGGCCCGAGACGGATGCCGACACGGCCGCTCTGCGGAACTACGTCGGTGAAACGCTCGCGCCATTCAAGGTCCCGCGCCGCGTAACCGTCCTGCCCGAGCTGCCCCTTGGCCCCACAGGCAAGCCCCTCCGTACCGAGCTGGTGGGGCGGCTGGGACTGGGCTCGCCCGATCTCGGGGCCCCTCCCGGCAAAAGGCGCTCGGGCCCCGCGGAGGCACGACTCGCGGAGCTCTGGGGCGAGGTGCTGGAACAGGCCGGCGTGGGAATCGACGACGACTTCTTCGAGCTGGGCGGGGATTCGCTCTCGGCGATCGAGCTGGTGGCCGCGATCGCCGAGGACCAGGGGGTCGAGCTGCGGGTCGAAGATCTGATCGAAGCGCCCACGCCACGGCTGCTTTGGGACAGGATGCGGCGCGGATTCTTTTTGGAGAGCCGGCCCGCGAGCGCACGACGCGATATCGCCGGGGTGAATACGGGTGGGGACCGCACGCCCCTCTTCGCCGTCGCCGGCAGGCCGGGCTACTCCCTGCGACTTCTCACATTGGGTCGCGAGATCGCGCCCGCGCAGCCCGTGTTCGGGCTTCAGCCACCGGACATGGACTGGGCCGCACGCGAAATCCACACCATGTCCGAGATGGCCGCTCACCACCTCACGGGACTCCGAAGCGTCCAGCCACACGGCCCCTATCGGCTGATCGGGAGCAGCTTCGGCGGCCTGCTCGTCTTCGAGATGGCCCTCCAGATCGAGCGAGCGGGCGAGGAGGTCGAGTTCCTGGGCCTGATCGACACCGAGCCGGCGGCGATTCGGTGGCATCCCGAGCCGGAGGGCATCGACCTGGGGGTCGCCGAGGAGTCGGACGCCGCGCGTACGGTGCCCAGCGAGGGGGTAGCGGGCTCGATCGTCGCGGCGGGGACCCGCGTGGCCGCGACCCACGCTGCCGCACGTGTCTCCTACGCGATCGAAGACAGGGTCCGAGCTGCGATCACCTTCTTCTACTGCGCCGGGGACGGTGTGCGGGCCGCGCGCGAGCGCCGGCAGCTTTGGACCGAGACGACCACGGGCGGGCTGCGGCTGGTGAAGCTGCCGGGCCTCCACGCCCAGTTCGACCGGGAGCCGCAGTTCTCGGCGCTGCGGGACGCGCTCCGGTCGTGCCTGGCAGGCGACCCGCCGGCGAGCCTGGATCCCGCCGAGGTGTTCGAGCGCTCGTTCAGCCTCACCGGGGAGAAGGGCAGCGAGGTCATCCGCGACAGCGCGGGACCATCCTTCCGAGTCCCGGGCACGGCGATGGACGGCCGCGTGCGCGAGGGCAAGACCGTGGACGGGAAGGTCCTCGTGCGCGGGTGGGCCAGTGATGCCTCCCACCGGCGGGCCGGGGACATCGTCGTCGCGTTCATCGACGGACGCTACGCCGGGTACTCGACCTGCGGCGTTCCCAGCGCCCGCGTCGAGCGCCGGTACTCCGCTCCGGGGTTGCGCTTCGCCGGCTTCCGGATGCGCTTCGACATACGGCCGGGCGAGGACGCGGCGCCGCGTCCGCGCGTGTTCGCGCTGAGCACCGATGGGCGCGCGTCGGAGCTCGCGTACGCCGGCTCCGGCCGGTAGCTCAGCTCGTCGCGGCCTCGAGCCGGGCGCGCATCGCCTCCGCGAGCGCGTTCATCCCACTCATCGGTCGCACCATCACCATCAACTCGCTGACGCGGCCGTCCTCGCCAAAGCGCAGGACGTCGATGCCATCCAACTCCCTGCCGTTGACGTCGGCCTTGAACAGGAGCATGGCCGTCTCGCCGTCCTCGACCTGGTCCGTGTAGCGGAAGTTCTCGAAAATCTCGACCACGGCCGACAGGAGCATCCGCAGGGCGTCACGTCCCTCGTAGGGCTTGTAGACGACGGGGCTGCGAAAGACGACGTCCTCGGTGAACAGCTCGTCCACGGCCGAGAAGTCCTTGGCCTCGGCGGCGGCTTTGAACGCGTCGCTTCGCATGCCTGAAGCCTACGCCGGATTCCAGTCCACAGGCCCGGCTCGAAGGACGTGGGCGCCCAGGGGCCGGCCCAGCAGCTCCTGCACGGAGGCGGAGGCATCGAGCAGCTTCGCGAGCGCGACGCCGGTCGCGATGCCCATCTCCTCCAGCATCGAGACCAGGTCCTCGGTGGAGATGTTGCCGGTCGATCCCGGCGGGATCGGGCAACCGCCCAGCTCCCCGAACGCGGACTCGAACGAGTCGATCCCTCCCTCGAGCGCCGCGAGGGCGTTCGCGAGCCCCTGGCCGCGGGTGTTGTGGAAGTGCGCGGTCAACTCGGCGCCGGCCAGGCGCCGGCGCGCCGCCGAGAAGAACTCGCGCACCTGGCGTGGGTTCGCCATCCCGGTCGTGTCCCCGAAGGCCAGCTCCTCGCAGCCCGCCGCAGCCAGGCGCTCGGCGATCTCAAGCACGCGGTCCACCGGGACCTCGCCCTCATACGGGCAGCCGAAGCTGGTGGAGATCACACCCTCGCAGCGCAGGCCCTCCCCCCGCGCCGTGGAGATCACGGCCTCGAGGCCGGCGAGGGACCTCTCGATCGAGCGGTTGACGTTCTTTTGGTTGTGCGTCTCCGAGGCGGAGAGGAACAGGTTCACCTCGTCGAAGCGGTCGCGCTGTTTGAGGGCCCGTTCCAGCCCGCGCTCGTTGGGGACCAGCACCGAGTAGGCGATGCCGTCGCGCTTGTCGTAGGAAGCCAGCACGTCGGCGGCGTCGGCGAGCTGCGGAATCACGTCCGCGCGCACGAAGGAGGTGACCTCGATGCGCCCGAGCCCGGCCTGGCCAAGCATGCCGATCAGGCGGACCTTCTCGGCCGTCGGGATCACCTCCGGCTCGTTCTGGAAGCCGTCGCGGGGGCCGACCTCGCGGATGCGGACACTGTCAGGTACGTCGCTCACGCTCTGAAGGCTACGTCCCGGCGTCTGTTGTGGGCTCAGGGTCGCTCAGCGACGCTCAGGTGACAACGGACGTGTTTAGCCGAGCTGGCCGACGGTGATCACCCGCCGCTCGTGGGTGCCGACGCCGATCGTGCGATCGCCCTCGCGGACCTCGACGTCGAAGCGCAGCTTGCGCCCATCGGCCACCTCGCGCAGGCGGGCGAGGGCGGTGCAAGTGGCGCCCTCCGCCGCCGCGCCGACATGCTTGACGCACACCTCGAAGCCGACGGTCGCGCTTCCCTCCGGAAGCTGCTCGAACGAGAGCACCGCGGCCGTGCGCTCCATCATCCCGATCATGCCGGGAGTCGAGAGCACGCTGGAGCCGATCGTCCCGCCGACGTCGGTGAGCAACCGGCCCTCGACGGTGAACTCGTCGGTTCGCTCGGCGCCGGGCTCGAGGTCCTCGATCGGGTTGCGCTCCTGCTCGCCGGCCACCTAAACCATCCCCAGCCCGCCGGAGACGCCAAGCGTTTCGCCGGTCACGTAGGACGCGTCGTCGGAGGCGAGGAACGCGACCGCGGCCGCGACCTCCTCGGGCGCGCCGAGCCGCCGAAGCTGTGTGCTCGCCTTCATCGTTTCGATGATCCGCTCGCCGATCTCGCCGAACTCCCTCGCCCGCATCAGAAGCGGCGTCTCGATCGGCCCCGGCGCGATCGCGTTGGCGGTGATCGCGTAGCGCCCGTTCTCGCGGGCAATCACCTTCGTGAAGGCGATCACACCGCCCTTCGCCGCCGAGTACACGGCCGAGCCCTTGGAGCCGACCCTGCCAGCCTCGGAGGCGATGCTGACGATGCGCCCGTAGCCCGCCTCCTGCATCCCGGGCAGGACCGCCTGCGTGCAGGTGAAGACGCCTTCGAGGTTGATCGCGAGCAGCCGCCGCCAGCGATCCGGTGTGATGTCGGTGAAGAACGCGAAATCGTCGGTGCCGGCGTTGTTGACGAGGACCTGGAAGGGACCGTGCCGGGAGGCCACGGCCCCGGCAGCCTCCGGATCGGTCACGTCGAGCTCGACGCCCTCCGCACCTATCTCCGAGGCCACCTGCGAGGCGCCCTCCGCGTTCACGTCGGAGACGACTACGTCGGCCCCCTCGGCGGCGAGCCGCCGCGAGATCGCGGCGCCGATCCCCTGGGCGCCACCGGTCACGAGCGCCTTCCGCCCCTCGAGTCGCATCACGGCGTCGCAGTCTATGGAGGCCCAGGCTCCTAGACTCCGCCGCCGTGAGCGACCCGATCCCGATCATCGGCGGAACCGGGGCCCTCGGGTTCGGGCTCGCGATGCGCTGGGCGCGCGCCGGCCAGCCCGTGGTGATCGGATCGCGAAGCGCCGAACGGGCGGGCGAGGCCGCCGGGAAGCTCGCCGAGGCGCTCCCGGGCGCTCCGGTGGAGGGGCTCGAGAACTCGCAGGCCGCAAGGCGGGGCCCGGTCGTCTTTCTCACGGTGCCGTTTCGCAACCAGTCGGAGAACCTCACCAACCTGCGCGACGTTCTCGATCCCGGGCAGATCCTGGTGGATTGCACGGTCCCGCTCGCTGCGGCCGTGTCGGGCAAGGCGACCCGCTCGCTGGGCGTGTGGCAGGGCTCGGCCGCCCAGCAGGCGCAGGAGATGGCCCCGGAGGGGGTGACGGTGGTAGCCGCGCTTCATACGGTGAGTGCGCCCGTCCTGGGCGACCCCGACGCCGAGCTCTCGGAGGACGTCCTGATCTGCGGCGAGCGCAAGGCCGACAAGGCGCGCGTGGCCCGCCTGATCGAATCGATCGACGGCCTTCGAGCGGTGAACGCAGGAGCGCTCGAGATGGCCCGGATCGTCGAACAGCTCACCCCGATGCTGATCTCGGTCAACACCAGGTACAAGGCGCACGCCGGCATTCGGCTGACGGGACTGCCCGACGGCGACCACTGGGCGTGAGGGTCGCGCTTCTCGCCGGCGGCACCGGCGGGGCCAAGCTGGCGGCAGGCATGCAGGACGTCCTCGGCGGCGAGCTGGCCGTGGTGGTCAACACCGCCGACGACGTCGAGATCCACGGCCTGCACGTCTCGCCCGATCCCGACCTCGTCACCTACTGGCTGGCCGGCGAGATCGACGAGGAGCGCGGCTGGGGCGTGAAGGACGACACCTCGGTGGTCTCGGAGCGCCTGGAGCGCCTGGGCGCACCCGGGTGGTTCGAGCTCACCGACCGCGACCTTGCGGCGTGCCTTTACCGGACGCGCTTCCTGGCCGAGGGCGGCACGTTGACAGCCGCCCAGGAGCAGATCGCCTCGGCGCTTGGCGCAGCCGCCCGCGTGCTGCCGATGAGCGAGGACCGGGTGCGCACCCGGGTGCTGACACCCGGCGGCTGGCGCGGCCTGCAGGAGTTCCTGATCCTCGATCGCGGTGAGGCCGCGATCGAGGGCATCGAGGTCGAAGGCCTGGCCGAGGCGCGACCTACCGAGCAGGTGCTCGAGGTCGTCGCGAACGCCGAGCTCATCGTGATCGGCCCCTCGAACCCGGTGATCTCGATCGGCCCGATTTTCTCCCTGCGGGGAATGCGCGAGGCGGTCGCCGCGGCGACCGCGCCGGTCATCGCGGTCAGCCCCTTCGTGGCCGGACGGGCGATCAAGGGGCCCACCGAGGCGTTCATGGCAGCGGTGGGGCGCCCGGTGAGCGCGTCCGGCGTGGCCTCGCTCTACCAGGGGCTGCTCGACGCGATCGTCGTGGACTCCGGTGACCCGGACCTTCCGCCGGATGGGCTCCGGGTGCTGGCCTGTCCCACGCTGATGGACGGCCGCGGTGGACGGCGGGCGCTGGCCAACCGGGTCCTCGCGTTCGCGGGCGAGCTATGAGAGCGACGGCGATCATCCCCATCAAGCGCTTCCGCGCCGCCAAGCAACGGCTCGTCGAGGCGGTCGGGCCCCAGGGGCGTGCGGCTCTGGCGAAGGCGATGCTCGCCGACGCCCTGGAGCAGACCACCCAGGCCGAGCTGATCGACCGGGTGATCGTCGTGACCGGGGAAGGCCGGGCGGAGAAGGTCGCGATGCACCGCGCCCAGCGGGCCAAGACGCCGATCGAGGTCTTCCGCGATCCCGGCGACGCGGGCCACTCCGAGGCCGCGACGCTGGGGATCATCAGGGCGATGGCGCTGGGCGCCGAGGCCGTGGCGCTGCTTCCCGGGGACTGCCCGCTGCTGGCGGCCGCCGAGCTCGACGCGGCCCTGGGACGGCTGGCGCCGGACAGCGTCAGCGTGGTTCCCGACCGCCACGGGACCGGGACCAACGCGCTGCTGCTGGCGCCTCCCGACGCGATCGGTCCTGCGTTCGGGCCCGAGAGCTGCGCCCGCCACGTCGAGCGGGCGCACCGGCGCGGGCTGGAGGCGATGGTCGACCAGGTCCCCTCGCTCGCCCTGGACCTCGACACGGCCGAGGACCTCGAGGTCCTCGCCTCCGAGCTGGCGGCCGAGCCTCGCCGCGCTCCCCGCACCGCGGCCGCCCTGGCCGAGCTCCCAGCCGGGCCGTGAGCCGCGTGGAGGTACTGCCCATCCCCGGAGTCGGCGAGGTCGCCGACGGAGACAGCGTCGGCGCGCTGGTGTCCCGCGCCGCGTCCGCGGCGGGCATCGAGCTCGGCGCCGGCGACGTGCTCGTCGTCTCCCACAAGGTGGTCTCCAAGGCGGAGGGGCGAACCCGGCGCCTGGGCGCCGTCGAGCCGAGCGACCGCGCGCGCGAGCTGGCGGCGAGGCTCGAGAAGGACCCGCGCCTTGTGCAGCTCATCCTCGACGAGAGCCGAAGCGTGATCCGGGCCGAGCGGAACGTCCTCATCACCGAGACGCGCGCCGGGTGGATCTGCGCCAACGCCGGAGTCGACGCATCCAACGTCCCCGGCGAGGACTCGGTGGTGCTGCTGCCCGAGGACGCCGACGAATCGGCGCGGCGCGTGCGCGCGGAGGTCCTGGCCGAGGCGGGCGCGGCGCCCGCCGTGGTCATCGCCGATAGCTTCGGCCGGGCGTGGCGCGTCGGCCAGGCCGATATCGCGATCGGCTGCGCCGGGCTGCTCGCGCTCGACGACTGGCGCGGGCGGACCGACGCCGGAGGGCGCGAGCTCGAGGCGACCGTGGTGGCGATCGCCGACCAAACGGCCGCGGCGGCCGACCTCGTCCGCGAGAAGGACGAGGGCGTCCCGGCCGCCCTGGTCCGTGGCCTGGGCCGTTACGTGACCGAGGCGGACGGCCCCGGCGCCGCGCAGCTTCGCCGCGCCCGGGCGGAGGACCTATTCCGCTGAGGCGGCCATTGGGTCGGGCTGACCCTCCTCGGTCGCCTCGCCCGGGTCAAAGACCTTGCCGGGTACGCCCCCCAGGGCCAGGATCCTCACCCCATCGTCGCCGCTCACGATCTTGCGCTTCTCGGCGGGCCCGACCCGCGCCCACACGCCGGGCTCGAGCCCGTGCTCCTCGCCGCCGGCGGTGAGCGTCGCACTGCCCTCGAGCGTCACGTAGACCTCCTCCTGCCCGTCGTGGGAGTGGTCGTGCTCGGGGTAGCGCTCCTCGTTGGGCGCCATCTGGATGAGCTGCATCCCGAACGAGCTGACGCCCAGCCCGGATCGCACCTTGGCCATGGCGCCCAGGTAGTAGGTCTCGAAGTCCTCGGTGCGCTTGACGGTCACGTCGGCCATGGGATCCCGTGGCACGCTAGTACGTCTCCACGATCTCGTACAGCGTGGTGCGCTGCGCGGGAGTGCGGCCCGCAGCGCGCGCGGCCCCGATCAGGTCCTCGGGCTCCAGGCGAGTGCCGTGGTGCGAGCCGGCCATGCGGGAGATGTTCTCCTCCATCAGCGTCCCGCCGAGGTCGTTGACGCCCCAACGCAGGCTCTCCGTGGCCGCGTCCAGGCCCATCTTCACCCAGCTCGCCTGCAGGTTGGTGATCGTCTTGCCGAGGGCGAGGCGAAACGCGGCGGTGTGCTTGAGGTTCTCGGCGGCGGTGATCTCCTCGATGCCGTGCGTTCGCCCGAGCAGCGTCTGGAACGGGATGAAGCTCAGGGGAACGAACTCGGTGATCCCGCCCGTGCGCTCCTGCAGCTCGCGGACCACGCGCATGTGCCGCGCAAGCTCGCGGGGCTCCTCGATGTGCCCGAACATCACCGTCGAGGTCGAGCGCAGCCCGCTGCCGTGCGCTGCCTCGATGATCTCCACCCAGCGGTCCGCTGGAAGCTTGTTGGGCGAGATGCGCGCCCGCACGCCGTCGTGAAGGACCTCGGCCGCGGTTCCCGGCGTGGATCCCAGCCCGCACTCGAGCAGGTACTCGAACACGTCCTTTGGCCGCCGCCCGGAGCGCTCGCACATGAAGTGGACCTCCATCGGCGAGTACGCATGCAGGTGGAGCTGCGGCGCGACCTCCTTCGCCAGCCGCAACCATCGCCCGTAGTGCTCCAGCGTGTAGTCGGGGTGGATGCCGCCCTGCATGCAGATCTCGGTCGCGCCGAACGCGACAGCTTCCTCGATCCGGGCGGCGAAGTCCTCCTCGGAGACCGTGTACGCGTCGGGCGAGCGCTTGCCCTGCCCGAAGCCGCAGAAGGCGCAACCCACCACGCACACGTTTGTGAAGTTGACGTTGCGGTTGACGACGAAGGTGGCGGTCTCGCCGGCCAGCTCGGCGCGAAGCTCGTCGGCGGCGCTGCGCATCTCCTCGATCACCTCTGGGCGCGTCTCGGCGAAGAGCGCTTCCAGCTCGTCCTCGGAGAGCGCCTCTCCCGCCCTTCCGCGCGCGATCGCCGCCGGCGCGAGGTCCGGGTCGACGGCCCGGTCCCTGCGACGCCCCGACCCCTTGCGCGGGATAAAGCTCCAGTACTTGAGCTTCACGACGTCGAGCACGCCCTGCTCCATCCAATCCGGGTCGAGGTACTGCGCGTACGCGCACAGGCGCTCCGTTAGGGCGTATCCCTGAGGGGCGAGGCGCTTTCGGACCTGGTGTGGGCTGGGGAAGGCGTGCTCGGGCGAAATGTGATCGCCGTTTGCCGAGAGGCCGCCGAGGTCGGTGGCCCCCGCGGCGACCAGCTCGTCCCACCAATCGGCGAGGTTGGGCGGGATCTGGATGCCGACGCCGGGCATCAGCCGCTTCGCCTCGCCCACAAGGCGCTTCATGTCCCCGAGCGACACCTCACCGGCCCAAGCCGGCATCGGCTCCTCGCCGCCGAGCGGGGAGCCGTCCCCGGCCCAACGTTCCCTGGCCGCCTCGTCGGCGATCTCGGCGACCTCGCGCCCGTAGTAGCGCGGATGCGGCACGAAGTTCTGGAGGATCACCTCCTGGATGTGCCCGTGACGCCCATGGGAGGCCGCGATCGCCTCCAGTGAGGCGAGCCGCTCGTCCTCGGTCTCGCCGATGCCGACGAGGATCCCGCTCGTGAAGGGGATGCGCAGCTCCCCGGCGGCGTCGATCGTCTCCAGGCGCCGGGCGGGGTGCTTGGTGGGCGAGCCGGCGTGGACCGTCCCCATCAGGCGTTCGGAGGTCGACTCCAGCATCAGGCCCTGGGAGGCGGTCACCTCGCGCAGCCGGGCCAAGTCCCCGCGCGAGAGCAGGCCGAGGTTCGTGTGCGGCAGAAGCCCGCGTTCCAGCGCCCGCTCGCACACCCACACGACGTAGGACGTGAAGTCGTCGTGGCCGTAGGAGCGCAGCCGGTCGGCCACCTGCGGATTTACCTCTGGGCGCTCGCCGGTGAGGATCAGAAGCTCCTTGGCGTTTCGCCGCACCGCCTGCTCGAGGCGATCCTCCACCTCGTCCGGTGAGTAGAGGTGCGCGCGATGCGTCGCGAACGCGCAGTACTTGCAGTAGCAGCGGCAGGTGCGCGACAGCGAGAGCGTGTAGTTCCGCGAGAAGGTGACGCGTCGCACGCGGGCAAGCTACCCGACGCGCCGCCCGCGGGCGGGCTACCCGACGCGCCGCCCGCAGCCGGGCCCGCCGGGCGGCCACCCGGTCGCGGCGATCGGCGCGCTCACGCCCCTACCCCCACGTTCGTTGTCACCTGAGGGTCGCTCAGCGACCCTCACCTGACACTCGATGTGGCCGGCGGCTAGTCCGACTTGGCGCGGGTGTCGGCGTCCTTGACGACCTGCGCGGCGGCGCGTACGTCGGTCGTCGGGGGCTCGGAGCCAAGCGCGTACTGGGGCCCGGCGATCACGAACCTGTAGACCGCGGCCGCCAGCAGGGCGCCGACGAGCGGACCGAGCAGGTAGGGCCAGGTGCCGCCGAACTCGTCGCCGATCAGGGCGGGGCCGAACCAGCGGGCGGGGTTGAACGCACCGCCGGTGAGGGGACCGAGGACCATCACGGCGAAGCCGAGCGTGGTGCCGATCGCCAGGGGCGCCCACTCCTGGCGGGCGCGCGGGTTGAACGCCACGGCGCAGATCACCAGCACCAGGATGAAGGTGCCAAGCGCCTCCACCAGCATGCCGGCGAAGTCGCCGCCGAGCAGCGGACTGACGGTCGTGGCGCCGTAGTTGGACAGCCGGCCCTCGTCGAGCAGCAGGCCCTTGACCGCGAGGGCGCCGAGCACACCGCCCGAGAGCTGGGCGAGGATGTACACGACGGCGTCGAGGGGGTCGATCCGCCTGAGGCTCGCGGCCGCGATCGTCACCACCGGGTTGAAATGACCGCCGCTGGCCGCGCCGAAGGTGAGGATCAGCGCGAAGAGGGCGAACGTGTGCACGAGGCCGACGACGGCGAAGTCGGACCCGGTCTGGGTGTCGGCCGAGGTGGCAACGAACAGCGTCACGACGACGCCGACGGTGAAGACCAAGAAGAACGTGCCGATCAGTTCGGCGATGTAGGCCGCTAGGCCGCGATCCTGCACAGGGAACCCTCCTAAGGAGTCAAGTTTGTACGGCGCGGCAGTCTAGCCACCGCCACGGCCCGAGGCACCCTACCCCCCGGCATGCTCCTCGGCGTGCAGCCGCTTGGCGTCCGCGATCACCTCGAGCGCGCGCTCGCGTGGGTGCCACCCCTTGATCTCGACGGGCTTGCCGTCGAGCTGCTTGTAGACCGAGAAGAAGTGGGCGACCTCGAGCTGGAACTGCTCGCTCAGGTCGTCGAGATCGTCGTACTTGTTCCAGGTCGGGTCGTGCAGGGGCACGCAGATGATCTTGTCGTCCTGGCCCTTCTCATCCTCCATGTCGAACAGCGCGATCGGCTTGACCGGGATCACGCAGCCGGGAAACGTCGGCTCGGACACGCAGACCAGGACGTCGAGCGGGTCCCCGTCTTGGCCGCGGTGGTCGATCAGGTAGCCGTAGTCGGTCGGGTAGACCGTCGAGGAGGAGAGGAACCGGTCGAGGATGATTTTGCCGATCCCCTCGTCGTACTCGTACTTGTTCCTGCTCCCCTTCGGGATCTCGATGAGGGCGAGCAGCTCGTCGTCGAGCCCGTGATCGGCCATCGCGAGTCAAGGCTATCCTGCCCGACCACATGTCACGAGTGGTCGCGTCGCTGGCGGCCGTCGCACTCGCATCGGGCCTGGCGGCCTGCGGCGGCGACGGTGCTGAACCGGGCGCCTCGAAGGAGGCGACCCTCGTGCTCGATTTCGTCCCCAACGCCGTGCACGCCGGCATCTACGTCGCCGAGGCGGAGGGCTATTACGCGGACGAGGGGATCGACCTCGAGATCCGCGAGCCGGGCGCTTCGACCGATGCGCCGAAGCTGCTGGAGGCCGGGCGAACGGAGTTCGCGGTAATGGACATCAACGATCTGGGTATCGCTCGCCAGCGCGGCCTCGACGTCGTCGGCATCGCGCCGATCGTTTCGGTCCCACTCGCGGCCGTGATCGCGGGAGACCGCGACGAGGTCCGGCGCCCCCGTGACCTCGAGGGCGGGACCGTCGGGGTGACCGGCCTGCCGTCCGACGACGCCGTCCTCGACTCGGTCCTCGAGGCCGACGGCGCCGATCCGGCGAGCGTCGAGCGGGTGACGATCGGCTTCGAATCCGTCGCGGCACTCTCAGCCGGTCGCGTGGACGCGGCGACGGCGTTCTGGAACGCCGAGGGTGTCGCGCTGCACCAAGAGGGCGTGCCGACACGCGAGTTCCGCGTCGACGACTACGGGGCGCCCAGGTACCCGGAGCTGATCCTGGTCGCGGCGGCCGACCTGCGCCACGACGATCGTGCACTGACCGAGGGCATGGAGGCGGCGACGGCCAAGGGGTACCGCGATGTCGTCGCGGATCCCGAGGCGGGTCTGCGGACGCTGCTCGACGGCGCCGAGGGCCTTGACGAGGAGACTCAGCGCGCCCAACTGGGCACGCTGATGGACGCCGATGCCTTCAGGGTGCCCGCTCCAGCATGGTCGGGCGCGATGAAGTGGATCAAGTGGGCTCTCGAACGCGACCTGATCGGCGTCCAGGCGCGCGAGGGGATGTTCCGCTAGAGCGAGCGGCGGTCGCGGAAGTCGCGGCGGACCGACTCGGGGCGGCCCCACATCTGGACCACCTCCGCGCGGCCCTCGCGGAAGTCGCGCAGGTAGAGCTCGCCCTCGATGCCCTCCTCGTCGAGCATCCGGAGTGTGCCGAGCACCGTTTCCGCGGCGGCGGCGTGGCCGAAGCTATGGGCGACGTTGATCCGCCAGTGCCAGTCGGCCCTCGAGTAGGGCTGGGCGTTGATCTGCGAGAGAAGGACCGCGGCGTCGACGTACTGCTCCTCGTCGAGGAGTCGCAGGTCGCACACGACGTCGGTCCAGTCCCCGGGAAGCGAGTCGAGGACCTGCTGGAAGTCGCCGGCGAGGGCCACCGCCGAAGCCTACCCCGGGCGACTGCGTGCCGGGCGCGGCGCTACGCGACCTCGACGATCATCCGCTCGGCCAGCTCGCCGCCGATGGCGTGCTCGGCCCCGCCGATGCCGACCGTGAGCGGGCCGCCGAAGGGTTGGCGCTCCAGCACCTCGAGCGAGGCGCCGGGGAGGATGCCCCGTTTGGAGAGGTAGCGAAGCATGGCCGGATCCGAGTCCGAGACGCGCGTGAACGTGCCGCAAGCGCCGGGCTCGAGCCGCGCGAGCGCGGTGCCGCCCGAGGCCTCGAGGTCGAGCTCGCGGCTGGGAATCGGGTCGCCGTGGGGGTCGAAGGAGGGGTTTCCGAGCGCCTCGGCCATCCGCTCCTCCAGCTCCTCGGAGATGTAGTGCTCGAGAACCTCGGCCTCGTCGTGCACGCGGTCCCACGGCATTCCGAGCGCCTCGGCGAGGTAGGCCTCCAACAACCGGTGGTGGCGGATCACCTCCAGCGCGACGCGCTCGCCCTGCCCGGTGAGCGTCACCCCGCGGTATGGCTCGTGCTCGACCAGTCCCATCCGCACCATGCGCTTGAGCATCGCGGTCACCGAACCCGGCGAGACGCCGAGGCGCTCGGCCAGCCCCGAGTTGGACACGGCGCCGGCATCGCGCGCGTGCAGGGCGTGGATGGCCTTCGCGTAGTCCTCGACCGCCTCGGTGTTGGCGGCGGCGGGGTCGCGGCGGAAGCCTGAGTGGGCGGTTGGCGCGTTCATCATCCGGCGATGAGCAGCCCGGTCACGTACATCACCGCGATGCCCGCCAGCAAGCCGCCCACGGCGACGGGATGGAACAGCCGCCCGGAAGCGTCGCGCACAGACGGGACGAGCTGGACGATCACCTGCGCGATCGCCCCGACGCCGACGCCGAACAGCAGCGCGGCGAGGCTGGGGTTGAATGCCGCAGCGCCGATCCAGGCGCCGAGGATCGCCGGGGCGCCGGCGATGAGCCCCAGCGCCACCAACCGCCCGGGCCCGGGCCGCTCACGTGCCAGCGGCGAAACGATGGCGAGGCCTTCGGTGGTGTTGTGGATCGCGAACCCGACGACCAGGAACGTGCCCAGCGCGAGGGCGCCTGTCGCGTACGCCGAGCCGATGGCGAGGCCCTCGCCCAGGTTGTGCAGGCCGATGCCGATCGCGATCAGCAGGGCCAGGTACGGGCCGGCCGATCCCGCGGCGCCGGGCTCCCCGCGAGCGCGTTCACGCCGTCGCGAGAGGTAGGCGTCCACTCCCGAGAGCGCCAGATAGGCAACCAGCGCCCCGAGGTACACCAGAGCCGTGCCTCCGAAGGCGGCGGGCCCGGCGTCGGCGATCTCGAGGCCCTCGAGGCCCGCGTCGACTGCGAGGAACGCGAGCAGGCCGACGGTCAACGCCATCAGCGCCCGCAGCCAGTCGGCCGAGACACGCCGGACGAACGGGAGCCACAGCATCCCCAGGCTGACCGGAATCACGCCGACGTAGAAGCCCAGCAGCGCCATCAAGCCGTAGAAGGAGAGGTCGGCGTCGGGCGTCTCGACCGCGACCGGGATCTCGTGCTCGAGGGTGCCGCCCGTGGACGTGAGAACACCGACCGCGTAGCCCTCGCCCTCGACCCACGGATACGGGATCCTGAGGCTGGTCGAGCCCAGGCGGCCGACCTCGCTCTCCCCCGCCTCGAACGGGACGAACGCCTCGTTGACGGTCACCTGGGCGATCCCGACAGCGTCGGGGCCGTCGTTGCGAATGGTCAGCTCGATCTCCCCCGGGCGCAGCTCGGTGCGCTCGACGACCAGCTCCTCGACCGGCGGGCCCGGCCGCTCCCCCAGTCCGGGGCCGTCGAGCAGGGCGAAGAGGCCGATCGCGAGCGCGATCAGCGCCAGGGGGATCGCGCCCAAGAGCCAGACGGGCAGGCCTTGGGGCTCGCGCTCGGTGGCTCCGGCCGCCTCCACGGCTAGTCCTCGACCTCGAAGAACCCCAGCCAGCCCAGCTCGGCGAACTCGGTCTTGTGCGCGTGGAACATGAACTTCCCCGTGTAGGGGAACCGCAGCTCGAGGATCCCGCGCTGGCCCTGGCCCTGGATGATCGTGTCGGTGAACTCGGTGGGCTCGCGCCTCGTCCCCGTGGGGTAGTAGTCGAAGAAGTTGGCGTGGACGTGAAACGAGTTGATCTGGTCGAACTCGAGGAGGTTCGCGAGATAGATCCGAACGAGCTCTTTGCGCTTCACCTTCACGGGCTCGTTCACGTAGTGGAACGGGATCGTGTTGACGCCGTAGAGCTCGTTGGCGCCATCGAAGTTCGTGTCGAAGCCGTTCATGACCATCAACAGCTCGTCGGCCCGCTCCCTGGGCTCCCTGGGGTCGATGACCATCGCCCCGTAGAGGCCCTTTGCGATGTGGGCCGACAGCGGCGTCGCGTGGCAGTGGTAGAGGTGAAGGCCGAACGGCTCGGCGTCGAACTCGTAGACGAACTGCTCGCCGGTCGCGATCAGGCCGCCACCCCGCCCCTCGCCGACCCCCGGCATGCCGTCCATGAAATCCGGGTGAAAGCCATGGAAGTGGATCGTGTGGGGGTGCTGCGAGCCGTTGATGAAGCGGATGCGCATCCGGTCCCCCTCGGTGGCGCGGAACGTGGGGCCAGGGATGCGCCCGTTGTAGGTCCAGGCCGGGTAGATGATCCCCGGGGCGATCTCGATGTCCTTGTCCTCGGCGACCACTGTCCACTCCCGCAGCGTGCGGCCGTCGGCCATCCGGCTCGTGGTCCCGTAGTCGAAGTCGCGGACGATCTCGCTCGGGTCGAAGCCGTTGGCTTCGTGATCGACGGCCCCGGCTCCGAACCCGTCGTGGCTCCCCAGGCCCTTGCCGGCTCCGTGGCCGGCGTGCGGGGAGGCCGCGGCGCTCGCGTGCTGGTCGCCGCCCAAGGCCTGGTGGAGGCCGCGGTGAGGGACCGCCTCGTGGAGCGCCGCGATCGCCGGAGCCGCGGCAGCCCCGGCGCCGATCAGGCCCCTGCGCGTGAGCTTTCTAGACGCCACAACATAGAGTTTGACACATCAAAACCCATTCCCGGTCCCGGGAGGCGTCCTGCCCGGCCCACCCCGCCGGTGCAGAGGGCAGGACGCTCCCCGTGGGAGGTGTGTCGCGGCGTGCCTACAATCGCCTGGGTGGAGGCAACCGGGGCGATCGAGCTGGACGGGCAGTACCGGGCGCTGCGCGAGGAGGCCGGCTTCCTGGCCCGCGAGGGCCGAGTGGTGATCGAGGTGACCGGGGCCGACGCCGCCGACTACCTCCAGGGGCAGCTCACGCAGGACGTGGAGCCAATCGAGCCCGGGTCGGGCGCGTACGCCGCGCTGCTCGACCGCAAGGGCCACATGCAGGGGGACATGCGCGTGCTGCGCCTGGCCGAGGAACGGTTCCTGCTGGACCTCGAGCCCGAGGCGAGCGCCGCGGTCATTCGCCACCTCTCGACGTACAAGATCGGGCGCGATGCCGAGATCAACGACGCGAGTGCCGGCTACGCCCTGATCTCCGTGATCGGGCCCGGGGCCGCCCGCATGACCGGAGCGCCCCCGCTTGCGGCCGAGGGCTCCCACACCGAGATGTCGTTTGGAGGAGTGGAGTGCCGCGCCGTGGCCAGCGATCTCGGACTCGACCTGCTTCTCGCGCCCAAGGACACCGGAGCGCTGGCCGCGAGCCTGGCAGCGGCGGGGATCGCCAGCGTGGAGGAGGCCGCCGCGGAGATCGTTCGCGTGGAGGCCGGCCGTCCGCGGTTCGGCCGCGAGATGACCACGGAGACGATTCCCCAGGAGGCGGGCATCAACGAACGGGCGATCTCGTTCTCGAAGGGCTGCTACATCGGCCAGGAGACCGTCGCTCGGCTGCACTACAAGGGCAAGCCGAACCGGCACCTCCGGGGCCTGCGCTCGGACGCGGTGCTCGCCGCGGGCGAAAAGATCCGCGCGGGCGAGAAGGTCGTCGGGACCGTCGGGACCGCCGTCCTCTCCCCCGCGCTCGGCCCCCTGGCGCTCGCCGTCGTCCGCCGCGAGGCCCAGCCACGCGACACGGTCACGGTGGGCTCGGCAGCAACGGCCGAGGTCGTCGAGCTTCCCTTCTAGCGGCGGTCCTGCGCCGTGCGGATGCCGCGAGGCGTCGCATCGCGCCGGGTTCTCCTTTAGGGTTGCGAGCTGATGGGTGCGAGGGAGGTTTTTCACTCGATCCGGCACCGCAACGGGGCCCGAGCCGCCGCGCTCGCCGGCGGCGCCGCGCTGTTGATCGCCGGCTGCGGAAGCGACGATGACTTCGCCAACGACCCGAGGCCTCCGGCGCCGATCCTGATCACCGCCAAGGTCGACGACGACAAGGTGGTCGTCTCGCCGAGCGACTTCGGCGCCGGGCTCGTGACCTTCGCTATCTCGAATCAGTCCGACGACCCCGTGAGCCTCACCCTCGTGGGGCCGGCGCCCGAGGACAACGAGATCTCCAACGAAATCCCGCCGGGCGGCGTCGGCGAGTTCAAGGCCGACGTGGCGGAAGGCGACTACGAGGTGAACGGCGGCGAGCGCTCCGGCGCCAAGCCGGCGCAGCTCACCATCGGCCCCGAGCGCCCCACCTCGAGCGACGAGCTGCTGCTGCCCTAGGTGTAGCTACCCATGACGTTGTTCCAGTTCGGCGAGCCGAGCTGCGGGCGGTCGGTGGCCGAGGGAGCCATGTCGTCGGGTGAAGTTGTAGTGGGTGAGCCAGCCGGGTAGGGCGGCGGT
>JBPCKC010000026.1:0-14564 GCA_051004675.1 Solirubrobacterales bacterium
CCTCCTACCTCGACTACGCGATGAGCGTGATCGTGGGGCGGGCGCTGCCCGACGTCCGCGACGGCTTCAAGCCGGTCCACCGCCGCGTCCTCTACGCGATGCACGACCTCGGCCTGCAGCCCAACCGCCCGTATCGCAAGTGCGCCTTCATCGTCGGCGAGGTGATGGGCAAGTACCACCCCCACGGGGACCAGTCGATCTACGACACCGTCGTGCGGATGGCGCAGGAGTTCTCGCTGCGCTACCCGCTGGTCGACGGCCAGGGCAACTTCGGCTCGATCGACGGCGACTTCGCCGCGGCGATGCGCTACACCGAGGCCCGTCTCGCCCGCGTCGCCACCGAGATGCTGCGCGACATCGACTCCGACACGGTCGAGTTCGGGCCCAACTACGACGAGTCGCAGTCGGAGCCGTTGGTGCTGCCGGCCCGCTTCCCCAACCTGCTGGTCAACGGCGCCTCCGGGATCGCGGTCGGGATGGCCACCAACATCCCACCGCATAACCTGAGCGAGTCGATCGGCGCGGTCAAGGCCTACATCGCGAACCCCGAGATCGACCTCGCGGGCCTGATGGAGCACGTCAAGGGCCCGGACTTCCCGGGCGGCGGGCTGATGAGCTTCGCGGGTATCCGCGACGCCTACGCCTCCGGTCGCGCCCCGGTCAAGGTGCGGGCGCGCGTCCACTTGGAGCCGCTCAAGGGCGGCCGCGAGTCGATCATCGTCTCCGAGCTTCCGTTCATGGTCAAGAAGGGCGGCGACGGCGGCCTGATCACGAAGATCGCCGACCTCGTTCGCGAGAAGAAGATCAACGGGATCTCCGACCTCCGCGACGAGTCCGACCGCTCCGGGATGCGTCTGGTGATCGAGCTCAAGCGCGGCGGCGACCCGCCCGAGGTGGTGCTCAACCAGCTCTATCGCCACACCTCGATGCAGAACACCTTCGGGGTCAACATGGTGGCGCTCGTCGACGGGGTACCGCGAACCCTCTCGCTCAAGGAGCTGGTCCAGTACTACGTCGCCCATCAGCGCGAGGTCGTAACCCGCCGCACCCAGTTCCAGCTGCGTCGCGCAGAGGCCAGGGCCCACATACTCGAGGGGCTGCTGATCGCGCTCGACAACCTCGACGCGGTGATCGAGCTGATCCGCGCCTCAGCCGACAGCGACGTCGCCCGCGAGGGCCTGATGGAGAAGTTCGAGCTCTCGGAGATCCAGGCGCAAGCGATCCTCGACATGCGCCTCGCACGGCTCACGGCGCTCGAGTCGGGCAAGGTCCGCGCCGAGCACACCGAGCTGATCACGCTGATCGCCGAGCTGCGGGCGATCCTTGGCGAGCCCGCGCGCGTCGACGAGATCGTCGTCGAGGAGCTCGATGAGGTCGACTCGCGCTACGGCGACGAGCGCCGCACCGAGATCACCCACTTCGAGGGCGACATGAACATCGAGGACATGATCGCCGACCAGCAGATGGTGGTCTCGCTGACCAACTCCGGCTACGTCAAGCGCCTGCCGCTGGTCACCTATCGCCAGCAGCACCGGGGCGGCGTCGGGGTCATGGGGATGGACATGAAGGAGGGCGACTTCATCGAGCACCTCCACATCTGCTCCACCCACGACTGGCTGCTGTTCTTCACCAACCGCGGCAAGATCTACCGGCTCAAGGTCTACGAGCTGCCCGAGGGCTCGCGCACGTCCAAGGGCCGGGCGCTCGTCAACGTGCTGCCTCTGCGCGACAAGGAGAAGGTCATGGCCGTGATCCCCACGCGCGACTTCGGCGAGGCCAAGTACCTCGCGTTCGCCACAGCCAAGGGCCAGATCAAGAAGACCGAGTTCCTCTCCTACAACACGCCGATCCGGGCCGACGGGATCATCGCGATCAAGGTCCGCGACGGCGACGAGCTGGTCCAGGTCCGCCTCACCACCGGCGATGACGACCTGCTGCTGGTCTCACGCTCCGGCCACGCCTCGCGGTTCTCCGAGTCGAAGGTGCGGGCGATGGGCCGCGACACCTCCGGCGTCAAGGGCATGAACGTCCAGGGCAAGGTCGGCAAGGAGGCAAACCGCGTGCTCGGCATGGCGGTCGCCCAGGACGACTCGGAGCTCTTCGTCGTCACCGAGAACGGCTACGGCAAGCGCACCCAGGTCTCCGAGTACCCGGTCAAGGGCCGCGGCACGAAGGGCGTACTTACGATCAAGCTGACCGAGAAGAAGGGCGGCCTGGCCGGGGCGCTCATGGTCCGCGAGCACCAGGACCTCCTGTTCATCTCCGAGAAGGGAATGGTCCAGCGCACCCAGGCCGGCGGGATCTCGCAGATGGGCCGCGCGACGCAGGGCGTCCGGGTGATGAAGCTGAAGGACGAGGAGGACCGCGTCTCGGCGGTCGCCCTCGTGGTCGAGTCCGACGGCGCGTCGGTCGGCGAGGAAGCCGACCAGATCGCGATGGAGGCCGCGGAGGGCGCGACTCCCGCCGCTGCCGCTGAGCCGACAGACGCGGCCGCGGACGACACGCAGGCCGGCGGCGCGGACGCCTCCTAGCCGGGTGGAAGCCGGCGAGCCCGCCCCATTCGTGGTTGGAGCCGCGCGCTCGGGCACGACGCTGCTGCGGATGATGCTCGACGCGCACGGCCAGCTCGCGATTCCCTTCGAGACCCAGCTCCTGCCGGAGCTGATGGACGCGCGTGCGGGCGGAGCCGATGCGCAAGCCCTCGCCGAGATGCTCGTGACCCACCGTCGCTGGCCTGACTTCGGGCTCGACGCGGACGAGATCCGCGCCGCGTTCACCTCGATCGAGCCCTTCGACCTGGCTGAGGCCATGCGCGCCTTCTACCGTGCCTACGCCGCCAGCAAGGGCAAGCCGCGCTGGGGAGACAAGAGCCCCGGCTACGCCCTTCACGTATCGCGGATCGGCGCGCTGATGCCCGAGGCCCACTTCGTGCACCTGATCCGCGACGGGCGCGACGTGCGGCTGTCGCAGATGCGGCGCGGAATGAACCATCCGACCCCGGCCAAGCACGCGCGCCGCTGGAAGCGGCGGATCCAGACCGCGCGGCGCCAGGGGACCGAGCTGGGGCGCTACATGGAGCTGCGCTACGAGAGCCTGATCGACGACCCCGAGCCCGAGCTGCGACGGATCTGCGAGTTCGTGGCCTTGGACTTCGACCCCGGGATGCTGAGCTACCACGAGAGCGCCCGGGAGCGACTCGGCGAGATCGACCGCGATCTGCGCCCTGGACGCGAGAACGCTGAGATGCGCGAGCGCCCACTCTTCAAGGCGTCCGACCGCCTGGACTTTCACAAGCTCACCCAGGAGCCGCCCCGCGCGGACCGCGTGGCGAAGTGGAAGCACGAGATGCCGAAGGGCGACGTCGCCGAGTTCGAGCGCGTCGCCGGAGACCTGCTGAGCGAGCTGGGATACGAGGTCGCGGCGAAAGCCTCGCGCTAACGTGTCCCGCCGCTCATGAGCGATTCGACCTCCACGACCGGAGCCGACGGCCAGGTCCCCGCCCCCTTCGTGGTCGGCGCGGGCGGCTCGGGCACCACGACGCTGCGCCTGATGCTCGACAGCCACCCCCAGCTTGCGGTGCCGCCCGAGACCCACTTCCTGCCAACGCTCGCGCGCAGGGCCGACAAGCCCGGCGCGACGGCGGCCAGCCTGGCGACGGTGATCCACGGCGACCCTCGCTGGGGCGACTTCGGCTTCACGCGCGAGGAGCTGGAGGAGGTCATCTCGAGCGTCGAGCCCCTGACAGGCACCGGGGTGGCTCGCGCTTTCTACCGTCGCTACGCCGATCGCCACGGCAAGCCGCGCTGGGGCGACAAGACGCCCGTGTACGTCAAGTCCATGCGCCGGATCCAGCGCCTGCTTCCCGAGGCCTACTTCATCCACCTGATCCGCGACGGCCGCGACGTGCGCCTCTCGCGCCTGAACCGCGTGCACGAGCCGCCGCCGATCGAGAACGCCGCCCGGCGCTGGCGCCGGCGCATCGAGCGTGCCCGGCGCATCTCGGCCGACCTCAACCACTACATGGAGGCGCGGTTCGAGGACCTGATCATGGATCCCGAGCCGACGCTGCGCCGGATCTGCGAGTTCGTCTCGCTCGACTACGACCCCGTGATGCTGGATTACTGGAAGTCCGCGGAGGATCGCCTGCAGGAGATGGCGCACAACCTCCCGGCCGAGCACAACCAGAAGCGCCGCCCGGGCACCAGGCTGGAGCGCAAGAAGTCGTCGATGAAGCCGCCCGACCCCTCGATGGTCGGCAAGTGGAAGAGCGCGCTGTCAGAGGAAGACATCGCGACCTACGAGGCCGAATCGGGTGAGCTGCTCGCCGAGCTCGGCTACGAGGTCGGGACAATCAGTTGACCACCCACGTCGCGACGGTCCACTGGCGCGACGACCGGTGGATCGACGTCCAGCTGCGCCAACTCGAGCGCCACCTCCCGAAGCCGTTCAAGGTCTACGCGTTCCTCAACCACCTCGAGCGCGACCACTCCGAGCGGTTCCACTACAGCTCTGACGAACAGATCAAGGAGCACTCGACCAAGCTCAACCTGCTGGCGGATCTGATCGCCTTCGACGCCGACTCCGACGACGACGTGATCCTCTTCCTGGACGGTGACGCCTTCCCCATAGCGGACCTCGGGCCGATGATCGACGAGGACCTGCCGAAGCACAAGCTGGTCGCCGTGCGCCGCGACGAGGCCTCCGACGTCCAGCCGCACCCCTGCTTCTGCCTCACCACGGTCGGGTTCTGGCGCGAGCTGGGGGGCGACTGGCGCAAGGGCGAGCACCACTGGGTGAACGCCGTGGGGCGTGAGGTCAGCGACGTGGGGGCCCGGGTCCTGCGCGAGGTGGACGCCAGGGCCGTCGACTGGAAGCCCCTGCTGCGCTCGAACAAGCGCGACGCTCATCCGCTGTTCTTCGGGCTCTACGACGGCGTCGTCTACCACCACGGCGCGGGCTTTCGGCGGGCGCGCGGCGGGCGCCTGAAGATCGCCGAGAGCGGCGTCCACGAAGCGAACACCTCGCTGCGGGCCCGAGCGCTGCGGGCGCTGCCGGACACGAAGTGGGCCAAGAAGCTCCGCCGCCGCTACAACCCGGCGCGCAAGATCAATCTGCAGCTCAAGGAGGAGTCGGACGCGCTGAGCGCGGAATGGTTCGCGAAGATCGAGAGCGATCCGGAGTTCTACCGGGAGCTGATGTGACCAACCGCAAGCTCCTGCTGGTGCTGGGCATGCATCGCAGCGGGACCTCCGCGGTGACAGGCATGCTGGCCGACCTGGGCGTGGACCTCGGGCCCGCGCGCGTCAAGCAGAACGCCTTCAACCTTCGCGGCAACCGCGAGATCCTGCGCCTGAGGCGGCTGAACGAGCGGATCCTCGAGCGGGCGGGGGGCTCGTGGTGCGAGCCGCCGGACGCGGTCGAGATCACCGAGGACGATCGCGCCGAGCGCGACGCGGTCCTGACCGAGTTCACGGGCGAGGTGATCGCGGTGAAGGAACCGCGCACGCTGCTCGCCATGGAGCTGTGGCGCGGGCTGGAGCCCTCGCGTATCGGGGTGATCCGCAACCCCGTCGCGGTCCGCGAGTCGCTGGGGCGCAGAGCGGCCGAGGGCATGGGCCCGGTGCTGCCGCCGGCGCGATGGGAGGCCCTGTGGCGCCATTACAACCGGGCGCTCCTGACCGAGGCCGAACGCGCGCGCCTGCCGGTGATCGACTTCGATCGCGCCGAGGAGCTCGCCGCGCAGGCCCGGGCGGCGCTGGAGGCATGCGGGGTCACGCCCCACGGAGACCCCACCTTCTTCGACGCCGCGCTCGTGAGCGGCGCGGGCGAGTCGTGGCGTGCCGACGCCGACGCCGAGAGCATCGAGCTGTGGGAGCGCCTCCAGCGCGTGGCCGCGCCGGGGCCCGCGTAGGATCGAAGGCGATGGAGCTTCTCCCCCGCAGCGCCCGCCGGGCGATTCGGCGCCGGCGCCTCGAGCGCGAGGCCCACGGCCTGCACCCCGCCCCCTTCGTGGTGGGGCACGGGCGCTCCGGCACCACCCTCCTGCGCCTGATGCTCGACGCTCATCCCGAGCTGGCGATCCCGCCCGAGACCCAGTTCCTGCCCCAGCTAATCCAGGTCGCGAAGGAGCCGGGAGCCACGGCCGACAGCGTCTGCGACGTGCTCGTCGGCCACCGCCGCTGGGAGGACTTCGGGATCGACGCCGACGAGATGCGGGCGGCATGGCGAGGGCTCGAACCCTTCGACCTGCGCGAGGGCGTCCGCCTCTTCTACCGCGCCTACGCCGAGCGCCACGGCAAGCCCCGCTGGGGCGACAAGAGCCCCGGCTACGGGTGGAACATGCCGCCGATCGACAACCTTCTGCCCGAGGCCAGGTTCATCCACCTGATCCGCGACGGCCGCGACGTCACCCTCTCGCTGCTCGCCAAGCACGAAAACCCGCCGACGCCCCGGCAGCAGGCGAAGCACTGGATCAAGCGGGTCGCCCAGACCCGCCGCCAGGGCACGCGGGTGCGCCACTACATGGAGCTCCACTACGAGGACCTGCTCGACGACCCCGAGCGCCAGCTCCGGCGGATCTGTGACTTCTCCGAGCTGGAGTTCGACGAGGCGATGCTGAGCTACCACGAGCGTGCGGAGGAGCGGATCGCTGAGATCAGGCGGGACATGAAGGGCGGTCAGGAGCTGACCCAGGACCGCTCACGCGGCGAGGTGAGCGCCGAGCGCCGGGTGGAGATCCACAAGCTCACCAGCGAGCCGCCGCGAAAGGACCGCATCGGCAAGTGGCGCCGGGAGATGGATCCGGCCGACCTCGCCGAGTTCGAGGCGGTCGCCGCGCCCCTGTTGACCGAGCTGGGCTACGAGCTGGGCGGCGATCGGCGCCCCTAGCCGGCGGCGCATCCACCCGATTTGCTTCAATCGGATTACCAGAGAAAGGAGGTGGTCCGACTGAGTCACATGCTTATCGGGACGCTGGAGGTGCAGGGCCGCTAGGAAGGCCGCTCCGGTCCCCCTCCCGCGCGAGCGGAGGTGCGGCCGGGCACCGTGCGAGCCGTCCGGCGGAATCCACCCCGGGCACCGGCGAGCGAAGGCGGTGGGCAGATGTCCCAGCCCGCCAGGCCACCGGCCAAGCTGACGCCCGCTTCCCAATCGCACCTTGCGAGGCCGTCCCTTCGGGGGCGGCCTCCCTGTTTGCCGAGGTCCGCCCCGCCCCTAGGATGGCGCCGGTGCGGATCGCGATCGCAAGCTGCAACTTCGTGCCTGCGTCGTTCACCGACGACGAGCGCCTGGCAGGCGCCCTGACGGCCCTCGACGCCGTCGTGGAGATCGTCCCCTGGGACCGGGAGGGGACGCGATGGGATCGTTTCGATCTCGTGGTCGTGCGGAGCACGTGGGACTACGCCTCACGCCGCGACGAGTTCGTCGGGTGGGCCGAGAGCGTCGGGCCTCACCTCTGCAACGGCGCGGGGCTCATCCGCTGGAACAGCGACAAGCGCTACCTGGCCGATCTCGCCCGGTCGGGGATCCGAGTCGTCGACACGGAGTACCTGCCGCCGGGATCGCGGGCGCCGGCCATCGAGCACGAGGTGGTGGTGAAGCCGGCGGTCTCCGGCGGCGCGCGCGACACCGGGCGCTTCACGCCCGCGCGCGCGGCGGAGGCGCACGAGCTGATCGCGGCGATCCACGGTGCGGGCAAGACCGCGATGCTCCAGCCCTACAACGCGTCGGTCGACGCGCTCGGCGAGACGGCGGTGGTAATGATCGACGGCGCCTTCAGCCACGCGCTGCGCAAGGGCGCTGTGCTTCGCCCCGACGAGGTCGCCCCGGTACGCGACGACGGGCTCGGGGCCGCCGAGATCATGTACGACGGCGACCTGGTCGGCCCGGGGGCGGCGTCCGAGCTCGAGCTGCGAGCGGCGCGCGACGTGGTCGCCGAGCTCGAGCACCGCTTCGGCGAGCGCCCGCTGTACGCGCGCGTCGACCTGCTCGCCGACGGCGAAGGCGAGCCGGAGGTGATCGAGCTCGAGGCCGTCGAGCCCAACCTCTACCACGACCACGCGCCGGGCTCGGCCGAGCGCTTCGCGCGGGCGATCGTGCGCCGGGCTCAGACTGCGGGGGCCAGGCCGGACAGGTAGCTCTCCCACGCGAACGGGATGCGCGGGGAGGCGATCCGGATGAACACCGTCGGCCCCGGGGCCTTCGGCCGCTTCGACGGGTGCATCCGAGCCTCGTGCGGGGTCAGGCTTCCCTTGCGCCGGTTGCAGGGAGCGCAGGCGGCGACGATGTTGTCCCATTCGGAGAGGCCCCCGCGCGAGCGGGGGATGACGTGATCGACGGTCAGGCCCGTGGCCTGGTGGCCGCAGTACTGGCACGTCCACGAGTCGCGCGCGAGCACGGCCTTGCGGGTGATCTTGCGGCGATGGACGTCGCGGGGGATGCGGACGTAGCGGCGGAGCCTGATCACGCACGGGCGCTGGAGCGCGACGCGCTCGGAGTGGATGGCGCCCTCGCGCTGCTCCAGCACCTCGGCGCGCTCCTTCAGCACGAGGACGGTGGCCCGGCGCATCGTGCAGACGTTGATCGGCTCGTAGCTGGCGTTCAGGACGAGCACGCGCCCGCGCAGGCCCTGCGCGGAATGGCCGTTGTGCGCCCCGTGACCGTTGAGGGCGACCGGTGAGACCCCCGTCTTCATGTCGGCCGAATTCTACGGGTGAGACCTACGTTCAGGGTACGCCGCCCGCGTTGACGGGATAGCTGCCCAGCACGCGCACGTTCTCCGCCTTGCCGCGCAGCGCTGCGATCGCCCCGGCCACCGATTCTTCGGAGGCCGGGCCCTCGATGTCGACGAAGAACATGTAGCGCCCGAGCTCGCGCCGCAGTGGCCGCGACTCGAGCCGGGTGAGGTTGACCTCCCGCGAGGAGAACTCGGTGAGCGCGTCGACCAGGGCTCCGGGATGGTCGGCCCCGAGCTCCGAGAAGATCAGGGTCGTCCGCCAAAGCCCGTCGCCGCTGGGGCGAAGGTCCCGCGGCGCGATCCAGACGAACCGGGTGACGTTGTCGGGCTCGTCCCCGATGTCCTCGCGCAGGACCACCGCCCCGTAGAGCTCGGCCGCGCCCGCCGCCCCGATCGCGGCCCAGCTTCCCTCGGCGCCGGCGACCGTCCGCACGGCCTCCGCGGTGCTGCGGGCGGTGTTCGTCTGGGCCCGGGGGAGGCGCTCGCGGATGAACCGGGCGCATTGGGCGCTGGCCTGCTCGTGGGAGATCACCAGCTCGATCCGGTCCAGCGCGAGCGCCTCCCGGGCGATGAGGGCGTGGTGGATGGGATGGTCGTGCTCGCCCGCGATCGTCACGGAGACGGCCTCGAAGGCCAGCGTGTCGAGCGTGGACCGCACCGCCCCTTCGATCGAGTTCTCGAAGGGCACGAACGCCCGCTCCGCCGCGCCGTCCTCAACCGCGGCGATCGCCTCGTGGACGCTCGGCATGGGGACGGCCTCGATGTCCGCGCCGGCGCTCGCGGCCCGCAGGGCATCGTCGGTGTTGGTCCCGGCGGGGCCGAGGAAGGCGACTCTCATGGGCGCGCGACGCTAGCGGAGAGGGGTGCTACTCGAACGTGACCGTGTAGGTCGCCGTGTTGTTGTCCTCGATCTCCTCGCCCTCCACCGGCTGGGCGGTCACCTCGAGCGTCAGCTCGGCGCCAGGCTCGGGGTCGGGCTGGATGTTGAGCTTCGCGGACTCCGTCGCCCCGACGTCGATGCGGTCGATCGTGCCGGCGCCCTCGATGGTCTCGGCGCCGGAGAGGGTGAAGTCCACCGCCACGTCCGTGATTTCCGACTCGCCCTGGTTTTGGACCTGGATCTCGAGCTCGTACGGCGCGCCGCCGCCGACGTTGGTGAGGCCGCCGGGAGTGAGCACGGTGCCGCCGGCCGAGGTCTCGAGCAGGGCGATCCCGCAGACGCCCGAGCATTCACCGCCGCCGCCGCCCGTGGTGACGCCGCTGATGCTGCCGGCGAGGTTGCCCGCGTTGATCCAATCCTCGGGCGGGTCCGGCAGGAACGGGGCCTTGGAGAGGTTCTCGTCGGGCACGATGTCCTGGTTCGCGAGCTCGTTCTCGATCGCGCCCTTCGAACGCCCGTAGAGGACGTCGCTGGCGAGGAAGTAGCGCATGTAGTTGGCGATCCGGTCGGTGGCCTCCTCGGCGCCCTCCTTCGCGAGCGCCGTGTCGATCTCGTCGGCCACGCCGCCGATCCCGTCCCGCCGCAGTTCGAACGCCAGCTCCAGCTCGCTCTGCGCGTCGGCGAGCTCGTCGGGGGTGTCGAGCCCGGCGACGCGCTCCAGCAGGTTCTCCGCGGTCCCCTCGTCGGCGTCGACCTCGGCCTTCAGGCTCAGCTCGGTCAGCTCACCCGGGTCACGCAGGCGCCCGAAGAACTCCTTCGAGAGCTGCTCGGACTCGGTCGCGATCGAGGCCAGGTCGCGCGCGTAGTTCTCGAACCCGCGTTCCTTGCGGGCGTCGAGGCAACCGCGCACCCCGAGGACCAACAGGATGATGACGAGGACGCCGCCGACCAGCGCGCCCAGCCGCCTCGCGAGGAACGGGCGCTGGCGCGGAGCGCCGTAGCGGCGTGACTGGCCGAGATCCTCGGGCTCGAGCGGGTCGTCGTCGTCCAGGAAAGCCAAGATCACCCCGAGCGGGTTCCCCGATCCCAAAGAGGCGGCCGGGCCACGCCCTTGTGCCCGCACATTATGGAACCTGCGGCGGAGGGCAACTCGTCCCCCTCGTGGCGATCGGCGCGAACAGCGCCTGCGCCGGCAGGACACGCGGGGCCGGCAGCGAACCGAAAGCAGGAATGGTCGGTGAGCTCGTAATGAATCGCTTCCGCTTGGAGGAGCGAATCGGCTCGGGCGGCATGGGCACGGTCTACCGCGCCTTCGACGAGCGCCTCCAGCGCCACGTCGCGGTGAAGGAGGTCATGGTCGGGGCGCCCGAGCGCGTCGCCCGCGAGGCCCACGCCGCCGCTCGCCTGAACCATCCCGGGATCGTCGCCCTGTTCGAGTTCGGGCTGGACGGGCACCGGGCGCTGCTGGTGAGCGAGCTGGTCCGCGGCCAGACCCTCGACGCCCTAGCGCGCTCCGGCGTCCTGTGCGACCGGGACGTCGCCGAGCTGGGCGCCGACGTCTGCGAGGCGCTCCGGCACGCCCACGAGCGCGGCGTGGTCCACCGCGACGTGAAGCCGCAGAACGTGATCGCCCGTGAGGACACAGGCTCCGGCCGCCGCGCGAAGCTCGCCGACTTCGGAATCGCCAGCCTCGCCGACGCCCCCACGCTCACGGCGCCCGGCGAGGTCGTCGGCACACTCGCCTACATGTCGCCGGAGCAGGCGGAGGGCGAGCAGGCCGGCCCCGCCTCGGACACCTACTCGCTCGCGCTGACGCTGTACGAGTGCTGGGCGGGCGAGAACCCCGTCCGGGGGTCCTCACCGGCGCAGACGGCCCGCGCGATGGGTTCCGAGCTGCCGCCGCTGGGCGAGTACCGCCCCGACCTTCCGGCGCGGCTGCTGCGCACCGTCGACGCCTGCCTCGCTCCCGATGCGGCCGACCGCCCGGCCCTCGAGGTCCTGAGCCACGCGCTGGAGGCGGCGGTGGAGGATCTCGACTGTGAGTACGCCGTGCCGTCACCCACCGGCGCGGCCGAGCCCGGCGCGGCCGAGCGCGCGCGCCCCGGCGTGATCCGTGCCGGAGTCCTGGTCGCCCTCGCGGCCGCCTGCGTGGTGCTCGCAGGCCCCGCCGGCCTGCCAGGCCTCGCGCTGCTCGTGGCGCTGCTCGGGATCCCACCCCTGCTCGTCGCCAGCAGGCCGGAGCGCGCCGCCCTCCCCGGCCTCGCCCTCGTCCTGGGCGCGATCTCCGCGGGCGGCGCCTACCCGGCGGTGGCAGGGGCCGGCGAGCGCACCCCCGCCGCCCGCGCCGCGATCGGCGCCATCGGCTGGTGCTGGCTGGTCGCGGGGTGCGCCGCGCTGGGGATCGAGCCCCCGGGCGGGCTGATCGAACCTCCTCCCGCCGGTTGGGACGCCTCGCTCGCCGCCGCCTTCGACGCGCTCGTGCTGCCGCTGGTCGAAACCTCCGCGCTGCTCGGGATGGCCTCCTTCGCCGGCTTCGCCATGGCTCTGGGCTGGATCCTCGCGGCTCGCCAGCTGGCCCTGGCGGCGGCCGGCGCCCTGGTGTGGGCGGCCGGGCTGGCGGCGATCCTCGGCGCCCTCGGAAACGGCGGGCTGGACGGGGCGCCCCTTGTGGTCGCCGCCTCCTCGCTTCTCGCCCTCGCGGCCGAGCAGCGCTCCCGTTCTTTCCGCCGGCCGTTCGCCCGCCCCGCGGGCGCGCCTGCGGCACCCCCCGCGCCGGCCGCCACCGCTCAGTAGGCCTTGCCGGATCCCCACTAGGATTCCCCCCTGCGCGCCCGCCCCTCGCGGGTCTCGCGCGGCCTGCACCGAACGAGGCCAGAAGCTGAGGGAGACCGGAACATCAGCGTCCTACGCAACCTGGAGCAGCGGCTCGAGAACCTCGTGGAAGGGGTGTTTAGCCGTGCCTTCTCCTCGCAGGTCCAGCCGGTCGAGATCGCCCGCAAGCTGGCGAAGGAGATGGACGCCCACAAGACCACGTCGATCTCGCGCATCTACGTGCCCAACCAGTACACGGTGTGGATGTCGGAGGAGGACCGCGCGCGCTTCGAGGGCTACGAGCGCTCCCTGGGGCAGGAGCTCTCCGCGTACCTGCTCGAGCACGCCCGGCGCCACGATTACGCGTTGCTGACGCGGCCCGAGGTCGAGCTGGAGACCGACGAGCGCCTGCGCCTCGGCGAGTTCGGGATCCAGACACGGCTGGTCAAGCCCCCCCAGCGCCAGGGCGAGGCGCCCTCGCAGGGCGAGCAGGGGCACACGATGGTCTACTCGGTCCCGCCCAAGCAGCAGCAGCGCAAGGAGCGCAAATCCTCCTCACCCGCGCTCACGCGCACCAGGGCGATCGTCTCGCTCGAGGACCGCCGCTACGTGCTCGACGGGCCCGTGGCTGCACTCGGGCGCTCGCGCGAGTGCGAGTGCGTGTTCGCCGATCCGAACATCTCTCGCCGCCACGCCGAGCTTCGACGGGCCGACAGCGGGGACTGGCAGATCGTGGACCTGGGCTCCACCAACGGCGTCAAGGTCAACGGCCGCAAGGTCGAGAGCTCGCGCCTGTCGCCCGGCGACCACGTCTCCCTCGGCACCACCGCCTTCACCTTCGACATCGAACACTGATGGACACGGACCCCATCGCCGTTGCGCTCAAGTTCGGTTTTCTGATCGTGCTCTACCTCTTCTTGCTCTGGATCGCCCGCAGCGCGCTCAAGGAGCTGCGCCAGACGACGGGGCCGGCGCCCGAGGCGACGGGCTTTCACCCGGTCGGACCGGGCGGGCGGGAGCCGGGTACCGACGCCTCGCTGGTGGTGCTGAAGGGCGGCGGCCTGGAGGTCGGAGACCGGCTTGACCTCTTCGGCGGCCTGACCGTCGGCCGCTCTCCCGACGCCGACGTTCGCATCGAGGACCGTTTCGCCTCCGGTATCCACATGCGTGTGTTTTCCCGCTCGGGCGGCTACTACGCCGAGGACATGAGCTCCACCAACGGCACCTACCTGAACGACGGCGAGCTGCGAGGCGAGGCTCGGCTGAACGATCTCGACGAGCTGCGGATCGGCGACACCGAGTTCCGCTTCGAGCTGGAGATCGGTGCCTGATGCGCATCGTCGAGACAGCCCAGCTCTCCGACACCGGCCGCCAGCGCTCGGCCAACGAGGACTCGTTCTTCGCCGGATCCCCGGTCTTCGCCGTCGCCGACGGGATGGGGGGCGCCCAGGCGGGCGAGGTCGCGTCGCGGATCGCCGCCGAGTCCTTCGGCCCGGCCGAGCGCGGCGACCAGCCGCCCGAGGCGTATCTGAAGTCGATCGCCCTGGCGGCCAACCGGCGCATCAACGACCACGCCGCCGAGGACGAGTCCCGCTCGGGGATGGGCACCACCTTCACCGCCGCCCTCGTCGAAGGCGACGAGGTCAGCCTCGCCCACGTGGGCGACAGCCGCGCGTACCTGTTCCGCGACGGCGACCTGCGTCTCTTGACCTCCGACCACTCGCTCGTGGAGGAGCTTCTCCGCCAGGGCAAGCTCACCCCCGAGCAGGCCGAGGACCACCCCCAGCGCTCGATCATCACCCGGGCCCTGGGGCCCGATCGCGAGGTCGAGGTCGACACGATGACCTACCGGGCGAAGCCCGGGGACATCTATCTCCTGTGCTCCGACGGGCTGACCACGATGGTCAAGGACGACGGGATCGCGGGGCTGCTCTTGGGCTCGGAGACCCTGGAGGAGGCCGCGCGCGCGCTCGTGGAGCAGGCCAACGTGGCGGGCGGGCGCGACAACATCACGGTCGTCCTGTTCCGCGTGGGGGAGGGCGACGCCGAGGCCGTCGACGAGACCGCGACCCTGGTCGGCCCGACCGCGGCCGAGGCGGGCCTGCGCGGTCTCGCCGTTCGCGAGGCCGCCGCTTCGCG
>JBPCKC010000027.1:0-17275 GCA_051004675.1 Solirubrobacterales bacterium
GCCTCGCGTGCGTGGGGGCGCCTGGAAGCGAGCCGGGCGTGGCCGGCGAGCGAAGCCCGTAGTCGTGACTACGGGCGAGTCTCGACGGGCGCGATCCGGCGACGCTGCCCAGGCGTCATCCGCGTGCGTGAGGCCGTGGAATTGCTCATCTAGGCGGCGGCGGGGGCCTGGGCGCCGGCGGGCCTGGGGGTATCGACCAACCAGCGGCGGCCGTAGGCGCGCATGTCCTCGATCAGCGGGACGAGCGCATCGCCCTTCGGCGTCAGCCCGTACTCGACGCGCGGCGGCACCTCGGGGTACGTGTGGCGCTCGATGATGCCGTGCTCCTCCAGCGCGCGAAGGCGCAGGGAGAGAGTGCGTGGGCTGATGCCCCGAAGTGAACGCTCGAGCTCGCAGAAGCGGCTGCTGCCGTCCGCGAGATCCCGGATCAGGAGGAGGGTCCACTTGCCGGAGATGATCTCCGCACAACAACCGACGGGACAGGGAGATTCGGCCATTTGATCGGGTAGCTCTGCTGGGCGCGCACGGTTGTGCGCCAACCCTCGTACCACGACGAGTATAGCCAATGCTTTACCTACTGAAGTGAGGGGTCTGACCGCTCGAGGGGGGAGCGGCTCAGCCCTGGATGCCCTGGACCGGGGCCTCGGCGCGATCCGTCCCGGAGCCGTTCGCGATGACCTGCTCGATGCCCGAGGCGCGCTGGCCCTGAGCCTGGAGCATGAGCTTGAAGTCGTGCGGCGAGGTGGCGGCCTCGAGCGCGACCTCCTCGGTGACGTTGCCGGCCATTACGTTCTTGAGAAGGGCTTGGTCGAAGGTCTGCATCCCGTAGTACTCGCCCTCGGCGATGACCTCGGTGATGCGCCCGGTCTCGTTCGGGTTGAGGATCAGGTCCTGCACCCGCCCGGTGACGACGAGCACCTCGCAGATCGCAGCGCGGCCGGCGCCGCCGACCCGCTGGACCAGCCGCTGGCCCACGACGCCGCGCAGGGTCGCGGCCAGCATCACCCGCGCCTGCTGTTGGAGGTGCGGCGGAAAGAAGTCGATGATGCGGTTCACCGTCTCGGTGGCGTCCAGGGTGTGAAGCGTCGAGAGGACGAGGTGACCGGTCTCGGCGGCGGATAGCGCCGTGCGGACGGTTTCCTCGTCGCGCATCTCGCCGACGAAGATCACGTCGGGATCCTGGCGCAGCACGCGCCGCATCGCGCGGCCGAAGCTCTCGGTGTCCTGCCCCACCTCGCGCTGGTTGATGATCGAGAGCTTGTCGCGCTGGAGGTACTCGATCGGGTCCTCGAGCGTGATGATGTGGCGCGCCCAGTGGGAGTTGATGTGGTCGATCATCGCGGCGAGCGTGGTGGACTTGCCCGACCCGGTGGTGCCGGTGAGCAGCACGATCCCGCGCTTCTCGGTGGCGAGCGTGCGGATGACCTCGGGCAGGCCGAGGTCGTCGATGGTGCGCACCTGGTATGGGATCACCCGCAGCGCGATGGACACGTGGCCGCGCTGGCGGAACGCGTTGACCCGGAACCTGGAGAGGCCCGGGACCTCGTAGGAGAAGTCGGCCTCGCCGACGTTCGCGAACTCCTCGAGCAGGGCGGGGTCGATGAGGATGTGCTTCAGCGCCGCGTCGGTGTCCTCCGGAGTCAGCGGCTCGCTGCCCTCGATCGGCCGCAGCTCGCCGTGGACACGGGCCATCGGCGGCGAGGGGACCTTCACGTGCAGGTCCGAGCCCTCTCGCTCAACCACGTAGCGCAGCGCTTCATCGATCTCAAACGCCATCACCCCCCTATCGGGCGATGGCGGCGGGCGCTTTAGGCGCTGGCAGCGCCCCGCTGGGCCATGGGGCCCGCTACTCGGGAAAGCCGGCGATCTTCCACTCGCCGTCGTCCTTCACCAGGTCGAGCTCGATCTCCTCGGTCGCGACCTCGCCGCCCGCGCTCTCCTGGTTGAAGGACGTCGTGGCTACGGTGGCCGCGTCGCCCTCCACCTGGATCACCTCGGGCTCGTTCTGCTCGGCGAGCTCCTTGGCCTCCTCGCCGAGGAGGTCCCCGAGTGTCTCGACCAGCTCGACGCATACCTGATCTTCTGCCAAGCCGGTGGCGCCCTCCTCCACCTCGGCGACGGCGTCGTCGGTCAGCAGGCCGCAGGCCGTCTCGCCGTCGCCGTCGAGCGCGGCTGCGTAGAAGGTCTCGACCGCCTCGAGGACCGCCGCCTCGTCGTCAGTCGCGGAGCCCGTTCCCTCCTCATCGTCGCCTCCGCAGCCGGCGAGGAGGGCGGCGGCGCAAAGCGCGAGGGCAGGGACGAGGGTCGCTGGGGCCTTCAAATGCTCCTCCAGGGTCGGATGCCGGGCAGCCGAGCCTATTCAGTTGGCGAGCGCCTTGCGGGCCTTTCGCACTGCGCCGATCGAAGTGCGCGCGGCGCGGGCGATCTCGCCCTCGGTGCGCTCGGGGTCGCGCAGGATCTCGAACTCGACCACGGCGGCCGAACGGACCTTCGCGCGAGCCTCGATCCCGATGTCGCCGGCGTCCTCGAGCGCGGCGTCGATCGCGCGCTCGCGACGGCAGGCCAGGCAGTAGTGCTTACCGCCGGCGCTGTCCCAGTGCGGAGGCGCGGCGTCGGCGAGGCCATTGGTCCATGTGCTCGTCATCTCACAGCGGGCGCAGGTCCACTGCGCCGGGCTGAGCTTCGTTGCGGTTGCGGTGCTGATTTCGTCCTCCGATGTGGTTGGCCCGGCTTCGGGCCGGGTCGATTCCAGGAAAAGCGTTCCCGCGATTTGCCGGCCGCGGGCGCCGGGGCTACGCGACTTCGCGGAGCTTTTGGGCTTCAGCGAGCGACTGAAGCTTCTTCAGCGACTGGTTCTCGATCTGGCGGATCCGCTCGCGCGTCACGTTGAACGTGCGGCCCACCTCGTCGAGGGTGCGGGGGTGCTCGCCGCCGAGCCCGTAGCGAAGCTCGAGGACGCGGCGCTCACGGTAGGAGAGGTTCTCGAGGGCCTCGCGCAGCGCCTCCTTGGTGAGGAGGTCGGCGGCGCGCTCGAACGGGGACTCGGCCTTCTCGTCGGCGATGAACTGCCCGAACTCGGACTCCTCCTCGTCACCAACCGGCTTCTCCAGCGAGACCGGCGCCTGGGCGGAGCGCTTGATCTGGTCCACCTCCTCGGGGTCGATGCCGGTGACCTCGGCGATCTCGTCCGGGGTGGGTTCGCGCCCGAGCTCCGTGACCAGCTTGCGCTCGGCGCGGCCGATCTTGTTGAGCTTCTCGACGACGTGAACGGGGATCCGGATCGTGCGCGCCTTGTCGGCCAGTGCGCGGGCGATCGCCTGGCGGATCCACCAGGTCGCGTAGGTGGAGAACTTGAAGCCCTTGCGGTAGTCGAACTTCTCCGCGGCGCGCACGAGGCCGAGCGTGCCCTCCTGGATCAGGTCGAGGAAGGGCAGGCCCTGGTTGCGGTAGTTCTTGGCGATCGAGACGACGAGGCGCAGGTTGGACTCGACCATCTTCTGCTTCGCGTCGAGGTCGCCGCGCTCGATGCGCTTGGCGAGGTCGACCTCCTCCTGGGCGGTCAGCAGCCGCACCTTGCCGATGTCCTTGAGGAAGAGCTGGAGCGAGTCGGTGGTCATGTCCGGCTTCAGGTCCAGCGCGGTCTGCTTGCGCTTGCGACCACGCTTGCCGTCGGCCGGCTCGGCGGCGGCGGCGGCGGCCTGGGCCGGATCCGGGTCGTCCACCATCTCGACGCCCTGGCCTTCGAGAAAGCCGTAGAGCTCCTCGATGTCTCCCTCGTCCACCTCGACCTCGGAGAGCGCCTTCGCCACCTCCCCGTAGGCGATCACTCCCTCGGCCTGACCCTTCGCGAGAAGGGTCTTTACCTCTTCGAGCTCCTGAAGTTCCGCAACTAGCATCGGGTTGGCTCTTCCTTCGTCTGTGTCAAGTTTTGGTCTGCCCCGCCGGTCGCCATCACGCCGACCCGGTACCTCGTCGGTGAGTTTCGAGCTATGAGCGGCTGCCGACAAAAAGCGAACCCTTGCGATCCGCACGCCCCGATGGGGAAGTTCCCAGCGCCCAGGTGGCTCAAACGAGTGCTCAGATCCTAGTGACTATACATTCTGAAGTCAAGGCCGAAGTCCGCTAAATGGCTTGAACACGCCATTTTTGCAACGCTTTGTGCGAGCCCGGAACCGGGCGCGGCGCCACGCGAAATCCAACCCCCGACAGCACCAAAGGTTACGCACGCCCGTGGCATCACCCCCCTTGCCAGGCCCCCGCGGGGAGTGCGCGGCGCAAACGTCCCGCGAGTGCGGTGGAATAGGCGGCCAATGGCTTCCGATAAACCGAGCGAAAGCGCCGCGACCGATCTCGACGGCGAGGCCGGCGTGTTCGGGAACCTGCCCAAGACGCGGCCCGGGGCGCGCAGCCCGCGCCGCGACGCGGCAGCGGCCAAGTCCACCAAGTCCAAGCCGAGTGCCCCGAAGAGCAAGGCGAAGGCTCCGGCAACCTCCCCGAGCGCCCAGGCCAAGCGCGCACCCCGCCCACCAAGGCCCCCCGAAGCCGTGCCGCCCCCGCCCCCGCCTCGCACGGACCCCGCCGAGCCCGAGCACGGCCCCGACGAGCAGCGAGGCGGGCTCGAGGAAGTTGCCTGGGCGGGCGTCGCCGCCGCGGCCGAGGCGGCCACCATCGGCGTCCGACTCGCCAATCGCGCGTTCGGGGCGATGCGGGACGCAGTGGACCGCCGTTGACGGAGGGGGGCGCCCCGCGCGCGCAGCGCCCCCGGCGCTGGCTGCACGCGTTCTGGGATCGCGCCTACAAGGAGAACATCACCGGGCTCTCGGGAATGGTCGCCTACAACCTGGTCCTGGCCCTCTTCCCGTTCGCGCTGCTGGTGCTCTTCGTCTTCGGCAAGGTGCTGCAGTCGAGCGACGTCGAGGCCAACGTCCTGCTGGACCTCCAGCGCCTCTTCCCGGCCGTCGAGCAGGACGAGCTGGCCCGCTACCTGGAGCGGATCCGCGAGTCCTCCACGACGATCGGCGTGGTCGCGGCGATCGGGGCGCTGTGGATCGGGACGTCCTTCTGGGGGGCGATGGACACGGCCTTCTGCCGCATCTACCACGTCGAGTGCCGAAGCTGGGTCGCGCAGAAGCGCTTCGCGCTGGTCATGCTCCTCGGGCTCACGATCCTGCTCGCCATTAGCGTGGTGATCCCGGCGCTCGAGGCCCTGATCGTCTCCGGCGCCGACGACCTGCCGTTCGGGCTGGGGAGCATCCAGGGCCTCGCCAGCGCCCTGCTTCTGGTCGTCGCGCTCGTCATCACCTGCGGGGTCGTTTGCGCGATCTACTACTTCGTCCCGAAGGGCCACGTGCCGTGGCGGGGGGTCTGGCCCGGGGCGCTCTTCTTCACCGTGACGATCGGCATCGCCAACGCCGTGTTTCCCTTCTACCTGGCCGAGGTCTCGAGCATCGACAAGATCGGCGGGGCGATCGGGTTCGTGCTCGTCGCGATGCTGTGGTTCTACGCGGTCAGCCTCGCCCTGCTTGCCGGAGCGGTGATCAACGCCCTGCGATTCGAGCTCCACGACACCGGCGCGCTCGATACGCCGGGATGGACCTCCGAGCGCGACGCCGTCCGGCTGGATCCCGACGACGAGTCGCTGCCGTAGCGCCGATGCCGGGCCTGCGCGGCACCAGGAAGGGCGAGGCGGAGGTTCGGCTGCTGCCCGAGCGGCGCGAGGCGGCCCCCGCGCGGGGGCCGGCCCGCTCGCTGCAGGAGGCCGACCTCGAGCTCCCCGCGGAGCTGCTCGATGAGCTGTGGCGGCCCGAGTACCTCGAGCGGCTCGCGCACGCTTACTGGCGCTACCTGCGGAGGATCTCACTCGGCCTGCTGCGCGTGATCTACGAGCCCACCGCCCGGTCGATCGTCCTCGTGGGCCGGCCGCTGGTGCTCCTGCGGTTCCGGGCGCCGGAGTACGTCACGCCTCCCGGCATGGGGCAGGTCACATGGCCGATCGAGCGGGGGGTGCTGGTCACTCCCGAGGGGCGTGGCCGCGGGTACCTGCGGATCAAGGTGCGCCGCCTGGAGGGCGCTCGCGAGGGGCGCGCGGTCGTGCGGGTCTCCTCGGAGGTCGCGAACTTCTACCCGCTGCTTCGCTTCGGCGGGCCCCTGGCCCGCCTGGGCGCCCGTTTCTACAGCGCGACGCAGCTTCGGATCCACGTCTGGGTGACGCACGGCTTCCTGCGCTCGCTGGCGCGCCTCGACCTTCCCCCCTCGCCGGTCGGGGCGCTCGCCGCCCGTCCGCAGGCGGGCGAAGAGGACGGCCCGCGGGCCTAGCGCCCGTCCGCCTCGGCTTCCAGCACCGCTGCGCTCATCGCCTCCGCGAGGGTCACGGGGCTTGTCTGGAAGAGGTTCATGCCCTCGGGGTGGCGAACGATCGTCTCGCTCTCCGCCCCCTCGATCAGCGGCCGGGCGACACCGACGTCGACGGGGGTGACGAGCCCCACCCAAAGCGAGGAGAGCCAGGGCGTGAGCACCGGGACCGGTACGCGCGGCCGCGCGCCGATGCCCAGGGCCTTGGCGCACGCGTCCATCATGCCCGCGTAGGTGGTGACGTCCGGGCCGCCAATCTCGATCTCCCGGCCGTGGGCCTCCGGCACGTCGGGCGCCTGCATCAGGTATCGAAGGACGTCGGCGATTGCGATCGGCTGGGTCTTGGTCTGCGTCCACTTCGGGGTCACCATCAGCGGCAGGCGCCGCACGAGGTACATGGCCAGCAGGAAGGACTCGCTTCCCGAGCCGATCACGGCCGCCGCCCGGAAGTAGGTCACCGGCACCCCGGCCTCCTTCAGCACCTCGGCTGTGTCATGGCGGGACGTGAGGTGCTTCGACCCGCCCTCGCTCAGCCCGCCGAGGTAGATGATCAGGCCGACCCCGGCCTGCTTGGCCGCCTCGCCGAAATTGCGCGCCGCGCGCTTGTCGCGCTCCGCGAAGTCGTTGTCGGACGCTCCGCGGCCCATCGAGTGGATCAGGTAGTAGGCGACGTCAACGCCCTCGAGGGCCGGGGCCAGCGTGTCCGGCTCGAGCACGTCCCCCTTGACGACCTCACACCCGGCGGCCTCGAGATCACGCGCCTTCGACGGGTCGCGGGCCAGGGCCCGGACGTTGCTCCCGGTCGCGGCCAGCTCCTTCGCCAGCAGGCGCCCGATGTATCCGGTCGCACCCGCGACCAGCTTGAAATCCTCGGCCATGCCCGCCCTCCTACCCGCTTTTACCCGCGGGTCTCCTAGCGACTCAGCCGTAGCGTCCGCCGGTGACCTCGCGGAGCTTCGCCTGGTCGTGGCGGGCCCGGACGGTGCGGACCGTGCCCGAGCGCGAGCGCATGACGAGCGACTCGGTCGAGGCCTTCCCGCCCGTGTAGCGCACGCCCTGGAGGAGCTCGCCGTCGGTGACTCCCGTCGCCGCGAAGAAGACGTCGTCGCCCGAGACGAGGCGGTCGGCGTCGAGCACCTCGCTCAGGTCGTAGCCCGCGTCGAGCGCGGTCTGGCGCTCGTCGTCGTCGCGCGGCCACAGCCGACCCAGGATCTGCCCGCCGAGGCACTTGATCGCGGCCGCCGAGATCACGCCCTCGGGAGTGCCCCCGATCCCCCAGAGGAGGTCCACCCCGCCCTCGCCGGAGACGGCGAAGAGCGCGGCGGACACGTCGCCGTCGGTGATCAGGCGCACCCGGGCGCCGACCTCGCGCAGGCCCTCGATCTGCTCGGCGTGGCGCGGGCGGTCGAGGATCACGACCGTCACGTCGCCGGCGTCGGTCCCCTTGCGCTCGGCGACCTTGCGAACCACGTCGGGCAGGGGCTCGTCGAGGGTCAGGAGGTCGGCGATCTCCGAGCCGCCCGCGAGCTTCTCCATGTACACGCAGGGGCCGGGGTCGAACATCGTGCCCCGTTCCGACAGGGCGATCACGGCGAGCGCGGAGGGCATCCCCCGAGCGGTAAGCCGCGTCCCCTCCAGCGGGTCCACCGCGATGTCCACCTCCGGCGGGCTGCCGTCGCCGATCCGCTCGCCGTTGAAGAGCATCGGGGCCTCGTCCTTCTCCCCCTCGCCGATGACGACGATGCCGTCCATCGGGACCGTGTCGAGCAGCAGCCGCATGGCGTCCACCGCGGCACCGTCGGCCGACTCCTTTTGGCCCTTGCCCACCCACCGGGCGGCGGCGAGCGCGGCTGCCTCGGTCACGCGCACGAGCTCGAGCGCCAGGTTGCGATCGGGCTTCGCGCCCGAGCGGACGTCGTGGGAGATCACGGACACGGCGGGGAGGATCTAGACGGTGCCGGGCGCCTTGCGTGTCTGCTTCTGGCCGGCCTGCGAGCGCAGGAAGCCCGTGGCCGCGATGCCGATCGTGCTAACCAGCGCCAGCCAGTAGCCCCAGGAGAGGCCGATCCCGAACTCGACGCCGTCGCTGGGGGCGGGCCGGTCGAGGATGCCGTTGTAGGCGATCAGGACCATCGCGGCGAAGCCGGCGATCATCGTCATCTCGCCCGGCGGGTAGGAGAGCTTGTGCCCGCGGATCAGGATGTAACCGAGGATCGCCGGCGCGAGCGCGGCGAGCAGCAGCAGCCAGCTCAGGACCGGGAAGGTCTCGAACCCCGTGCACGACGTGTCCCCGGTGCCGCAGAGCCAGGCGTTCTGCGCGTCGCGTTCGGGCGAGGCCTCGAGCGTGAACCACGGGAAGAAGAGGATGCTCGCGATGAGCAGGATCGAGCAGGCTCCGCCAAACAGCGTCCGGTTGCGGTCCAGGCGCGATAGATCCATCTCGCCGAGCCTATACGGCGCGGGGATCCGATGCCAGCCACAACCGGGTGGCTCGACGGGCCACAGACCCGCAAACGAATAGGTTCCAGGGGTGAGCCGCTGGGGCCTTACGCTGCCGCTGCCGCAGATCCCACTTCGCGATCAGGGCGAGCTCGTGCGCCGGGCCGAGGCGGCCGGATACACCGACCTGTGGTCGGGCGAGACGAACGGCCCCGACGGGTTCACGCCGCTCGCGCTGGCGGTCGAGCAGACCGCCACGATGCGCCTCGGAACCGGCGTCGTGGGGGTCTTCACCCGGGGTCCGGCGCTGTTGGCCCAGCAGGCGATCGCGCTGGCCGATGCCAGCAACGGGCGCTTCGTGCTGGGGATCGGCGCCTCGTCGGATCGGATCGTGGAGGGCTGGAACGACATCCCGTTCGAGAAGCCGTTGACTCGCGTCTCGGAAACCGTGGACTTCCTCCGTCCCGCGCTTGCGGGCGAGCGCACGGAGACCGGGTTCAAGATCGACATGCCTCCGCCGCAGCCGGTCCCGATCGTCCTCGCCGCCCTGCGGGGCAAGATGCTGCGCCTCGCCGTCGAGAAGGCGGAGGGGGCGTTCTCGAACTACCTCCCCCTATCCGGGGTGCCGAGGGTGATGGCTGAGCTCGAAGACGCGCCCGAGGGCTTCGAGCTGCTCTGCCGGTTCTTCTGTATCCCGGGCCCGAAGGAGGAGACCGAGCCGCTCGCCCGCTTCATGTTCGCCTCCTACGCGACCGTCCCGGTGTACGCGAACTTCTTCCGCTGGCTCGGGCACGGCGACGAGATCGCCGAGATGTGCGACCTCTGGGCCGCCAAGGACCGCCAGGGCGCCGCCGCGGCCGCCCCGTGGGACCTGGTCTCCGAGACGTTCCTGGTCGGCGAGCCGCCTGCGATCCGCGAACGGCTCGGCGAGTTCGTCGACGCCGGGGTGACCCTGCCCGTCCTGTTGCCGATCACGACGCCCGACAAGATGGGCGAGCTGATCGAGGCGCTCGGGCCGGGCTGAGAAACCCGCCGGTCGCTACACGGCGCGGGCGAGGCTGAGCGCGTATCGCTCCTCGGGGTCGGTCCACCAGTCCGTCAGCTCCAGGCCGGCGTCGGCGTAGCTCTCGGAGAGGCGCTCGCGCGTGAACTTGGTCGAGATCTCCGTGCGCATCTCTTCCATCCGCGCGAAGTGGACACGCATGTCGAGCGCGGTCACGTCTACGAACTGCTGCTCCAGCGAGCGAAGGCGGATGTCCATCCACTCGTTCTCGGCGTCCCAGAAGGCGACGTGCTCGAACGCGTCGGGGTCGAAGTCGGCCCCGAGCTCGCGGTTCAGGACATTGAGGACGTTCTTGTTGAACTCGGCCGTGACCCCCTCCGCGTCGTCGTAGGCAGCCTCGAGGGGCGCCCGATCCTTGACGAGGTCGGTCCCCAACAGGAATCGGTCCCCCGGGTACATCAGGGTCGCGATGCGGGCGAGGAACGAGCGCCGCGGCGCCGGGCGGAAGTTGCCGATCGTGCCGCCGAGGAAGGCGAGGAGGGCCCCCTCCTCCCGCGGGACCCGCTCGAGGTGGGTTTCGTAGTCGCACACGAGCCCGTGCACGCGAAGGCCCGGGTACTCGGAGACGAGCTCCTCCGCGGTCTGGCGGGTGATCTGCTCGGAGATGTCGACGGGAACGTAGGTGTCCAGGAGCTCGGCGTCGTGCATCGAGTCCAGCAGGCAGCGCGTCTTGGCGGCCGACCCCGAGCCGAACTCGATCAGGACGCCCGCACCGGCGGCGTCGACGATCTCCTCGCTTCGCGCCTCGAGGATCGAGCGCTCGGCGCGGGTCGGGTAGTACTCCTCCAGCTCGGTGATCCGCTCGAAAAGCTGCGAGCCCCGCTCGTCGTAGAAGTACTTCGGCGGCAGCTCCTTGAACGGGGAGGAGAGGCCCTCCCGCACGTCCTCGGCCATGCCGGCGAGGATGCCCCCGCGCGGCAGGTGCACGTCGATCGCGATCCGTTCTGCCGTGAGCGGAGTCTCCACGTCCTACCCGCCGACCCGCTCGAACCCGATTCGTTTCATCACACGTCCCTCGCGCAGCGGAAGCCCGAGAAGATCTGCGATCTGGAGGCGAGGTCCCAGTTTCGAAACGACGTCCTGATCACGTCGCGGCGCGTCGCCCAGGCGCCGCCGCGAAGGACCTTGTAGCCCTCGCCGAAGAAGACCTCCGAGTACTCGGGATACGGGAACGCCTCGAACCCCGGGTAGGCCTCGAACTCCGACGCGGTCCACTCCCACACGTCGCCCAGCATCTGCACCGCGCCGCTGGCGGCCGGGGCGTCGGCATAGGCGCCGGCGGGAGCGCAGCCGAAGGAGAGCTGGTCGAGGTTGGCGCGCTCACGGTCGGCGCCCGCGGCGGCGGCCTCCCACTCGAGCTCCGTCGGCAGGCGCTTACCGGCCCACCGGGCGAAGGCGTCGGCCTGATGCCAATCCACGTGCACCACGGGGAGCGCAGGGTCGACCTCCTCGGCCGCGCCCATCGCGATCCGAACCCAGCCCCCCTCGCCGTCGCGCTCCCAGTACTTCGGCGGCTCGCCATCCGTCTCCACCAGGAACTGGGCGAAGGCGCCGCTGGATACGGGGGTTCGGTCGATCTCGAAGGCGTCCAGCTCGACCCTGTGGCGCGGGCGCTCGTTGTCGTAGGCGAACCCCTCGCCGGCGGCGCCCACCGTATGCGCGCCGGCCTCCACCCGGACCATGGCCGGCCCGTCCGGAGCGGGCTCGCACGCCGGAGACGTGTCGCGCTCGGCCGGCTCGTAGCTCTCGACCATCTGCAGGAGCTGGAGCATCGTCTCACCGTGCTGGTGCTCGTGCGCGAGGAGCATCTCGTAGATGAGCGCGCCCTCGAGCAGTGGGTCGGACGGGTCGTCCAGGTCGATCCCCTCGAGCACCTCCAGGGTCCGCGCGCGCACCTCCTGCATGTAGGCGCGGAGCCGCTCGCCGCGCAGGATGGGCAGCTCGTTGCGCCCCGCCCGCGGGTTCTCGATCGCGTCGTAGAGGCGCCCGAGGTCGCCATCCATCGGGTCGCGGCCGCCGATGCGCTGCACCAACCACAGCTCCTCGAAGTTCGCGATGTGGCCGAGATCCCAGCTCAGCGGGCTGAGGACGGGGGTGTAGACGCGGTTGAGCTGCTCGTCGGAGAGCGGCTCGATCAGCAGAAGGGTGCGCTCCCGCGCCTCCGCGAGGCGGTCGGCGATCCTGTCCCCAGTGGTGACCTGAACGGGCGCAGCGATCGAGGAACGGTAGCGAGATAGTCTCTTCGGCCGTGAGGATCGAGGGAACAGGTGCGCTGGTCGCGGGCGGGGCCTCGGGCCTCGGGGAGGCCACCTCGCGCCTGCTGCACGAGCGGGGCGCGAGCGTCGTGATCGCCGACATGAACGCCGAGAAGGGCGAGGCGCTCGCGGGCGAGCTGGGCGAGCGGGCCTCCTTCGTCGAGGCGAACGTGACGGGGCCCGGGCCGGTCCAGGCGGCGGTCGAGGCCGCCGCGGCCGCGGACGGCGGCCTGAGGATCTCGATCTGCTGCGCGGGGATCGGCTGGGCCCAGCGAACAGCCGGCAAGCAGGGCCCGCACGACCTCGAGATATTCCACAACGTGATCAAGGTCAACCTGATCGGCACCTTCAACGTCCTGCGCCTGGCGGCCGCCGTGATGGTCGACAACGAGCCCGACGAGGGCGGCGAACGAGGGGTTTGCGTCAACACGGCTTCCATTGCCGCCTTCGACGGGCAGATCGGCCAGGTCGCCTACTCCGCCTCGAAGGGCGGCATCGTGGGGCTCACCCTGCCCGCCGCGCGAGATCTCGCCGGGCGCGGCGTGCGCGTGAACACGATCGCCCCGGGCACCTTCGACACCCCCCTTTTGGCCGCGCTGCCCGAGGAGGCGCGCGACGAGCTCGGGGCCACCATCCCCTTCCCCTCACGGCTCGGCGAGCCTCCGGAGTTCGCGGCGCTCGTCGGCCACATCGTCGAGAACGCGATGCTGAACGGCGAGACGATCCGCCTGGACGGCGCGCTGAGGATGCCCCCGCGATGAGCGGGCCGGGCAAGGCGCTGCGCTTTGCCCGCAAGTGGGGTCATAGGCGCGGGATCGGGCAAAGCGGCGCCCGCAGGCTCACGTAAAGTCCCCGGGTATGGCGGCCCAGGGCCCAAAGGCGCAGACCGCGCCCGAGCTGAAGGCCCAGATCGAGGCCGAGCGCGAGGGCCGCCCCTTCCTCGTCTACCGCGACGGGACCGAGGAGCAATGCATCGTGCCGGTGCCGGAGGGCAGCGAGGAGATGTGGGTGGGCCGTCGCGAGGCCGCCGACATCCGCCTCGACTTCGACGACGAGGTGTCAGGCCTGCACGCGCAGCTCGAGTTCGTCGGCGACGAGTGCACCGTGGTCGACGACGGCCTCTCGCGCAACGGCTCCTACGTCAACGGTGAGCGGGTACGCGGGCGCAAGCTCCTGCGCGACGCCGACGTGCTGCGTTTCGGCAAGACGCTCGTGCTCTACCGGGCGCCGGGCGGCGAGAGGGGCGAGTCCACCGTGCTGTCGGCCGACGTCCTCGAGGCCGGCGGCGTCTCGCCGGCCCAAAAGCGGGTGCTGATCGCGCTCTGTCGCCCCTATAAAGACGGCGCCTCATTCGCGACGCCGGCGACGAACGGCCAGATCGGTGAGGAGCTCCACCTCTCCGTGGATGCCGTGAAGACCCACCTGCGGGCGCTCTTCGAGAAGTTCGGCGTCGGCGAGCTGCCCCAGAACCAAAAGCGCGTGGCGCTCGTGGAGCGGGCGCTCCAGAGCGGAATGGTCGCCGAGCGCGACCTCTAGCGCGTCGGGAGCGTCCTGCCCTCTCCACCGTGTAGGGGGTCAGGGCAGGACACTTGGCGGCGCCTCAGTCCGTCCCGACGTACTCGGGGTCGCGGTAGACGCGCTTTAGCCACGGCGGCGTGACCTCGAACTCGGTCTCGGCCCACTCGCCGCGGGCGATCGCCTCGACCGGGATCAGGCGGACCGCGTCCGGCCGGGTCCAGCGGTGGCGGGCGGCGCGCGGGTCGAACGCCCGCCCGGCGTGGCTGCCGCCTGCGATGAACCAGGTGCCGCCGTCGGGCCCCCAGGCGCTTCGCCGGGCCACACCCGCGTCCGAGAGCCACGACCCGGTCCCCCCGTCGTAGTTGTACCCGTGGTGCGAGCTGGCCCGGGCCCCGCGGCCCTCAGGCCCGATGCGGACCTGGAAGGACTCCCAGTCGTCGTGATGAAAGCCCGCGTCGCCGGGCAGGGAGCCCCAGCTCTGGCGGGCTCGATTTCAGGTTGTTTATGGCTTGATCAAGCGCCTCTCAGAACCTCCGCTCGCTTATCCGGAAAATTCCGCTTGTTCCAGTGCTCGGAGGCTGTCTTATCCGGAGAATCGCGCGAGATTTGGCTTTGGAAGGCCATTTTTAGGCCGGCCAGTGACCATGCGCGGGCTGGCGCTGGGGCTGGCGGCCACCGCTTCTATCGTCGCCGTATGTCGCGCTGGAAAAAGACGGTCGCTGACACCACCGCTCTCCGAAGCGTGTGGCGGGATCTCGCAGTCGCTGTCCTGGCGGGCATCGCCACCTACGGTGTCGTCCAACTCGTCGACCCGGAGGCAGACGCCATGAAGGAGGCGTTGATCGTCGCCGGCACCCCGGTGGCTTTGAAGCAGGCCGTCCACGAGGCCGGCAACACGGTCGAGAGCGCGATGAAGGTCGTCCTCGCCAAGCGCAAGGTCCCGTATGACTCGCAGCGTGACACGGCCTATCCCCTCTTCGAGCATCTCGTCCAGGCTGACGTCGTCCCGCGCCACATGCAGAACCTGGTCCTGGCAGCGGCCTCGCCGCGCAACAAGAAGGGCGGGCACGGAGCTGGGGCGGTCCACCGGGCTTTCAGGATCCGTCGTTGTGCGTGTAGAGGTTGTTGTCGAGGAACTCGAAATCGTGAAGGCGCGGGGTGGCGTCCCAGTCATTGATGTTGTAGTTGGGGTTCGCTGGCGTAGCCATGCAAGTTTGGTCCTTATAGCTTGCCGGCTCGTGGCCCACCCCCGCTACATGCCCCTCCTCCTGGCAGACCACGACGCGACGGTTTTGTTGAGTCCAAGCGTTGATGCAGTGGTCGTTGAATCTCACAAAGGTGTTTCCGTCAAAGTGGTCGTTCGAGAAGCCTGGGTTCACGAAGCCCGGATTCTGCTGGCATGAGTCGTTCGCAAACGGCGACGATCTCACCTCGGTGCAGTGGCCGTAGCCGCCACAGTCGTTCGACCGGTAGATGATGTCGAGCCGCCCAGCGTTATCCCATTCCAGCGCGGCAGCCAAGACGGGCCACTGGGCAGGCGTCCTATCGATCAGGGTGACCCAGGCTGTACTCCCGCTCCCGTCGCTCCAATGCGTTCGGTCATCACACGGTGACGGCGGGTGAAGATAGAAATCGACGGAGATACAGTTGCTCGCTGAACTAACCCCCGTCGGCAACGCGAGGTACACGGCTGCCGCGGCCGCCACGACCACCCCGAGCGTGGTCAGAAGCGGCGTTGCTCGGCGCTGACGCGCAACATCGAACTTTCCCCGCAGCCGCACGTTACTCACCGATACACGTCGTGCGCGAACTCAGCAGGGGTCTGTTCTTTATCGGGGCACGTGAAGCGGATGATGCCTACGGGCTCACCGTTTGCGTACTCGCCGTCAATGGTGCAGGGATTCCCATCTGAAGGAGTCGGCCGGGCATCGAGTAGCGCCCTCTTCTCGCGTACCAAGGCCTCGGCTTCCGTTAGCCCCTGATCGCGATCGACGTCTGAAGCGTCGGGCGGCGGGGCTGCGACCGCCTCGCCCTGGACGGTGCAGGGAACCGTCGGCTTGTAGTCGAATCCGTACGCCTTCAGGTGCGCCTCGACTTGCTCCGGCGTCGGACAGAAATCGACGAATGGTCCCTCGGGCACCCCCTCGCCTCGCACGCCGCTTTCCGGATCCTCAGCGGAGTCGCCGCCACCCACCTGCGCCACCGCCACCCCAACGGCTACCACGAACACCGCGATCACAGTCAGAGTCCCAATCATGTGATGCTTAGCGAACGAAATCATCTGACTCCTTTGTCAACCGTACTCGATGGGTGGCTGAATTGCAACCCTCCCTTCAACTCTACGTGCCAACCGGGCATCCATCACGCGGGCGCGCGAGCTATCCGACCGAGTGTGCCGCTGAGGCCTGACGGGCCCTATTGCGCTTGATGAGGCCCTCGGTACTCGCTCGGACGGTCCCTGGAAGCATGCCTGGAGGTCCAGTCCGGGTTGGCTCGGCCCAGGGGCTAGCGGACACCGGTGGCGGCTACCGGGCCGCCTTGTTTCATCTCGGGGCGCTGCGCCGGCTGAACGAGCTCTCAGCTCTGTCGCAAGTGACGACAATCGCCTAAGCTTGAGATGGCGCAGCCGAATGCGCTGAAAGCGCCGCTCGAAGTACCTCTCCCGAAGCTTGTGTCCACCTCGCTCTTCTCCTGACCGACCGCTCCTGGGACGGAGGCCCGACTGCTGACCAGGATCAGCGAGATGTGGCAACACCCGATCGGCTCGCGCTGCGCACAAGCATCGGAGCGGCGCTAATCCTCGTCGGAGCGGCGGCGATTGCGCTTTCTCGCCGGTGGAACGGGCGGCTCGAGGAGCAATAGGGCGATGCGAATCATCGGATGGACAGCGGTGCTGCTCGCGACCGGTCTGCTGATGATCGGGTTGTCGACGTTATCGCGGATCTGGATCGGCAACGCGGACAGTCCAGATTCGGCCTACCTGGAGGCGGCCGCTCTGTGGGTCTTGTCGGCGCTGCTGGCCGCCGGAGCCGGGCTCTGGCTGCTGCGAAAGGACTAGGCCTAACCTAGAGGCTTGATGTGGGTCTAACGGCCGTCAAAGGCGACCAGCGAGCGAAGCGGGCGCCCGATCTGGGCGTTGATGAACATTCCGAGAGGTCCAGAGATGCTCTTTCGGGAGATTCGCCTGACGACGCTGCTGCGGCTACTCAGTGCCCTTGGCGTGAGCGCCAACGAACTCCTTGACGCTTGTACTAGTAGACCTGTCCATAAGTTCTGATCGTTAGGCGGCGAGTCGCAAGCGCGGCTCTCGATCTCCGATCCGGGCGAGCACCCCCTCGAGCTTGGCGCGGGTGAAGGTCCACTCAAACGGCCGGGCGATTTGGGCATAGCGCGCCTGGAAAGCGAGCAGCCGCTCGATGAGGCGTCGAGCGAGTCGAAGTCGTTGGGGGTGAGCGCCTTGCGCTGGACGATCGAGAAGTAGATCTCGATCTGGTTGAGCCAGGAGGCGTGGACCGGGGTGTGGACTAGTACCTTGTCCGCCTATTCCGGTTCACTTGACCAGCGGCTTGCCCGCATAGGTCCAGGCGAACGGCTTCGCGGTGGGGTTGTAGCGCTCGATGAACGCCAGCAGCTGGGCCTTGAGGTCGGC
>JBPCKC010000028.1:0-21209 GCA_051004675.1 Solirubrobacterales bacterium
CTTGCCGCGCCCGCTCATCCGCACGAGCACGAGCACGCGCTCGCCGTCGAGCTTGCGGTACTCCTCCGCCTCCTCGCGCCACTCCTCCCAGGCGCTTAGGAATTCGCGCCAGCCCTTTCCCATCTCGGCCAGCCCCTTCCATCTCCCGGGTGCGGGCCCATCGGCGATCACAAACTCGATCTCGGGGTGCGCCCACCCGGCCGAGCTGAAGTCGCCACGGTCCCAGGCCGCGAAGATCGAGCGCACCAGATCGAGGTTCTCCTGCGACATCGCCCGCGCAGTATCGCGCTCTGGCCGTGACCTAGCTGAGTAGGAGCTACCGATTTGTCAGAACGCGCCCCTACTCCGACAGCCCGGCGGCTTCGAGGGCGTCCTCGCGGTTCCACCGAAAGTGGGCCTCGGCGAACGCACGGTCCTCGATGCGGTAGGCGGCTGCCACATCGAACGTCGTTTCAAGCCCGCTCGCGGCCCCTTGAGTCTCCCAACGGAAGGCGATCACGACCCAATCGCCTTTGGCGGAAACGATCTCGACGTCGCTAAGGACGTGCCTCGACCAGTCCGACGCGAGTCGCTCGAACTGTCGTCGAATCGCCTCGCGCCCAACGAAGGGTCCCTGGTCCGGCCAGCCCTCTGGCGCGCTCAACCGAGCATTCTTGGCCCACGACGCGTCAATCTCACCGCGCTCGAAGCTCTTCAGCGTCTCCCGCACCATTTCCACGTTCTCCTCCGACATCGCCCGCGCAGTATCTCGCAGCGGCTGAGATATGCGCTTTGCATGGAAAGCGTAAGTTCAACGCCACTCAGCGCCAGACCTCGTGGCGGTGCTGGCGACGTCCATCAAACCGGTCAGCGACAGGCCAAATTGCCCCTCAAGAGCTGTTCATGGGCACTGGCAAGCGATCCAGCGCGTTCGCGTTGCCCTCCACAGGCGCACCCTCGAACCCAGAAAACCCCGCTGGAGCGGGGCTTCCTCGAGATGGAGCTAGGCGGGCTCGAACCGCCGACCTCCTGATTGCGAAGCGGGGGACTCTCAGGCACGAATAGGCGTCGATTGCGGGATCCGATGCCTGCCGATGTGCGCGGATGTACGTGGATTTGGGCACCAGAACGCGGCTGGTGCCCAATCAAGAGAGAGTTGGCCTGCCGCGGCCGTCGGGCTGAGCCGGCTGACGCGGACTCCCGCTTTCGCCAAAGCGCTACTCGCGCTGCCCGGCGGCTTCGAGGGCTGCCCGTAGCGCGACCAACGGGGCAAGCTCCGTCCGAACAACTGCGACTCGGGCGCGTTCGAGCACCCCTTGCATGTAGGGTCGGCCTGACCCGACCAAGGAGGAACCCGATGAGCGTCCTTATCCGCTTTGCCCCCGCGTCCTTGACGGCCGAGCAGTACGACGAGAGCGTCCGCAAGCTCACCGAGGCTGGGGACTTCCCACCCGACGGACTCGACTACCACTGCTGTTTCGGCACCGATGGCAACCTTCGCGTTAGCGAGATCTGGGACTCCCAGGAGCAGCTCGACGCATTCGGCGAGCGCCTGATGCCTGTGCTCTCCGAAATCGGGATTGAGCCTGGCGAGCCAGAGGTGATGGAGATTCACAACGTCATCAAGCGCTAAACGCGGGCGCCGCGCATGAAGACAGTGATGGAGCTAGGCGGGCTCGAACCGCCGACCTCCTGATTGCGAAGCGGGGGACGCTCAGGCACGAACAGGCGCCGATTGCGGGATCCGATGCCTCCCGATGTACGCGGATGTACGCGGATTTGGGCACCAGAACGCGGCTGGTGCCCAATAAGAGAGAGTTGGCCTGCCGCGGTGTGTCCGTCCCGCGCGGGTGGCAAGCCCACGAAGTCGTCGGGCTGATGCCAAAAAGACGTTCTGGAACATCCGGCGCATGATCGAGATCGCGCCATTCGAAGTTCGCGTCGTAGAGATCAAGGAGCGCCTCGCGGTCCCCGCCGTTGTACAGCGAGAAACCGCGCATGATCCTGTCCACGTTCTCCCGACCGTTATCGCCCTACTCCGGCAGGCCCACGGCCTCGAGGGCCTCGGCGCGGTCGTCGAAGTTCTCTATGCGGCTGATCTTGCCGTCGCGAATGTCAGGACTTGGCCCCAGTCCATGTGCATCGTCAAGCCGCTCGCGTGCCCGCGTCCGGACTGCCAGGCCAGGCAGACGACGAGGTCATCTTGCGTTCTGCGTCCCCAGCACCTCGTCAGGCATCGAGCTTGTGCTCACAGTGCGAGAGCTTGTCGAACTGGTCGAACAACACCGTGTCGTCTCCGTCTCCGCAGTCGACGATGTCCTTGCTGGCGTCTACAGCGTCGATCGTGTCCTTGCCGTCGCCCCCGAAGATGAACTCCTTCTCGCCGGCACCGCTTTCGTTCGCCAGGATGAAGTCGCCGCCATCGCCGCCGCGCACCGTGTTGTCGCCGGAGCCGCCTGCGAAGTAGCCAACACCTTTGCCCCCGTCGCCCCCGTCGTCGCCGGAGCCACCGAGCACCACATCGTCGCCGAAGTCGCCAGCCAGCTCGAAGTCGTCGCCGTTTCCGCCCCTCACGATGTCGTTGCCGCCGCCGCCCTCGAGCTCGTCATCATCGCCGCCGCCGCCGCTCACCAGGTCGCCGCCATCGCCGCCCTCGAAATCAGCGACCAAACCGTCGACTCCCGGTCCGCCGAACATCTTGTCTCGGCCGCCTTGCCCGTTCCCTCCGTCGGCGCCGATGCCGCCCTCAATGATGTCCCGTGCGCCCTGCACACCGTCGTCAACGTTTTCGCCGACGAAATCGTCGTTCTGATCGGTCCCGTTGCACACCGCCTCCGGGTTAAGGGAGCAGTCTGTCGTCACCTCGATCACCTGTCCGCTGCCGGCGAGTGCGATTCCCGCCCCCAAGACCAGCGCAACCGTTCCTGCGACAGACAACTTCACGAGCTTCAACATCGAAAACGTCCCTTCTATTCGTACACGGACCCTCCCGCGCCGGATGGCGCGAGTATAAGCGCGTTGGGAGTGCGAACAGGCGGACGTTTGTGCTGTCCGCAACTTGCGCGCGCCTACCGCGCGGAGCTTCGCCATTCAGTTGTCGCTTCCCATGCAAAGCGTAGGTTCAACGTCACTCGGCGACTGACCTCGTGGAGGTGCTGGCGACGTCCATCAAACGCGTCAGCGACAGGCCAAATTGGCTCCTCAAGAGCTGTTCATTGGGGCGCCGGCAAGCGATTCAGCCCGTTCGCGTTGCCCTCCACAGACTCACTCTGAACCCAGAAAACCCGACCGGAGCGGGGCTTTCTCGAGATGGAGCTAGGCGGGCTCGAACCGCCGACCTCCTGATTGCGAAGCGGGGCATCCTCAGGCACGAATAGGCGCCGATTCCGGGATCGGATGGGTGCGGATGTGCCGGGATGTGCGCGGATTTGGGCACCAGAACGCCGCTGGTGCCCAATGGCGAGCGGGGAGGGTCGACTCGCCTCCGACCGCGGGATCGCAGTTGCCCATGGTGGCACTGCGGTCATCGCGACTGGCGAGCGAGGAGGTACGACCGTGCGCATGGTCCTACCTACGAATCACCCTTCCCCGCGCATGGTGGGCGGGATGGTGACGAGCGGCGGCGGCCTCGCTCAGATCACAGCCGACAGTTGCCGCAGCCCGAACGTCAGGTAGGGTCGCCCCTGTGCATGGGGGACGGTTCAAGCGCGGACGCTGCGGAATCTTGGCCGGAGTGGTCCTCGTCGCGATGCTGGTCGCACCGGCCTCGGCCTCGGCCAAGACCTACACCGTCAACAGGACCGGCGATCCTGCGCCGGGCGCGTGCACCAAGATCCATTGCACGCTGCGGGAGGCGGTCATCGCCGCCAACGCGACGCCGACGGTTGACGACTTGGTCCTCCTGGAAGGGGGCAAGCGCTACGAAATGACGCGTAATTTGACCGACAACGAGGCTCAGGGCGGCGATCTCGACATCCTCGATCGCGTCGAGATCAGGAGCGACTCCAGCGCTCTTGCCACCGTCGATATAAACGAGCTCGACCGGGTCTTTCACCTGGTCAACTCGGCCGCTCCGACCCAGCCCGGCCTCGACCTGAAACGTGTGCGGGTCACGGGCGGATCTCGAGGTGGACTATCTCCGGCTGGAGACGGCGGCGGCATCAATGTTACGCACGGCGCGCTGACTCTCTTCAACTCGCGTGTCAGCGCCAACGCGGCGGCAGCCAAGGGAGGCGGAATCTTTATTGCCGGGACAGCGAGCCCCTTCGCCTTTCTGGTTGACGGCTCGACGGTTTCAGGCAACTCCGCCTTTGACGGCGGCGGCGGCCTCTACACCGAACGTGGCGGCACTGTGCTCGATAGCACGATCTCCGGCAACAGCGGCGGCGGCCTCGGTGGTGGCGGGATCTCTTATGCCGACGCCGCCGCCCTCAACTCGCTCACGATTGACTCCTCGACGGTCTCAGGCAACGAGACAACCTCCAACCTCGCCAATCAGGGTCGCGGCGGCGGGCTCCTGGCCAAGGGGACGGGAAACGTTAACGTTCGCGTCTCGACGTTTGCCGGCAACGAGTCGCAGAACGGGGGCGCCGTGGTTATCGCAGATCCGAGCGCCCAGATGTCGATCTACGACTCGACGATCGCCCGAAACGACGCCGATCCTGACGGCGGCGACAGCGCCGGCGCCCAGTCCGGTGGCCTCGTCGTCGGGGCCGGAAACTTCGCGATCCGCAACTCGATCCTCGCTAACAACACCTATGCCACTCCCGACGTCGCTCGCGACTGCTTCTACAGCTCAGGGACCTTCCAGTCCTTCGGAACCGATCCAAACGTCGTCGCTGCCCCCGGAACGTGCGCCGCTGAGTTCGTCAGCGATTCGCTCATCTTTGCGCCCGCCAAGCTCGACACGCTCGCCTCGAACGGCGGCCCGACGAAGACGATCGCGATCAAGAAAACGAGCCCGGCGCGAAATGCCGCCGGCCCCAATGCCTCGCTGCGCGATCAGCGCGGCGTGAACCGGGGCGATAACCCCGACATCGGTGCCTACGAGCGCTGAGCGGCCGCAAGCGCTAGCTCGCGTCAATGGGCCTGCTTGGAGACTGGGCGAAGTCGAAGCGGATGAGTCAGCCGGAGCGGGGCACGGCCCAGGTCGTGTCGGCGAGCATGCCCCCCTACGACGCGACCTCGTCAAACTGCTCGCTCCACCTCGTGGTCAGCGCCGAGGGTCTCGAGCCGACGCCGATCGAGCACACCGCGATGGCCTCGGTCAAGCGCTGGCCGACTCCCGGCATGACCCTGCCCGTCACCGTGGACCTGGCCGACCCGACGCGCCTCAAGATCCACTGGGATGACGTCCCGACCGGTGACCAGACGGCCATGCAGCAGGCCGAGCAGATGGCCGAGATGATGAAGGGCGGCGCCGGGGCGACGGCCCAGGGAGCTGGAATGGACCTGGGCGCGGTTATTGCGCAGGCAACCGGAGCGGCGGGCGGGCAGGCGAAATCCGCCGCGGACGACGTGGCCGGGCAGATCGAGAAGCTGAGCCAGTTGCACGACTCTGGCGCGCTTTCGGACGAGGAGTTCGCGGACGCGAAGGGCAAGCTCCTCGAGGACCTCTGAGCGCAGCGCGAGTACGGCGCCGCTGATCGCCAAGGCGACCCGCGACCCAGCAGGCCGCGCGGGAGCGGAAGCGCGTTACGTGCTCCGAAAGTGACCCACGGACGTCGAGGCGGTCATCGCTGACTCGCGATCAAGCTCGCGTGGGCGCTGTTGTCTCGGAAACGTCGAGGGGGGCGCGCGGTTCCAGATGGCGTACCCCAACGCGATCCAGGCCAGGCCCTGCACCACGAGCGGGATCTCCAGGAGCCGTTCGCTGATCGTCTCAAGGATGCCCCCGACCAGAGCGAGGGGGATCACCCCCGCCACAATGGCGAGCGGAAGCGACCGCCAGCGACCCGGAAGGGCATGGGCCCGTCGCACGGCTATGCCCAACAGCACGAGGGCGCCAACGATCGAGAGCATCGCCAGCGGGAAGGTGGCGTCCAGCAGGAAGGCCTCGCCGTCGGTCGTGGCGACGTAGACCGCGGCGGTTGTCGCGGCCAGCGCCACGCCGGCCCAGGCAAGCAGGCCTCCCACCCGCGCGGTCCTGCCGCCGCGCCCCCGAAGTCGCGCGTGGAGTCCCACCAGCCCAAGGGCCAAGAACAGCGGCGCGACCTCGAAGATGTACTCGGGCTGGTCGCCCGTCAAGAGGATGACCGTTCCCTTCGCCGCCCACAGCCCACCGCCGACGGCAGCAGCAAATCCGGCCCAGCGCATCGGGGTCATGCCGCGAACGTTGGCGTACATCGGGAAACCTCGACCTGCTGATGCAGCATGAGAACGATCTTATGGCGGCGCTCTGTCGGTGCGCGAACGGGCTGGCAGCTCACTCGCGCGCGCGGCAGTCGCAGGCACTGACGGTTCGGTCGGCTCAGCCCTTGGAACACACTGTGCGGCGCCTGATTCGCTCGCCGGCGGACGGGCGATTCGATCGATCATCTCGGAGGCTTAACCGGTCAGCTTTGGTCACTAGTGCCCAAACTTCGACGTGGTGATTTTCGGTCGGCAACCGCACGAACAAGTCCACACCGCTTGTTCAAGCGGTAGGTCGAAAATGGAGCTAGGCGGGCTCGAACCGCCGACCTCCTGATTGCGAAGCGGGGCATCCTCAGGCACGAATGGGCGCCGATTACGGGATCCGATGCCTCTCGATGTGCTCGGATGTATGCGGATATGGGCACCAGAACGCCGCTGGTGCCCAATGGGTCAACTCGTCGAGGCCGAAGGACCTATGGGGTCGCGCCGGGTTCCAGGCTCCACGTAGCCGTTGGGCTCAGCGAGGCGGTGGGACTGTCGCTTCTCGTCTCTATGAGAAAGGCTCCGTGGCGACTACCGCGGCCGAGCGCCTGCTTATGCCGGTTCTATGCGACTAACTGGGCGCTCGCGGTGTTTGGGCACCGGAAAAATGCTGGTGCCCAATGGATCGGAGAAGTCACAGCGAGCGCCCTTCCGCTCCACGAAATACTCGGCTGGCGGGGCGTCAGCCGACTAACGTCACTGCTGACGCCCGTGCCGTGTAGCGCACCGAACGCGAAAACGCGCCCTCCCCGCTTAGGGGAAGGAAAAGTGGACGCAGCGCGCGGTAGGAGTGAGGGTGTCGACGGTCCCGTCATTCTCCCACTCGACGTACCAGTTGCCGAACCCATTCGGCTGGTCGGCGATTAGCCGGGTCCCCGCATCGAGGCCGCCGACACCTCCGGACACCGCGTCCGTCATTCCATCGAGCACCCATGCTTCTCCTCGGTCGGTCAGGCCCAGCCGCTCGTCGACACATCAAAAGCCAGCTGGGACCGATTACGCAGACGTCCGAGGTCCGGGGGCTCCCGGGCTCAATCGAGCGGGCCGCGCATATAGAGCTGGGTGGTGGTGCCGTTCCCCCCCGGAAGGTTGGATCCGCTCGAACGGAAGACGACGTAAGAGCCGTCCCGCGATAGCGCTGGCGGATAGGTTTCGGCGAACTCGTCGGTTAGCTCCCCTTCCGAGTTGCGGCTCACTACGCGAAGAGTCCCCGTCCGGAGGTCGAAGGTGTAGACGTCAAACTCCCCGTCCGTCCCGGGCAGATTGTCGGAGTCCGTGTAGAAGCTCACGACCCTGCCGTTCCCCGAGAGAAACGGGTCGTACGCAGAGTCCTCGGCCGGGTCACCGCCCTGATTCCTGCTAACGAGGCGGGTCGTGCCTGCGTTCAGGTCACGCGCGTAGACAAGCGGCGTCGTTCCGTCGCCGCCCGGGAGATTCGTGGCCCGGCATGTGAAGGCCGCGACGGAGCCGTTGCTCGCGACGGAGCCGTTGCCGCACTCGCCGTCAGCGACGTCGCCCTGCGAGTTCTTGCTGACGAGCGTCGTGGTGCCCGCCTCGAGGTCTCGCACGTAGATCCGGTACGTGCTGCCGTTGCCCGCAGGCAGGTCGCTCGACTGAGATGAGAACACGACGTGGTCGCCGTCGCTCGAGATCTGTGTGGAGTCCGGCTCCACCGGCGTGCCGTCGCTCGTCTTCGAAACGAGACGGGTCTTGCCGGTCGTGCGGTCGTGCACGTAGAGGCCGACGGCGATCTCCGCCGCCCCGGGAAGGTTCTCGCCCGCGGAGCGGAACGCGGCGAAACGTCCGTCGGCCGAAAGGCCGGCCGGATACGCGTGCCCGTCCGCTACCTCGCCATCGGAGTTCTTGGACACGAGCCGCGTCGTCCTCGTCTTGAGGTCGTGAACGTACACGCGCTGAATGGATCCGTCGCCGTCAGGGAGGTTGCTGGCACGCGAGCCGAACGCGACGTAGCGGCCGCTCGAGGAGAGCCACGGAGTCCCGCTGATGTCGTCGCCCACGTCGCCATCCGAGGTCCGGCTCACGAGCAGCGTCTTAGCTGCATCCGTGTCCCGCGCGTACACCTGTGTCGCCGGCCCGTCCCCCTGCGGGAGGTTGTCAGCGTTGGATGTGAACGCTGCCACGCTGCCATCGCCCGAGATCGCGCTGTAGTCAGTGCTGCTGGCCGCCGGGTCGCCGTTGGCGGCCTTGCTCACCAGCCTTGTCGTCGGGCCGGCAGCGGCAGCGGGGATCGTCAGCCCAACAGCGAGGAGTGCTGACGCGGCGATTGCGGCGTTGCGGCGCAGGGCCATCGGTCTCCCTTTCGCGAGTCGCCGCCATCCTCTCACGGCACGTAGCGAATGTCAACATTCCCGTGGCAGCCGACAACGCACTGGCCGCCGGGGACGCGCGGTGACGGCTGAATCTTTTACGACGCCGAAGCTGCGGATGAAGGCAAAGAGGGATGGAGCTAGGCGGGCTCGAACCGCCGACCTCCTGATTGCGAACCAGGCGCTCTCCCAGCTGAGCTATAGCCCCTCGGGGGTCGCCGGCCATGGCCGGCGACCAGTTGCGAAGGATAGCCGCGATCCGCGCGGGGGCTTGCACGCCAGGCGTTCAAGTTCGAAGCCGCTCGTGGCCGATCTAAGCTCCGAACGGTGAGCTTTCGCGGTCGCCTGACTTTGTTCTTCCTGCTCATCGGCGTCCTGCCGATGGTGGTGATCGCCGTGCTCGCCTCCCGGACGGCCGACGAGGCGGCGACCGGGAAGGCCGACGCCCGCCTCTTCGCCGGGCTCGAGACCGCCACGGGCCTCTACGAGGAGGCTGCCCGGAAGGGCCGTGAGGCGGCCGAGGCGATCGGGACCGACGCCGCGCTGGGCGCCGCGGTCGAAAGCGAGGACGCCGCAGCCGCGCAGGCGGCTGCGGCCGGGCTCGCCGCGGCCAACGACGTGGAGTCCCTCGTGCTGCGAAGCAGCGGCGGCGAGGAGCTGGCCTCGGTGGGAGCTTCGGCGCCGTTCGCGCCGGCCGAGCTCCAGCTCACCGGAGCTGGCGGGGCGCGGGCCGCCGAGCTGATCGTCTCGGTGACCGACGGCGGCGCCTACGTGGCCGAGGTCGAGAAGCTGACCGGCCGTCGCGCCGCCCTCTATGTGGACGGCCAGCCATCGGTGACGGTCTCGGGCGAGGAGAGCGTGCCCGTGCCGGCGCAGGGCGGCGCCGACGTCACCGTCAACGGCAAGGAGCAGCGCGTCCTCACCGGCGACCTGCCGGACGAGCAGGGTCAGCGGATCGCGCTCTTCGGACCGGTCGAGGAGGGCGGAGTGGTGGCCTCGAACCCAGCGGTCGCGCTGGCGCTGGTCGCGCTGCTGGGGGTCGCCCTCCTGTTCGTGCTCAGCATCCGCCGCACGCTCTCCGCCCAGATCAAGGCGATGCTGGACGCGGCGCGGCGAATCGGAGGCGGCGACTTCAGCCACAAGGTGCTCGTGATCGGGAACGAGCGCGACGAGATGGCGGGCCTGGCGACGGAGTTCAACAGGATGAGCGATCAGCTCGCCGGCCAGATGGCTCAGCTTCGAAGCCAGCAGGTCGAGATCGACCGCTCGGTTCGCCGGATCGGCGAGGCGTCCGCATCGGGCCTCGATCGCGACGGGCTTCTGAAGATCGTGGCCGAGACCGCGGTCTCGGCCTGCCGCGCAGACTGCGGGCTGATCGCGCTGACGGGCCGCGGCGGCGTCGAGGTGTCGGCCGGAGCCGAGAGCGAGCAGCTCGCAGACGCGATCATGGCGGCCGAGGACAAGGCATCCAAGGCCGACGAGCTGGTCGCGGTGGGCGATTCCGGAGTCCACGCGCTGTCCGCGCCGCTTCATCTCATCGCCGACCCGGATCAGAACCTGGGCGTCATGAGCATCGCCCGTGTTGGCGCCGCGTTCACTGATGCCGAGGGCGACGTGTTCCGATACCTGATCGGGCAGGCCTCCTCGTCGATCGAGAACGTAGCCCTTCACGAGATGGTGAGCGAGCAGGCGGTTACCGACGAGCTCACCGGCCTCGCGAACAACCGGGCGTTTCGCGACGTCGCCGACAAGGAGGCCGCTCGCGCCCGGCGGTTCTCCCACGCGCTCTCCCTGGTCATGCTGGACATCGACGACTTCAAGAAGGTCAACGACACCTACGGGCACCTCCAGGGCGATGAGGTCCTCCGGCGGATCGGCGCGATCCTTCGCGCGGAGTCGCGCGGCATCGACGAACCGGCGCGCTACGGCGGCGAGGAGTTCGTGGTCGCGCTGCCCGAGACCGACGCGCAGGGCGCCGTCGAGCTTGCCGAGCGCGTGCGGACGCGTATCGAGGCCGAGGAGGTGCCGTTCGTGGAGCGCGAGGGGATCCTGAGGATCACCGCCAGCCTCGGCGTCGCGACGATCCCCGACTCCGCCGCGGACGTCCGGAGCCTGATCGCGGCGGCGGACGGGGCGCTCTACGCGGCCAAGCGCGGGGGCAAGAACCGGGTCGAGGTGGCGCCGGCCTGAGCGAGCCATTGCGGCCCGAGTCGGCGGACCGTCGCCGAAGGGGCTTGTCGTTAGTCTTGGAGCGGGTTTGGAGAGATGGGAATTCTCGACGACGCAATCCGCCAGCACCTCGACCTGAAGCGCCGCCACGGCGCGGAGGACACCGAGGTGAAGCGCCTCGAAGACGAGGCGTTCGGCCTGCCGACCCGGCCCGGCGAGCCCGACTTTCCCGACTCCCAGGAACAGCCCGTGGTTGAGGGCGGCACCCCCGACCGGGCGCCCACCGTCGATGTCTCGGACCAGGCCCCCCTCTCGGATGTCCCAGCCGCCGAGCCCGCGTCCGAGGAGGCGACCGCTCTGCTCGCTCCTTCGACGGAGGCCCCGCCCCCCCAGACCGAGGCCGCGCAGGCGCCCGTGGAGATCGAGGTCCCGCCGCCCGCCCCCGAAGCCGGGGCTCCGCCGGCGCCGGCGCCGCAGGCCCCCGAGTCCGAGCCGCCCGCCGAGCCCGAGCCCCCCAAGCCCGAGCCGCCCGAGCCCGAGCCGGCCCCCGAGCCCGAGCCGCCCGCCCCCCCCGACGAGCCGTTTCCGGAGGCGCTGGAGCCCGAGGGCGGGGGAGCGTTCTTCGACCAGGCCCTCGAGGACGAGCTGACTCTTGACGACCTCGACCTCGACCTCGAGGACGAGGACGAGGAGTCGGGCGACCTGGTCGATCAGCCCGCCGTCGACGGGCCCGACTCCCAGGAGCCGGAGGCGGCGCAGGAACCGGTCTCCGAGGAGCTTCCGCTGGAGCCCACCTCGGAGGAGCTGCCCTTAGAGCCAGCCTCGCAGGAGCTGCCGCTCGAGCCCGCCTCGGAGGAGCATTCGGCGGCCGGGACGGAGACGGTCGAGCACCCGATGGAGGAGGAGGAGCTTGGCGAGGCGCCCCCGGAAACGGGTGAGGAGCAGCTCGGCGAGGAGGAGAGCGCCGAGGGCACCGAGGAGGGCACCGAGCAGGGCGAGGACGTCCTCGAGGAGACGCCGGAGTTCCTACGCGATCAGCCCGAGGACGACGAGCTTTGGTTCGAGCAAGGGGAACCCAAGGACTTCGACTTCTGAGGCGCGGTGCTAGGCCGTCGCGTCCCTCAGGGTGCCCTCGAGCTCTTGTGCGACGTCGAGCAGCGGCTGAGGGTCGCGGTTCGCGCGGCTGAGCACGATGGCGCCCTCGACCGCCGAGACGACGAGGACGGCGAGCCGTGAGGAGCGGGCCGGGCTGACGCCGGCTCGTTGCAGAGACGATGCGAACGCGGCTTGCCAGCGCCCGAACTCGTCGGCGGCAGCATCCTGAAGCTCGGGGGCGTTGTCGTGGGCCTCGGCCGCCACGGCCAGCACAGGGCACCCGGCACGGCCGCCGGAGCGCTCGAAGTCGGCACGCCACAGCTCGACGAACGCCCGCAGCGCGGCGACCGGGTCGCCTTCGTCAAGGGAGCGCCTGAGGACGTCGGTCGCGATGCCGCCCGCGTAGCGGACCGCCTCCGTCGCGAGCTGAGCCTTCCCACCGGGGAAGTGGTGGTAGATGGACCCGCGTGGTGCGCCCGTGAGCCCGATCACCTCGCGGAAGCCCATCCCGCTGTAGCCGCGCTCGCGCAGGAGCTGGGCGGCGCCACGCACCATGCGCCCGCGCGTTCGCTGGCCTCGCTCGTGGGTTGCTCCCGACTTTATGACGTTCATCATAGTATGCTCGCCGGCGAAACCGAGCGACCAGGAGGTCGACCCATGCCGATGATCGAACTGACGTACCCGAAGGGCGCCATCCCCACCGACGCCCGCGAGGGGCTCCTCGACGAGCTGGCCACCAAGCTCCTCGCCGCCGAGAAGGCGCCGGACACCGAGTTCTTCCGTTCGATCACCTGGGTCTACGCCAACGAGATCGAGCCGGCCGATCTGGCCGTCGGCGGGCGGCCCGGCGGGGACCCCCGCTTCCGCGTCGAGGTGACCGTCCCCGACGGAGCCCTCTCGGATCGCCGCAAGGGCATCCTCGCCGAAGCGGTGAACGAGGTCGTCCTGGCGGCCGCGGGGCTCGGCGCGAGCGAGGGGCTGCGGGTGTGGACGCTGATCCACGAGGTGCCCGACGGCAACTGGGGCGCCGCCGGCCAGCAGATCCGTTACAAGCAGCTCGTCGAGCTCGCGGCCGGCGAGCGTCAGAAGGACGCCGCCCCCGCCTAGCCCGTGCCCGGTTGGCGCTAGGCGACGGTTCCGGTCGAGCGCCGAAGGCGCGCCGGCGTCTCGTCGTCGCAACCTGCGAAGAACCCGCCGACGGCGTCGACGAGGTGGGTCATCGAGTCCGCCGCGAACAGCACCGGCTGGTACTTGGTGATGTCGTAGTCGATCGCGGCCATCGCCCCGAAGTCGAGCGGGCGGATCTCCATGCCTCGAAACTCCTCGATCTCGCCGTAGGAGGAGAGGATCCCGGCGCCGTAGGCACGAAGCTCGCCGTCCTCCCAGACGACGCCGAACTCGATCGTGAACCAGAAGATGTCCGCGACGAGCTGGAGCGCCTCCTCGCTCGTTGCCCGGCGCGCGGCCTCGCCAGCCAGGCGGTTGAGCTCGGCGAACTGGGTGTCCGCCAGGAGGTGTCCATGGCCGATCACCTCGTGGATCAAGTCGGGCTCGGGGGTGTAGAGCGGGGCGCCGTGGTGGCGGACGTACTGCGTGGAATGGAAGTGCGCGTCGGCGAGGGAGCCGTAGAACTCGTCGAGCGGCACGATCCCCGCCGCGGGGAGGTACTCGAAGCCGGTCAGGGGCTTCAGGCCGGCGGTCACCTCGTCGAGCTGCGGAATCCGGTCCCGCGGCAGCTCGAGGGATATCACCGCGTCGCGAAAGGCCTGACATGCGTACCGCCTGTGCTTCGGAGCCAGCTCCCGACAGACGGTGCGCCAGACCTCCTGCTCGGGCTCGGTGTACTCGATCCACGGCACTCGCGTGCCCGGCTTCCACTCGAGCGCGGCGGCGGCGATCTCGTTGCGGCGCCGGCGGTAGTGAGGATCGTTGACGCCGGGGTGGTCCTCGTCGAGGTGGACGGTGACCGCGCCGTCACCGTCGGTCGTGACGGGCGAGTAGAGCTGTGCCTCCTCGAACATCAATCAATCCGTTCAACTCGGGCAAACATGCTTTCGTGCCTTACGTCGCTCACCAGCACACCTTCACCCCGTCGTCGTCGCGACCGGCTCGGCCTCGGGCTCGTACCAGGACAGCGCGTAGTCGGGCTGATCGAGCTCCCGCGCGAGCGCGGTCAACCGCAACGGCTTGAAGGTGTCCCACATGACCGCGAGCTCCTCGGTCCGGCGGGCTCCGATCGAGGCCTCCACCAGCCCGGGCTGCGGACCGTGCGGCAGGCCCGACGGGTGCAGGGTGATCATTCCCACGTCGACGCCCTTGCGCGATCCGAACTGACCGTCGACGTAGTAGATCGCCTCCTCCGACTGCACGTTCGAGTGGTGGTAGGGGAGCGCGATCGCCTGCGGGTCGTAGTCGAGCTCGCGCGGGCAGAACGAGCAGATCACGAAGCTCTGTCCCTGGAACGTCTGGTGGACGGGCGGCGGCATGTGGATTCGCCCGGTGATCGGCTCGAAGTCGTCGGTGTTGAAGGTGTAGGGGTAGACGTATCCGTCCCAGCCGACGACGTCGAAGGGGTGGTAGTCGAGGACGTAGTCCTGGAACCCGTCACGAACGCGGACGGTGAGCAGGTGCTCTCCGCGCTCGCGGTGCGTCCGCAGCTCCTCCGGCGGGTGGAAGTCACGCTGCGAGTACGGAGCGTGCTCGAGCAGCTGGCCGTAGCGGTTGCGGTACCGGTTCGGCGTCTCGATCTCGCCCGGGGTGAAGAAGCAAAGCCAGACCTGATCGCCGTCGTCGGGCCGGACGCGGTAGGTCGTGCCGCGCGGGATTACGACGTAGTCGTGCGGGCGGTAGGCGACGTCGCCAAAGATCGTTTCGACGACCCCGGTCCCGTGGTGGATGAACAGGACCTCGTCACCCTCCCCGTTCCGGTAAAAGCCCTCGCGCTCATCGGTGGGCTTGCAGACCGAGACCTCGATGTCGCCGTTGAACTGCAGCAGTCGGCGGCCCCCAAGCCAATCGCCTCCGGCCGCCACGGGGTTGGTGTCGGTGAGCCTGTGGACATGCGTCTCGGGGACCCACTCCTCGCGGAGAACGGGCCGGAAGCCCCCGACCTCCTTCACACGGCAGGGCGACCACAGGTGGTAGAGAATCGACTCGTTGCCCGAGAAGCCCTCGAAGCCGATGACCTCCTCGGTCAACAGGGTCCCGTTCTCGCGGAACTGGACGTGGCGCTTCGCGGGGACCTTGCCCAGGCTCGCGTACCGCATCAGAGGTTTCCCCGTTTGTCCTGCTCGCGCTCGATCGCCTCGAACAGCGCCTTGAAGTTGCCGGCGCCGAAGCCGGTGGCGCCGTGGCGCTCGATGATCTCGAGGAACACGGTGGGGCGGTCGCCGACGGGCTTGGTGAAGATCTGGAGCAGGTAGCCCTCGTCGTCGTGGTCGACGAGGATGCCCTGCGAACGCAGGTCGCCGAGCTGGCCGGCCACCTCGGGGACCCGCTCGGGAACCGCGTCGTAGTAGGAGTCTGGGATCGGCAGGAAGCCGACGCCACGGCTGCGAAGCTCGGTCACCGTGCCGACGATGTCGCGGGTGGCGACGGCGATGTGCTGGGCGCCAGCGCCCTCGTAGAACTCGAGGTACTCATCGATCTGCGAGCGTTTGCGACCCTCGGCCGGCTCGTTGATCGGGAACTTGATCCGCCCGTCACCGGAGGCGACGACCTTCGACATCAGCGCCGAGTACTCGGTCGAGATCGCCTCGTCGGAGAAGTGGATCATCTCGGTCATGCCGAAGATCCGCTCGTAGTAGCGGACCCAATCCTCCATCTGGCCGAGCGCGACGTTGCCGACGATGTGGTCGATCCCGAGGAGCATCTCGTCGGGGGCCCGCGGCGGGGATGCGACCGGCGCGAAGCCCGGCAGGAACGCGCCTGCGAAGGCGGAGCGGTCGACGAAGGTGTGGATCGTGTCGCCGTAGGCGGCGATCGAGGCCACCCGGACCGTGCCCTCATCGCCGGAGACCGTCGCCGGCTCCTCGACGCTCCACGCTCCGCGCGCGAGGGCCTCGGCATGGGCGCGGTCGACGTCGGGGACCGAGAGCGCGATCGAGTGGACCCCGTCGCCGTGGCGCGCATGGTGGCGGGCGACGTCGGAGGACGAGCGCAGCGCGCCGGTGAGAACCAGTCGGATCCGGCCCTGCTCGAGCACGTGCGAAGTCCGGTCGCGCAGGCCGGTCTCGAGCCCGGCGTAGGCGACCGGGCGGAACCCGAAGGCGTTCGTGTAGAAGAACGCGGCCTGGGCGGCGTTACCGACGTAGAGCTCGACGTGGTCGATGCCGTTGAGGGGCATCGGGTCCGCGGCGGATCCGGGCAATGACTTGGGGGTGACGACGGTCGCGGCTGGCAACGAATCCCTCCTCGATTCAGGGTACTCTCTTATGATTCCCTGTAACGAAGGGGATTACAAGCATGAATCGTTGCGTGTAGGAGGGAGAAAAGGGTGGACCTCGACGAGATCGACCAGCAGATCGTTGCGTTGCTGCGTGAGAACGCCCGGCGCTCGTTCCAGGACATCGGCTCGCGGGTCGCGCTGAGCGCCCCCGCGGTGAAGCGGCGGCTCGATCGCCTCGAGGAGCGAGGGGTCGTTCGGGGCTACACCGCGGTGCTCGACCACGCCGCGCTCGGGTGGTCGACCCACGCCGTGGTCTCGCTCTTCTGCGAAGGGCGGATGACCGGTGATGAGATCCTCGCCGCCGCCGGGCGCCATCCCGAGGTCGCGACCGCTCACACCGTCGCGGGCGAGGCGAGCGCGATCCTCCACCTGCACGCTCGCGACACCGAGCACCTCGAACAGGCCCTGGAGCGGTTGCGCGACGCGCCCGGCATCCGCCGGACTCAGACCCAGGTGGTCCTCTCGACCCTGTTCGAGCGCCCGGTCTCTTAGCCAGGTTCAGGCGATCCGGCTCTCCAGGCGGCCCAGCCCCTCGGCGGCGAGCACAACCTCGTCGCCAGGCTCGAGCCAGCGCTCGCCCTCCAGAAGACCCAGCTCGAGCAGGCAGCCGCCGTTCAGCGTTCCCGAGCCGAGCACGTCACCCGCTCGCAGGCGGGTGTCGCGGGAGGCGTGGGAGAGGAGGTCGGGCCAGCTGAAGTGCTGTTCGGCCGCGGACGTGCGGGTGAGCTCCTGCCCGTTCACGGTCACGGTTGCATCGAGGTGGAGCAGGCCGTCCTCGAAGGGCAACTCGTCGGGGGTGACGAGCCAGGGGCCCAGCGAGGTCGCGAAGTCCTTTCCCTTCGCCGGCCCGAGCCCGACGGTCATCTCCCGGCGCTGGACGTCGCGGGCGCTCCAGTCGTTCATCAGCGTGAAGCCGGCGATCTCTCCGCCGGCTCCGATCACCGCGGCGATCTCGAGCTCGAAGTCCAGCTCGGCGGTCTCCGCCGGCCTCGGCACGGGCTCGCCGGGGCCGCGGATCGAGGCCGGGTTCGCGAAGTAGAAGGCAGGGGCGTCGTACCAGGCCGGTGGGACCCCGCCGCCCCGGCGCGCCCAGCCTGTCGCGACATGGCCCTCGAAGGCGTAGAAGTCGCGGACGCTCGGTGGCTCGGGGATCGGCGCCAGCAGCTCGGCCTCGTCCAGCCCAACCACGTCTCCCGTCCTCATGTGCCCCTCGCCGCGCAGCCAGGCGATCATCGACGGCGCCTCGAGGACGTGGACCGAGTCAACGTCGATCTCGCCCACGGCGCCGTCGGCACCACTGCGAAACGTGGCGAGCCGCACGGGCCCAGGGTCTAGACGTAACCGCGCGTTTTCGCGGCTTCGACGACGCGCTCGATACCGACCAGGTACGCGGCCTCGCGCAGGTCGAGCTTCTCCTCCTTCGCGCGACCCGAGACCTCGCGATAGGCGCGGCGCATGATGTTGCCGAGCTTGTCGTTGACCTCGCGCTCCTCCCAGCGGAAGTGCTGGAGGTTCTGGACCCATTCGAAGTAGGAGACGACCACGCCGCCGGCGTTCGCCATGAGGTCGGGGATGATGTAGACGTCCTTGTCGCGCAGGATCTGGTCGGCGGCCGGGGTGGTGGGGCTGTTGGCGCCCTCCACGATCACCTTGCACTGCATCCGGTCGGCATTGCCCTCGTGGATCATGCCGCCGAGCGCCGCCGGGATGAACACGTCGCACGGGACCTCGATCAGCTCGTCCGGAGTAATCGCATCCACGCCCTCGAAGGCGGTGATGTGCCCACCTTCCTTGACGAAATCGTGGAGGGCGTTGGCGTCGATCCCGGCGTCGGAGCGGATCGCCCCGTTCACGTCGGAGACGCCGACCATCTTGGCGCCGAGCTGCTGCATGATGCGCGCGGCCCAGGATCCGACGTTGCCGTAGCCCTGGACGACGAAGGTGGTGTCGGCGGGGCTGAGGCCGAGGTGCGGTGCCGCCTCGCGGAACATGTAGACGCAGCCTCGGCCGGTGGCCGCCTCGCGGCCGTAGGAGCCCTCGAGCTCGATCGGCTTGCCGGTGCAGATCGCGGGCGTGTGGCCGTGGAGCTTCCCGTACTCGTCCATGAACCAGGCCATCGTCTGGGCGTTCGTGTTGATGTCGGGCGCGGGGATGTCGCGCGTGGGGCCGAGGACCTTTTCGATCTTGGCCATGAACGAGCGGGCGATCTTCTGCAACTCGCTCTGCTCGAGGTCGTTCGCCGGGCAGTTGACACCGCCCTTGGCGCCGCCGAACGGAACGTTGGCCACGGCCGTCTTCCAGGTCATCAGCGAGGCGAGGGCACGGACCTCGTCGACGTCGACCTCGGGGTGAAAGCGGATCCCGCCCTTGTAAGGGCCGCGGGCGCCGTTGTGCTGGATCCGGTAGCCGGAGAAGACGTGGATCTTGCCGTCGGAGAGCTTCACCGGGATCTGGACCGTTACCTCGCGGTAGGGGGTCCAGAACACGGTCTGCAGGTCGTCGGGGAGGCCGAGGTGGTCCGCCGCCTTGTCGAAGTAGTGGCGGACGATGTCAAGGTTCGAGACCTCCGCGCGCTGCCCGGGCTTTCGTCCGCCCGAGGATTCGGCTTCCTCATTCGCAATCTCCGTCGCCTCGGGCGACTTGTCGGTCGCGGGGCGCTCACCCACAGCAGTCTCGCTCTCAGCCACTCCGTCTCCTCCCGGTCTTTGGTCCGGCGCGCAGGCCGACGGCCATCCTCTCACAGTAGATCGCGACGAACCTACAATCGACATGCTGGGGCCATAGCTCAGTTGGGAGAGCGCCTGCTTTGCAAGCAGGAGGTCGCCGGTTCGATCCCGGCTGGCTCCACTGACTGAAGACCCCGCGCCACGCTCCGCCCGGGGCTCACTCAGACGGTTAGGACCGTCGCCCGGCTGGGCGGCACCCGGCCCTCGAGGACGTCGAGGTAAGCATCGCGCGCTGCCTCGAAGCCCTCGGCGCGGTCGACCTCCAGCCACTCGGAGCACCACTGCCAAAACGGCCCCCAGGCATCGGCCACCCGCTGCTCGAGTCCGCCGCTGCCCCAGTCCGAGGAGCGCTTGGTCACCCGGGTCGGCGCGAAGAAGAACTTCGACGGCGGCCCGAGCAGGTCGGCTCCGCCCTCGGAGTCCTCCCAGTGCGTGACGCCGACCCCCATGCTGTGGCGCAGCTCGTCGCCGAAGTGTGAGTGGACCGCGCTGCGCACCTCGCCGTTGCCCGCGAAATCCACGAACGTCGCCGGCTCCCGGTCGAGCGATTCGATGTCGGGGTACGCCACCGTGCGCGCGTAGATCCCCAGCCCTTCGACGAACTCGACATTTCGCTCCGAGGTGAGCGCCACCGGCTCGACGCCCTCGCGCTGCGCCAGCATGAACGCCGCCGCGAGCGCGGTCTTCGACGAGGCGCTCGCCATCAACACGGGGCCGCCGTCCGCGAGGCCCTCGTCCGCGAGCTGGTCGTCGATCAAAAAGGACGTGAAGAAGAGGGGCCGCAGCAGCATCTGCAGCTCCTCGGAGTCCGAGCGGTAAAAGGGATCAGCGTCCGTTCGAAGGTACCCGTGGTAGGCGGAGGGCAGCTCGGCCCGGTGCGGCGAAGCGTCGACGAACCCGCGCTTGTCCACCCGCCCGGGCGTGACGAGGAGCCGGCTCGCCGCCGGCCAGTACCCGTAGTAGCGCTGCCCGGGCTCGACGCCCTCGACCTCGCTGACCTCGACCTCGGCGAACCCCCAGGTCGGCAGCCGGCCCCAACCCTTCTCGGCCACGGGAAAGAAGTCCCAGTAGGACATGACCTCGCCCATCACCGCGTAGGTGACGTTGTTGGCGGTCATGCCGAATGTCTTGACCGCGAGGGAGGCCTCGCCCGCGCCCGGCGTGGGCTCCCCCGGCCGGTCCAGGCGGGTCTGGCGCAGGTCGTCGCGCTTGATCAGGAGCCCGTGCACGTCCGGGCAGGCTACCCGCGATCAGCGGCGCGGCGGGTTGCGCATGGCGCCGAGCAGGCCGAGCATGATCATGCCGACGATCGCGAGCGAGAGGCCGCCCAGGAGGATCCCGCGGGTGCTCGGGCCGGACTCCACGATGGCGACGATCGAGATGGCCCCGAACAGGATGCAGAATGCGAGCCCGGCGGCGAGGATCGCGTTGCGCACGTCCTCGCTCATGTCGGTGCCGGAGCCGGGGGCGCCGCACTCGTCGCGCCCTTTGGCCCTTGATAGCGATTGGCGAACAGCCTGATGGCTGCAAGCCCGAAGATGAACCCACCGATGTGTGCAAGGTACGCGATCCCCCCGTCGGCCCCCGCCACGTCGGGGGTCGCGACCTCCGCGAAGGCGGGCAGGGCCTGGAGCGCAAACCAGATGCCCAGCATGATGAGCGCCGGAATCTCGATGAAGGTGAAGAAGAAGACGATGATCACCATGGTGAGGATCCGCGCCCGTGGGTGCAACAGGATGTAGCCGCCAAGCACGCCGGACACCGCGCCGCTCGCGCCGATGGTGGGGATCGTCGAGCTCGTATCGATGAACGCCTGCGCGAAGACCGCCACCAGCCCGGCCAGCACGTAGAAGAGCAAGAAGCGCAGTCGCCCCATGGAGTCCTCGATGTTGTTGCCGAAGACCCAGAGGAAGAGCAGGTTGCCGGCGATGTGGAAGATCCCGCCGTGCATGAACATCGAGGTGAACAGGGTCACCCACCACGGCGCCTGGTCGAGCGGCTCCAGCGGGAACTGGGTGTTCGCCTGGGCGTCCTCATACTCCTGCGTCCCGGGGCAGAGGACCCCGAGCT
>JBPCKC010000029.1:0-14723 GCA_051004675.1 Solirubrobacterales bacterium
GAACCCACCCCCCCCCCCCCCCCCCCCCCCCCCCCCCCCCCCCCCCCCCCCCCCCCCCCCCTCCCCCCCCCCCCCCCCCCCCCCCCCCCCCCCCCCCCCCCCCACAACCCCCCCCCCCCACCCCCCCCCCCCCCCCCCCCCCCCCCCCCCACGTCCGCAGCGAATAGCCTGAGCCGGGAGCCAGCGAAGGAGCGAGATGGACTTCATCTTTGAGTACTACTTCGACTTCTCGATCATGGGCGAGGAGTTCAGCCGGGTCCTCGAGGGATTCTGGATCACGCTGAAGCTCTCCATCATCTCCGGCGTGCTGGCGCTTGCCTGGGGCCTCGTGCTCTCGCTGCTTCGCCAGCTCCCGGGCCGGCTGTTCGCGCCGGTCCGCTGGATCACGATCGGGTACATCGACGCGTTCCGCGGCGTGCCGCTCCTGCTGGTGCTGCTGCTCGTCTCCGGCTTCCTCTCCGCTGCCCAAGCGGAGGACGTCATCCCGCGCGAGCTGGGCCTCCCCACCTGGTTCGGCGAGACGTCGCCCTTCTGGTACGGCGTGATCTCGCTGACGCTGACGTACGGCGCCTACATGGCCGAGGTCTACCGAGCGGGCATCGAGGCCGTGCCCGAGGGGCAGATGGAGGCGGCGCGCTCGCTCGGCATGAGCCACGGGCAGGCGATGCGCGACGTCGTGGTGCCGCAGGCGATTCGAAAGGTGGTCCCGCCGCTGCTCAACGACTTCATCGCGCTCATGAAGGACACGTCGCTCGTCAGCTTCCTGGGCCTTGCAGAGGTCGTCCAGGTCGGGTTCGATATCCAGACCGAGCGCTTCAACGGATCGGGGCTCGCGCTGGGGGCCATCCTCTTTTTGGTCGTCACGATCCCGCTCGCGCGCCTCGTCGACTACCTGATCGCGCGCCAGCAGCGCCGAGTGGCGCGCAGCGGGGGCGGCGACGAACCCGAGGCCACCGGCCCCCCGGCAACGGGCATGGCGGGAGCCTAGGATGGCCGCGATGGACGAGACCGCTCAGGCCTCCGCACCAGGCGACGGCGGCCCCGTGCTCCGGCTCGAGAACGTCCACAAGAGCTTCGGCTCGCTCGAGGTGCTCAACGGGGTGGACATGGAGGTCCAGCGCGGCGAGGTGGTGTGCGTGATCGGCCCCAGCGGCTCGGGAAAGTCGACGCTCCTGCGCTGCATCAACCTGCTCGAGCCCCCCAACGAGGGACACGTCTACCTCGAGGGAAGGGAGATCACGGGCAAGGACGCCGAGGAGGGCATCGACTTCGTGCGGCGGCGGGTCGGCATGGTCTTCCAGCAGTTCAACCTCTTCCCCCACAAGAGCGCGATCGAGAACGTGTGCATGGCACAGGAGCGCGTGCTCGGACGCTCCTCCGGGGAGGCGCGCGCCAGGGGCGCGGAGCTCCTCGAGCGCGTCGGGATGGGCCACAAGGTCGACGAGTACCCGGCGCGCCTCTCAGGCGGCCAGCAGCAACGGGTCGCGATCGCCCGGGCGCTGGCGATGGACCCACACGTGATGCTCTTCGACGAGGTGACCAGCGCCCTGGACCCCGAGCTGGTCAAGGAGGTCCTCGACGTGATACGCGAGCTGGCCGACGAGGGCATGACGATGATCGTTGTGACCCACGAGATGCGCTTCGCGCGCGACGTTGGCCATAAGGTGGCGTTCATGGACGACGGCGTCGTGGTGGAGCACGGGCGCCCGGCGGACGTCCTCGAGAACCCAACGCAGGAGCGCACGAAGAAGTTCCTGGGCCTCGTCCTCGGCGCGTAGGCTCAGCCACGCCTGGACGTGGCGCCTGAGTCCTCATATGCAGGACCGAGGCGACACGAACGGAGTTGACGGGGCTCCTGACGCGCTACGCAGCCATGGAGAGGAGCCGGCCCAGCGTCTCGACGACCCGCGCCGGCTCGTAGCGAAGTTGCCGCCACGTGAACCGAACGACGCGGTACCCCTGAAGCTGGAGCCACGCGTCGCGCTCGCGATCCGACTCGAAGGTGTGGCGCGGCCCGTGGGTCCGAAAGTCATCGACCTCCACGACGAGGCGGGCCTCAGACCAAAGGAAATCCACGGTGTAGGGGCCGATCACCTGCTGGCCAGTGGGGCTGGGAAGGGAGTGGCGGCGGCACAGCGATCTCAGGCGCTCTTCGATCTCGCTGAAGGAAGGGACAGCACCGTCCCCGAGGGCACCGAGGTCGAAGTGATGGTCAAGCGCCCGGCTTCGGACGCGCTCCCAGTCGTCCTTGGAGAGGACTGGCCGGAGATCCGCGAGCGTTCGGGCCGGCTGTGTTACCGGGATCGAGTCTCGGATCGTCGTTTGGCTGGGTAGGAGCGTGCTCGAGCGGTGGATGGTGATCCCGGGGCGCCGTTTTCTGCCGGCCGTGGTGGGGACCGTGATGTGGATCAGGCCGGAGGGTGAGTGGCGGATCTCCCACAGCGCCGCCGCTTGGGTGTGGGAGACCACGGCGCCGCGCCCGCAGGCGAGGGCGGCGGCGAGCCAGTGGCCCTCCGGGCGGAGGAGGCGCGGCGGCACGACTGAGTAGACGCCGACGTGTAGGCGCCACCACCGCTTGGCCGCGATCCGGCGGGCAGCCTTCTGCTTGGTAAGTCCCAGCGCGACTCCTTCTGCGAGGGCGAACACCCCGTGCCGGCCCTCGGCGAGGCAGGCGATCGCCGCGTCAAGGCCGGTCGTGTCACTTCGGTCCTGCATATGAGGACCGAGGCGCCAAGCGGCCGGCTTTCACCCCCCCTCGCTGCTTCGCGAGCAGGGCTCCTGGGTTAGCTGTGCGTGGGTGTGGGCGCTGCGGTGGGTGTGGGCGCTGCGGCGGGTGTGGGCGCTGCGGCGGGCTTGCCCGCGCCGCCGGCCATCGCCGGAAGGATGACCACCGTGTCCGAGTCGGAGGCCGGGGTTCCAAGGCCGTCGAGGACGCGGACGTCCTCGTCGTTGAGGTAGACGTTGACGTAGCGGTTGAGCTCGCCGTCTTCGCCGAAGATCTGCTCGCGCGTTTCGGGATGCGACTCCGCGAGCGCCGAGAGAACCTCCCCCACCGTCTCGCCGGACGCGGGAACTTCGGCCTCGCCGCCCGTCTTCGAGCGCAGCACCGGAGGGATCTTCACGGTCGGCATGGGCGGAGCGTAGTCGTTCGGGCTAGCGACGAAGTCGCGGATCGGGCGTGCGATATCGCCCCGACATCAGCGTTGCAGCCCCGCAGGAGCTTGCTCCTGCGGGAGTTGTTCGGGCGTCTCCTCGCGTGCGGGCGCACCGCAGAAGAGCTCGTAGTCGGGGAACCTGCCCATCTCCTCGTCCGGAATGCCCTCGCCCGCCGGGCCGCAGATCGGGCAGTCGGGATCGCGTCGGACCTTCAACTCGGTGAAGCGGGTGCCAAGCGATTCGTAAAGGAGCAGGCGGCCCTTGAGCGGTTCGCCGATCTCGGCTGCCAGCTTGATGACCTCGTTGGCCTGGAGCAGCCCCATCACTCCCGCCATGACGCCGAGGACGCCGTTGGCGCCGCAGCTCGGGGCCAGCTCGGGCGGCGGAGGCGTCGGGAACAGGCAGCGGTAGCAGGGCCCGTCGAACGGGACGAAGGTGGAGATCTGGCCCTCGAACCCCAGGATCGACGCCGAGACGACCGGCTTTCGCAGCCTCACCGACGCGTCGTTCAGCAGGTACCGAGTGGGGAAGTTGTCGGCGCCGTCGACGACGATGTCATAGGGCTCGATCAGCTCGAGGATGTTCGAGGCATCGAGGCGCAGGTTGTGCTCCACGACCTCAACGTCAGGGTTGAGCGCGTTGATCGCGGCCTTGGCCGACGCTGTCTTCGGCTGGCCCACCGTGTTCGTCGAGTGGATGACCTGGCGCTGGAGATTCGACTCGTCGACGACGTCGTCGTCCACGATTCCCAGCGTCCCGATGCCCGCCGCCGCGAGGTAGAGCGCCGACGGAGCGCCGAGGCCGCCCGCGCCCAGCAGCAGCACCTTCGCGTTCAAAAGCTTCACCTGGCCTTCGACCCCGACCTCCGGCAGCAGCGTGTGGCGCGAGTAGCGCATCCGCTGGTCCTTGGTGAGGGCGAACTTGGCGACGACGGGAAGCTCTGCGTCGATCCAGCCGACGATGCCGTCCTCGATCACCGCAACGTTCTCGTAGCCCAGCGACTTCAAAGCATCCGCAGCGCGCGCGGAGCGGTTGTCTGTGCGGCAATAGAGGACGATCCGCTGCGAGCTGTCGGGCGCGAGCTCGTCGATGCGCTCGAGCAAATCGCCCTGTGGCACGTGCTCGGCCTCGGCGAGGTGCGCCTCGTCCCACTCGTGCGGCTCACGGACGTCGATGAGCAGGGCCCCGCCGCCGGTGATCTCGGCCTGGGCGTCATCGCGGGAGATCAGGCTGATGCGCTGCTTGATCTGCTCGACCGGCTCTGCGGTGGTGGCCATCCGCGCTTCCTTCCCGAAGGCTGAATCCCTGAATCCGGACAGAGATTAGGGTAATTACTTCAGAAAGTGTAGCGCAGGCCCCCGAGCGGGCCTGCGGCTATGGGAAGCCCGGCTTGACCACCATGTCGAGCACGATCAGGATCAACAGCACGAGCTCGATCCGCGACACGAGGAGGATGCGCGCGATCCGGCTTTGAACCTCGGGGTCGGCGGGCCCCCGCTCCTCCATCAACTTGCCGATCCGCCCACTCTCCGGCCCCAGGAATGCCGCTCCGGTGAGGGCCGATGCGAGGAACATCGCGAGAGCCGCTGAGATCCAGAACTGCGAGAACTCATAGCCGTCCACCTCGATCACGAGCAGGGCGCCGAAGATCGCGACCAGGAGCGCGGTCGGGTTGATGACGCGCAGCCCGATCCACTCCACCGACTTCGTGAACTGGGCGACGGCCTCGGGACTCGCGGCCCGGGCGCGCAGGTAGAAGAGCTGGATCATCAGGTCTCCGCCCACCCAGGTCATCGCGAAGACCAAGTGGGCGAACAGCAGGAGCTCGTAGTAGCTCATGCGCGAAAGCTAGCGCCGGCGGCGGAATGAAACCGCGCGCCGGACGGGAACCGCTCTCCTCCGGCGACCCGCTTCGATCAGCCCAGGGCGGGACGCATCTGACGCAGCCGGCGCACGCGCTCCTCGATCGGCGGGTGGGTGGAGAAGAGGCCCGCGATGCCCTTCGCGGAGAAAGGTTTGACGATGTAGAGGGGCTCGGTGGCCTGGTTTACCTGCATCGGCATCGCCTTGGCGCCCTCCTCCAGGCGCAAAAGCGCGGAGGCAAGCGACTCGGGGCTGCCGCAGATCTGGGCGCCGGTCGCGTCCGCCGAGTACTCGCGCTGGCGCGAGATCGCGAGCTGGATCAGCGACGCCGCAATCGGGGCGAGCAGGAACATGGCGAGCTGCGCGATCAGCCCGAGCGGCGAGTTGTCCTCGTCGCCGAACCACAGGAGCATGTAGGCGAGGTACGTGATCGCGCCCCCCACCGTGGCGGCAACCGACTGGGTGAGGATGTCCCGGCTGCGGATATGGGCGAGCTCGTGGGCGATGACGCCGCGCAGCTCGTCCTCGGAGAGCAGCTTGGTGATTCCCTCGGTGACCGCGACGGCCGAGTTCTTCGGGTTGCGGCCCGTGGCGAACGCGTTCGGCTGTTCGCTGGGAATCATGTGGAGGCTGGGCATCGGCAGCCCGGCCCGGGTCGAGAGCTCGCGGACCATCTGGTAGAGCCCCGGCGCCTCCTGCTCGGAGAGCGGCTTGGCGCCGCTCATCTTCAGCGCGATCTTGTCGCTGAAGAAGTAGGAGACGAAGTTGATGACGCCGGCGAGGATCAGGAACAGGAACGCGGTCTCCGGGCCGCCGATGAGGAAGCCGATGCCGACGAGGACGCCGGTCAGCGTCGCCAGCAGCAACAGCGTGCGCATGCCTGCCTGGAAGTTCGATCGGCTGGTCGTAGTCATCGCGGGGGGATTCCTTTCGAAGGGTTCATACCGGAGCATGCACATTGTGACGGAGCCGGTTCGCGGGGATATAGGGGCCAGACCTCATTCGTCCTGGGTGCTTCCCCCCAGGTCGCCCGGGGCGCGTGGGTGTTGTCCGCCGGGCGCGGGGCCGATACTTAGACGGCGATGCGCCGCAGCAACCTCCTCACCCAGGTCCTCGTGGCCAACCTGCTCGTGATGGTCGCCGCCGTCGTCGCGTCCAGCCTGGCGGCCAACCCCGACCTCAACCTCGGCGACGATCCGCAGGCGGGCATCATCCTCGGCCTCGCCGTCAGCGTCACCATCCTCATCAATGTCCTGATGCTCCAGCGGCGCCTCCGGCCGCTCGAGCGGCTTGTGGACGAGATGGAGCGCGCCGATCTCAGCCGCCCCGGCGCGAACGTCGGCGCCGTGCGGGAGATCGAGGGGCCCGAGGAGGTGCAGCGCCTGCACGTGGCGTTCCGGCGGATGCTGGAACGCCTCGAAGCCGAGCGCCGGCGGGCGTCCAGCATCGCCCTCTCGGCGCAGGAGGAGGAGCGAGCCCGCGTTGCACGCGACCTCCACGACGAGGTGAACCAGTCGCTCACCGGCCTGCTCCTGCGCCTGGAGGCGGCCCGCGACCGCGCGACCCCGGAGCTGGCCCACGAGCTGGCGGAGACCAAGGCCCTCGCGAACCAGGCGATGCAGGAGCTGCTCACGCTCGCGCGCACGCTGCGCCCGACCGCGCTCGACGACCTCGGCCTGAAGGCGGCGCTGTCGGCACTCGTCGCCGAGCTCGGGCGCAAGAGCGGCATCGAGACCGACTTCGAGGGAACCGGTGAGCTGTCGAACGTGCCCATGGATGTGCAGCTCGTCACCTACCGCGTAGCGCAGGAAGCGCTCTCGAACGCCACGCAGCACTCGGCGGCCCAGCGAATCGACGTGGGCGTGTCGCGCGATGCCGAGGGGGTCGAGCTCACGATCACCGACGACGGGCGCGGCTTCACCTTCGAGCAGGCCACTCAAGGCCTCGGCATCGGGGGCATGCGCGAGCGCGCCTTGCTCGTGGCTGGCGACCTTACGGTCGAGTCGCGTCCGGAAAACGGCACAAGTGTTCGCCTGTTCGTGCCGATAGGTATTGGGAATGGCGACGATGCTGGCACCAGCGGGCCGTGAGACGGAGCCGGAGATCATGCGGATCCTGATCGCCGACGACCACGGGATCGTCCGCTCGGGGCTGCGGATGCTGCTCGAGGGCCAGGACGGCATGGAGGTGATCGCGGAGGCTTCCGACGGCGCTGAGGCGCGCGACCTCGCGATCCGCGAGCGGCCCGACCTGGCGATCCTCGACGTCAAGATGCCGAAGCTCACCGGGCTTCAGGCCACCCGCGAGATCCGTGAGCAGGCGCCCGACGTCTCGGTGCTGATCCTCTCCATGTACGACGACGAGCGCTACCTCTTCGAGGCGCTGAAGGCCGGCGCCTCCGGTTACGTGCTGAAGGCGCAGGCCGATACCGATTTGATCGACGCCGTCCACGCGGTCGAGCGCGGCGAGCCCTTCCTGACCCCGGAAGCCCAGCGCGCGCTGATCAAGGACGTGCTCGGGCAGAGCGGCAGCCGCGAGGAGGAGCTCACCCCTCGTGAGCAGGAGGTCGTGAAGCTCGTCGCCGAGGCCCACACCAACAAGGAGATCGCCGAGATCCTCCACCTGTCGGAGAAGACCGTGGAGAACCACCGCTCGAACGCGATGCGCAAGCTCGGGATGCGCGACCGCGTGGAGCTCGTGCGCTACGCGATCCGCAAGGGCCTGATCGAGCCGTAGGCCACGCTCGGTGGCCGGCGCATCGTTCGGTTCAGATCTTGAAGCCCTGCTTGGCGGGCGTCGAGTCCTTGTGCCCGTCCTGGTCGACGGCTCGCACGGAGACGGTGTGGTTGCCGCGCTTCAGCCTCTTGAACGTCGCCGGGCTCGTGCATGGCTTGTACGGGTTGCCGTCGAGCTTGCACCGGAAGGTGACGGTCATGTTCGGCACCGGCGGCGAGTCGAAGCTGACGGTGGCCCTGCGCCCGGCGATCTCGATGTTCTGGATTCCGGTCTCGGGGGGCGCCTGGTAGACCTGATCACGGCCGCAGATCTGGGCCGAGCCGGTGGGCTTGTAACAGAAGCGCCAATGGAAGTCCTTGCCGGGCGGGAAGCCAAAGTCCGAGTAGACGAGGAAGTCGCCGTTGGCGGGAATCGCGAGGCGGGGAGCGGACTCATCGGGGTAGTTGCCCGCCTCGTTTCCGAACTGGTAATAGGCCTCGCCCCCCGGCCCCGAGGCGAAGATGTTGCCGTTGAGGCGCGCCTGGACGTGATCCGGGCCGGTGTCGTAGAAGACATCCGTGACGGACGGGCCCGGGTAGGTGACCGTGGGGTTGGTCGGCGTGCTGTTGCCGACCACGTAGACCCCCTCCCTGGGCCACACCCAGGGGCTGTTCCAGCCGTCGATCATCCAGACGCCGGCATAGACGCACGTGTAACAGGGCTGCCCGTACGCGGGCTCGAGTCCGTTGAGCGGCTGGCTCGTCTTCACCGGCACCCAGATCTCGAAGATCGAGCCGACCGCCGAGGGCCAGGGGCCCTGGTTGCCGGGCGGGTCGAACGCGTAGCCGCCGTAGAGGCCGCTCTGGGGGTTCTGCGGGCAGTCCCCCCCGTCGAACTCGTGCAGCTGGTTCTGGGTGGGGCTCTCGTACCAGCAGCGGACCCGGTTCTGGCTCGTGATGGCGAGCTGCGTGTAGGCCGGCAGCACGAACTCGACGTGGACGCCGGCGCCGCCGTGGCAGGGGTTGCCCGCGATGCCCCAGCCCGCCTGGACGTAGTAGACCTGGTTCTTCTGGGGCGTGACGCCGAGGTCTCCGTACCAGCCGGTCCAAGCGTTGCCGAGCGGCTCGGGCGACTGGGTATCGCAGTTCTGGGTCGTGCCCGCCCCCTCGGATGCCGTGTACCACTGCGGCGCACGACGCTTGCCGGGGGCGTGCGAGACTGCTGGCGCGCCGGAGGTGGACGCCGCCGGGGCGGCGACGATCCCCGACTCGGGCCCCGGGGAGGGGGTCGCGGCTGGAGCGGCGGCCGGGAGCGCCAAGACGAGGGGAAGCACCAAAACCCCGATCTGGCCCCGCCAAGACATCCCGGCGGAGCATAGACCTCGCAGCCGGGAGGGTCAAGCCGGCGTCATCCGCGAGGGCCGAGTCCGAGAGCCTGCCGCTCTCCTACCTCGAGCACCTGGTGGCGAAGTTGCGCGACGCGGGCCTCGTGACCTCGGTGCGCGGAGCCCATGGCGGCTACCGCCTGGCGCTCGCCGCGGACTCGCGCGAGCTCGGCGTTGCCGGACTAAACCCGCCGGCGCGCCGGAGCAGGCGGCCGGACGAGGTCGCCGGCGGGTCCCGGGACAACCAGTGGCACACCGCGCGGATGCGGACGGTTACCCCTTGCGCCCACGGAGCGACGCCGCTAGGCTGTGCCGATGCTCAGCGGGGGGGTTCGATGTGCGGCGCCGGCGTACGTGGCGATCCTGGTCGCAGCGGCGCTGCCCGCGAGCGCTGGGGCCGATGCCTACCAGGCCGACTTCAATGGCGATGACTACGCGGACTTGGCGGTGGGCGCTCCCGGCGAGGCCGTTGGCCCCTTCGAGGAGGCGGGCGCCGTGAACGTGATCTACTCCTCCGACGCCGGGCTGGCTTCACCCGGCGATCAGCTCTGGCATCAGGAGATCCCGGGGGTGCCAGACTCCGCCGAGCCGTCGCCAACATCTGACCCGGAAGACCACCCCGACTCGTTCGGCCGGTCGCTGGCCAGCGGCGACTTCGACGACGACGGGTTCGCGGACCTCGCGATCGGGGTCCCGGACGAGGTTCACTCAGGCGCGAACTTCGCAGGAGCGGTACAGGTTCTCTACGGCTCCGAAGGCGGACTGACCACACAGGGGAACCAGTTCTTCCACCAAGGCACGCCGGGCATCCCGAGCGCACCGTTGTCCCGGGAGGCATTCGGATGGGCCGTGACGAGCGGCGATCTAAACGGCGACGGGGTGGACGATCTCGTCGTCGGAGCCCGCCTTGACGCCGTAGGCGGCATTGAAGCCGGCTCGGTGATGTCAGTCAACGGCGTGGCAGGCACCGGCCTCGACATGACGAGCGCGAAACTGTTCGCGCAGTCCTCCCCCGGGATCGTTGGCGCCGCGGCCGCCTATGACGAGTTCGGTTTCGCCCTGACCAGCGGCGCCTTCGACGATGATGCGTTCGCCGACCTCGCCGTTGGGGTCCCCGGCGACGAGGGAAAGAAGGGCGGCGTGAACATCCTGTACGGCGGGCCTTCCGGAATCAGCGCCCAGGACAACCGGCGCTTCTCCCAGGACACCGGCACGATCCGAGGGGTCGGGGAGGGCGTGGAGAGCGAGTGGGGCCGGGACCAGTTCGGCTCCACCGTGGCCGCCGGGGACTTCGATTCGACTGGCACCGACGATCTCGCGATCGCGGCGCCTTATGAGACTCGTAAGAAGCCACCGAACGCGGCCTTCGGGATGGTTCACGTCCTCTACAGCGACGACTTCATCGGGATCACGGACGTCGGCAACCAGCTCTGGCATCAGGACGTCGACGGAGTGCTCGGCGCCGGGGCGGGCAGCGGCCACGACCTTACCGCCGGCAGCTTCGACGCCGATGGGGCAGACGACCTCGCGATCGGGAGTCCCCAGGGCAACGACGTGCCCACCGTGGAGGGGCATGGCACCCCCGGCGCCGTCAACGTGCTCTATGGGACGAACGGCACGGGCCTCACCGCCATCGACAACCAGTTCTTCCATGGCAACAACGATGGCGTGCCCCCGGGCGCCAAGGCTTTCGACGACTTCGGCATGGCGGTTTTCGCAGCGGACTTCGACCTCAATGGCGCCTCCGACCTCGCCATCGGTCTCGGGAACCGTGCCTTTAGTCCCGGCTTCGTAAACGTTCTGTACAGCGACCTCGGCATCGGGCTCCAGACATCTGGAGCACAGAGCTGGAGCCAGAACTCTCCCGGAATCGAGGGAGTTGCCGAGCTCCGGGATGGTTTCGGGGAGAGCCTGACTGACTGAGGCCGGTCGATAGCCGACCTCTCCGCTAGGATTTGGTCGGATGCTGTTCTCGACCAAGGCGGAATACGGCGTGCGGCTGATGGTGGAGCTGGGCCGGCGCGCCGGAGAAGGCGGGCCGGACGAGGTCGATCCGGTCGCCTTGGCGACCCTGGCCGAGTCCGAGGGCCTGCCGCTCTCCTACCTCGAGCACCTGGTGGCGACGTTGCGCGACGCGGGCCTCGTGACCTCGGTCCGCGGAGCCCATGGCGGCTACCGCCTGGCACTGGCCGCGGAGGAGATCGGCATGCTCGAGGTCGTCCAGGCCCTGGAGGGCCCGATCACGCCCATGGAGTGCTTTCAGATCGAGTCCGAGGGGCGCGTCCTGTGCTCCCACGAGGCCGACGGCGACCACGCCTGTGCCACCAAGCTGCTCTGGACCCGGGTCCAAGGGGGCATCTCGAAGGCGCTCACCGGCACGACGCTCGCCGAGCTGGTCGAGTTCGCCGACAGCCACAACCCCGAGCCCACGCTCGCCGGCACCTCCGCCTAGGCGGAGGCACCCGAACTTCCTGCAAACCACCGACAGACGGAGCTTATGCCCGACCTCAAGATCACCAACCTTCACGTCTCGGTCGAGGACAAGGACATCCTCAAGGGCGTCAACCTCGAGGTGTCCAAGGGCCGGATCCACGCCCTGATGGGCCCCAACGGCTCCGGCAAGTCCACCCTGTCCAACGCGATCATGGGCCACCCCGCGTTCGAGATCACCGAGGGCTCGATCGAGTTCCTCGGTGAGGACATCACCGAGGCCAAGCCCGAGGAGCGCTCGCGGATGGGCCTGTTCATGGCGTTCCAGTACCCGGTCGCGATTCCCGGCGTGACCGTCGCCAAGTACCTGCGGATGGCGGTCAACGCCCACCGCGAGGCCCGCGACGAGCCCGAGATCAAGCTCAAGGACTTCCGCAAGACGACCGAGGAGGCGATGGGGCTCGCGAACATCCCGAAGGAGTTCTCCTCCCGCTACCTCAACGACGGGTTCTCGGGCGGCGAGAAGAAGCGCATGGAGATCCTCCAGCTCGCGATGCTGCGCCCGCAGATGGCCGTCCTCGACGAAACCGACTCCGGGCTCGACATCGACGCGCTCCAGGTGGTCGCCCAGGGGGTCAACCGCTTCGCCGGCCCCGACATGGGCGTCCTCATCATCACCCACTACCAGCGGATCCTTCACCTGGTGAAGCCGGACGCCGTGCACGTGATGTACGACGGGCGGATCGTCAAGCAGGGCGGGCCGGAGCTGGTCGCCCAGCTGGAAGACAAGGGCTACGGGTGGATCCGCGAAGAGGTGGAGGCGGCGGCCTAGCCGCCGCGCGGTAGATGGCAGTCGAGGCCGCCACCTTCCCGCGGGAGAAGGTCCGCGCGGCCTTCCCCGCGCTCGAGCGCGAGGTCCACGGCAAGCCGATCGCCTACCTCGACTCCGGCGCCTCCTCCCAGCGCGTCCTCGCCTCGATCCAGGCCGTCGACCGCTACGAACGCACCCACCACTCCAACGTCCACCGCGGTTCGCACACGCTCTCGGCCGAGGCCACCGCCGCCTTCGAGGGCGCGCGGGCGACCGTCGCAGACCACGTCGGCGCCGGCGACCGCCGCGAGGTGATCTTCGTCCGCAACGCGACCGAGGCGATCAACCTCGTCGCCCGCGCCTGGGGCGCCGCCAACGTCGGAGCCGGCGACCGGCTTCTGCTGACGGAGATGGAGCACCACTCGAACATCGTTCCCTGGCAGCTGCTCGCCGAGACCGTAGGCGCCGAGATCGACTGGGCGCCGGTGACCGACGAGGGCCTGCTCGACATGGAGGCATTCGCAGCGCTCCTCGAGCGGGCTCCGAAGCTCGTCGCCGTGACACACGTCTCCAACGTCCTCGGCACCGAGAACCCGCTCGCGGAGATCTCGCGGATGGCCCACGACGCGGGCGCCCTGGTGCTCGCCGACGGCGCCCAGGCCGCGCCGAAGATGCCGCTCGAGGTCGCGGAGCTGGGGGTGGACTTCTACGCGCTCACCGGCCACAAGGCGTACGCGCCCACGGGCATCGGCGCCCTGTGGGGCAGGCTCGAGCTGCTGGATGCGATGCCGCCCTTCCTCGGCGGCGGATCGATGATCCGCAAGGTGACCACCACCGGCACCACCTACGCCGACGTCCCCGCCCGCTTCGAGGCCGGCACCCCGGCGATCTCACAGGCGATCGGGCTGGCGGCGGCCTTCCGCTGGCTTGACGCGCTTGGGATGGACGGCGCCCTCGCGCACGAGCGGGCCGTGGCGGACTACGCGCTCGCGCAGGTCGCCGAGGTCCCGGGCCTGCGGATCTTCGGCCCCCCCCGCTCCGCGGATCGGGTCGGCCCGGTGAGCTTCGAGCTCGAGGGCGTCCACGCTCACGATGTCTCCGAGATCCTCGACCGCCACGGCGTCGCCGTCCGCGCCGGCCATCACTGCGCCCAGCCGCTGATGGACCGTTTCGGCATCACCGCCACCGCCCGCGCCAGCTTCGGCGTGTACACCACCCCCGAGGAGATCGACCGGCTGGTCGAGGGCCTCCACGACGCCCGGCGCGTCTTCGGGCTCGGCTAGCGCTCTCTCATTCCTCGGTCGTCGTCGCGATCGCGGCGACCTCGGCCTTGTCGCAGCTCGGCGATCCGGCGATCGACGGCGTCACCGTGACCGACATGTCCGCCTGCGGCCGCGCCGCCGCGCCCGCCGGCGACACCACCCAATGGATGGTCTCCCCGCCGACGCCCACGGCCGCCGGGACGCTCGTCTCGCCGTCGGCCAGCTCTCCCGAGGCGAAGTCGTCGGCGTTCTCCTCGAAGCTGCGCGACACGACCGTGCCGCCCGAAGTGTTCTTGAAGCTGAGAGACACGGGGCTCCCGGTCCCCTCGCAGGCGGCCTTGAGCCTGCCGATGCCCGTCAGCGCGACGATCGTCTCTGACCCGGTCTCGGTGACCCCCACCTCCTTCGCCCGCTCGAGCGAACCGCTGCCGGTGACGGCCAGCGCATACCCGCCGCCTACCGCGACGCAGAGGGCGATAACCGAGATCACCGTGGGCGGATTGAAGTGATTCCTCATACGGCTCGACCGACCCTACCGGCTACCGTTGATCGCGTGGACGAGCTCTACCGCGAGAACATTCTCGATCACTACAAGCGCCCGCGCAATTTCGGGCGCCTGGACTCCTTCGACCTCGACTTCGAAGACACCAATCCGTTCTGCGGCGACGAGCAGCACGTGTTCATCAAGCTCGGCGAGGACGGCAAGGTGAGCGGGATCTCGTTCGAGGGCAAGGGGTGCGCCGTCTCGACCGCGGCCACCTCGATGCTGATCGACGAGCTCAAGGGCAAGACCCGCGAGGAGCTGCTCCGCCTTGACAAGGACTTCGTGCTCGACCTCCTGGGAATCGACATCTCGGCCACGCGGATGAAGTGCGCGCTGCTCGGCCTGAAGGTCGTAAAGTCGGCCTCGCTGGGCACCCTCGCCGACTGGGAGGACGAAGGCGAGCGCGGCGACCCGGCGGAGGCCGAGGTCCTCTAGATGAGCAATTCCACGGCCGCGCGTGCGCGGGGGCGCACGGTGCCGAGCTGGGCGTGGACGGGGGACGAGGCCCGTACCAGGAGGTACGGGCGAGGAGCCCGGGCGCGATCCAGCGACGGCATC
>JBPCKC010000030.1:0-4180 GCA_051004675.1 Solirubrobacterales bacterium
CGGCGTCCCTCCGCCCTGCGGCGCGCACTGAAGGTGCTGGCCGTGCTCGGTGTGCTGGCCGGGATCGGGGTGGCAGCCGTGATCGGCGCGCGCCAGGTCTACTTCCTGGGCGGCGACGAGGGCGGACGGGTCGCGCTCTTCCGTGGCCTGCCCTACGACCTGCCGCTGGGAATCGAGCTCTACGGCGAGGTCGAGGCGAGCCCGATCCAGGTCTCCTCGCTCTCCGAGCGCGACCAGGAGACCGTGGCCGCGCACGAGCTCCGCTCGGAGGACGACGCCAACTCGCTGATCGACTCGCTGGAGTCGCGCGTCGAGCCCCGCCCGGATCCCAAGCCGAAGCCTGGCGGCGCCGAGGAGAAGCCCGCCCAGGACGGCGGCTCCGGGGGCGGGCAGGACCAAAAAGCCGGCGCCGGCGGGAACTAGCTTGCCCGGCGGACAGCTGATCCGCGGATGAGCGCCCGCACCAAGGAGCTCTTCGCTCTGATCCCGGTCGCCGTCCTGCTGATCGCCGGCTTTACGGCCGTCTTCATCGTGCGCTCGGAGGAGATCGGCGACCTCAGCCTGATCTACGGCGGCTACTTCCTCGCCCTGTGCGTCGCAGCGCACGTCGTGATCCGGATCCGCCTGCCCCACGCCGACCCCTACCTCTTCCCGCTGGTCGCCACGCTGGCCGCGGTGGGGCTGATCCTGATCTACCGGATCGACGAGGACCTCGCGGTACGCCAGGCCACCCTGTTCCTCGGCGGCCTGGTCCTGTTCGCCGCGACGATCGTCTTCCTGCGCGACTACCACCTGCTCGAGCGTTACCGCTACCTGATCGCGGTCGGCTCGATCATCCTGCTGTTCAGCCCGTTCCTGCTGCGTAACCAGGTCAACGAGGCCTATCTCCAGGTCAACCTCGGCCCTCTGTCGTTCCAGCCGTCCGAGTTCGCGAAGATCGGGATCGTCATCTTCCTGGCCTCGTATTTGGCCGAGAACCGGGAGATGCTGTCGGTCGCCGCGCGCAAGTTCCTGGGGGTGACGATCCCCCCGCTCAAGCACTTCGGGCCCCTGATCGTCGTCTGGGGGCTGGCGATGCTGATGCTGTTCTTCGTCCGCGACCTCGGCAGCTCGCTGATGTTTTTCGGGGCCTTCCTTGCCGTGCTGTACGTCGCGACCTCGCGCCTCTCCTACGTCCTCGCCGGGATGGGCCTGTTCTTCGCCGGGGCGGCCTTCCTCGCGGGCCGCACGCCACACGTGCAGGACCGCGTCGACATCTGGCTCGACCCGTTCGCGAAGAACGCGCCCGAGGGCGCAGGCCAGATCCAGCAGTCGCTGTTCGCTCAGGCCGACGGCGGGCTCTTCGGTGAAGGCCTGGGCGAGTCGCTGCTGCGCCTGCCGGGGCCGTTCTTCCCCGACACCTGCAAGGAGGGCTTCCCCTTCTGCGGCTCGATCCTGCCGGAGCCGCACACGGACTTCATCTACGCCGTCTTGGTCTCCGAGCTGGGGCTGTTCGGAGGCGCCGGGCTGATCCTGATCTACGCGCTGGTCGCGGCGCGCGGGTTCAAGACGGCGCTGATGGCCTCGGACGCGTTCTCCAAGCTCCTCGCGGCCGGCCTCACCGCGGTATTCGCCCTCCAGACCTTCGTGATCATCGGCGGCGTGACGAAGGTCATCCCGCTCACGGGGGTCACCCTGCCCTTCGTCTCGTTCGGCGGCACCTCGGTCGTGGCGAACATGATCCTGATCGCGCTCCTGTTGTTGGTGTCCGACTCCGCCCGGCGACCGAAGTCGCAGCGCCAGCCCGGCGACGACCTCGAGAGCATGCCGGCGTGAACGCTCCCGTAGTCCGGATCTACGTGCTGTTCCTCCTGTTGTTCGGGTCGCTCGTGTACTTCACGTCGAAGTGGGCCGTCCTCGATGCCGAGTCGCTCCAGGACCGCCCGCAGAACCGCCGTCCGCTGATCGCCGAGCAGCAGATCCCGCGCGGCACCATCACCACCTCCGACGGGGTGCTGGTGGCCGAGAGCCTGGCCGAGGGGGAGGGCAGCCAGCCGGTGTTCGTGCGCCGGTACCCGGCCGACGACCCCGCCACCTTCGGCAATCCCATCGGCTACTCGTTCGTGGAGATCGGGCGTACCGGAGTCGAGCTGGGCGAGAACGACCTGTTGTCGGGGGAGCAGAACGAGTTCGCTTCGATCGTCGATCAGCTGCGCGCGGTCCCGCCGGAGGGGGCCGACATCACCCTCACTCTCGATGCCGCCGCGCAGCGGCTGGCCGTCCAGCTCCTCCAGGGCGCGGTGGCCCCTGGAGTCGGCGGGTCGGTGGTCGCGCTCGATCCGGAGACCGGCGCCGTAAAGGTCATGGCGTCGATCCCCGGCTTCGACCCGAACACCGTGTCCAACTCGGACACGTTCAGCGAGCTTTCGACCGACCAGTCCGCACCGCTCGTCAACCGCCCGACCCAGAGCGTCTACCAGCCGGGATCGACGATGAAGGTCGTGACGGCCACGGCCGCGCTCGACTCCGGCGAGTTCGACCCCGACACCGTGCTGAACGCGGACTCGGGCAAGCGGATCTCGGGCTTCCCGCTGGAGAACTCGGGCAGCCAGGACTTCGGCGACATCGACATGACCGCCGCGCTCACGAACTCGGTCAACACCTACTGGGCGCAGGTGGGCGAGCGGCTGGGCCAGGGGACGATGGTCGAGTACATGAAGCGCTTCGGCTTCTACTCGGACCCCGAGCTCGACTACCCCGACGCCCAGATGATCCCGAGCGGCGTCTACAACTCGGCGGGCGACCCGGTGGAGGAGGGCTTCGACGTCGGCCGCGTCGCGATCGGCCAGGGCGGCGAGGAGGGCCAGGCCTCAACCACGCCGCTGCAGATGGCGGAGGTGGCCGCCGCGGTGGCGAACGGCGGCGAGCTGATGCAGCCGAACCTGCTCCAAGAGGCCAAGGACCCCGACGGGCGCACGATCTCCGAGCTGGATCCCGACACCGCCTCGGACGTGATGAGCGACGAGACGGCCGCGCAGGTGACCGAGATGATGGTGAACGTCACCGAGGAGGGAACGGCCGCCGGGCTCTCCGTCGGCGGCGTCTCATTCGCGGGCAAGACCGGCACGGCCGAGATCGACGTGGCGGCGAGCATCAACCGGCCGTGGTTCATTGGGTTCGCCCCCGCCGACGACCCCCAGGTGGCCGTCGCGGCGATGATCGAGAAGTGCACGGGATGCACCGGCGGCGAGGTCGCCGGGCCGATCGCGACGCAGGTCATGCAGTCGCTGCTGGACGGCTGAGAAGTGGCCCGTCTGGAAGCCGGCATCGAGGTGGACGGCGGCCGCTACAAGCTGCTCTCCCGCCTCGGCGCCGGTGGGATGGCCGACGTGTGGCTCGCCGAGGACTCCACCCTCGGCCGGCGGGTCGCCCTGAAGTTCCTGCACGAGCGCTTCGCCCAGGACGCCCAGTTCGTGGAGCGCTTCCGGCGCGAGGCCCAGGCCGCGGCGGGCCTTCAGCACCCCAACGTCGTCGGCGTCTACGACCGCGGCGAGTGGGAGGAAACCCACTTCATCGCCATGGAGTACGTGGAGGGCGCGGCGCTGAAGGACCTGATCGAGCGCGGGCTCTCGGTCGGCGAGGCCGTCGAGATCACGCGGCAGATCCTGGCTGGGGCCCGCTTCGCCCACGAGCGCGCGATCGTCCATCGCGACCTCAAGCCCGGCAACGTGATGGTGGACGGCGAGGGTCGCGCCCGGGTGACGGATTTCGGGATCGCGCGCGCCGGGGCCTCGGAGATCACCCAGACGGGCTCGGTGCTGGGCACGGCTCACTACCTCTCGCCCGAGCAGGCGCAGGGCCTGGAGGTAAACGCCCCCTCCGACCTCTACTCGATCGGCGTAATTCTCTACGAGGCGCTCACCGGCACGGTCCCGTTCGACGGCGAGAGCGCTGTGACCATCGCGCTCAAGCAGGTCTCCGAGGTTCCCCGCCGGCCCTCGGAGCTCAACCGCAACGTCAGCCCGGCGCTCGACGCCGTGGTCTTGAAGGCGCTGGCCAAGGACCCGGCCAACCGCTTCGCCTCCGCCGCCGAGTTCTCGGCCGCGCTCGACGCCGCCGAGGCCGACCCCTCAGCGATCGGGGACACCGCCGCCTACGGGGCGGTTGCCGGCGCGGCGGCGGCCGGGGGCCTCGCGGGGGC
>JBPCKC010000031.1:0-23990 GCA_051004675.1 Solirubrobacterales bacterium
GACAAGGAGAGCGTCTACAAGCTCTGCGGAGAGTACCGGCGCGATGACGCCGACGGCGTGTCCCAGAAGTGCTTCATGGGGGTGATCGACCCGTTGACACCCGACGTGGAGACCCCGGAGCAGGTGAGGGATGACCTGGTCAAGGCCGCGAAGTACATTGGCGCGGAGAACCTCGGCGCCACCGACGACTGTGGATTCTCGCCGTTCTCACGGGACGAGAAGCCGAAGCACGGCTCTCCGGACTTCGCCCGCGACGTGGCGATGCAGAAGATCTCGGCTCGGCTCGAGGGCACCCGGCTGGCATCGGAGGAGCTCGGGATCTAGGAGCCTGAACCCGAGTCCTGGTTCGGGGGGCGCACTCCCGGGCTAACGCCAAGTGCGTTGAAAGGGTGAGGGGGGGCTGTAGGGCAGGGAAAAGGCCGGGGGTTCGGGGCGAGAACCCGCCGGCCGCCAACGCCAAGTACGTCGAAACGGTCAGGGGAGGCTGTAGGGCAAGGAAACGCCGGGGGTCCGGGGGCGGGAGCCCCCGGCCTCATCCGGTCATCGCGCGAGCGATGACCCAACTGTGTGGTGCGCCCCGGCGCAGCACCAGGCTCTGGAGCATCATCCCCGGCTGGCGGGGCGTGAGCTTGGCGTCCGGGTGCCGCCAGCCGGCGCCGTAGCGCATGAGGTAGGGCCTGCCCGCGGACTCCACCTGAAAGCCCGCGGCCTCGACCATCCGCCTGCGGGCCGCCAGGTTGGGCAGGTACCAGAACGGCCGGTTCGGCCGCATCACGACCTCTGCGGCGGGCTCGCCCGGACGAAGGAGAGTCAGCGGGATCGAGATGGCGTCGTTGCTCATCAGCCGGGCATCGGGGCGCAGCACACCGCGTACGGCTGCCAGGGCGTCGACGGGGTTGCGCAGATGCAGCAGGATCGTGCCGATGAAGGCGAAGTCGAAACGGCCGATCTGCTCCGGGGTGATGTCGTAGACCGAGATCAGCCGCCGCTCGACCTTCGACCCGAGCGCGCGGTGGGCCACGGCAAATGCCTGGTTGCGCCGGTCCAGGTTCTCCCTGCTCTCGCCGTCGATCGCGGGGCGGGGAAGAGGGAAGTCGAGCAACTCGGGATCCTCGACGTCGATTCCCACGACCTCAGCCGCCCCTCGCCGCTCCATCTCGAATGCCCAGAAGCCGTCGCGCGTGCCCACGTCGAGGCAACGCATGCCGGCAAGCGAGGCCGGCAACGGGATCCGGCGGGCGGTGTCCGTGAGGTCGTAGTCCCCCGGGGTCACGATGCCCCCCGGCAGCTCCATGCCGTGGTACCAGCGCGCGCCGGCCACATCGGCGGCAAGCTCCGGGTAACTCACCGCTTGAAGGCGCCGCGGAGGGTCTTTCGTCCGAGCCTGGCCAGCGACGGAGCGCCACGCCTCAGCGCCCCCAGCCTCTCCGAGTCGCGGCCGTAGAGCGCGTGCGCGGCCGCGTGCATCGACTTCCCCAGCGACCCGTCGTAGGGGTGCCACCAGAAGTTGCGGATCCGCGAGGGCTCCCACGAGAGCAGCTTGATGTTCACGCATTCGTAGAACCCGAACTTCGAGTGCGATCGCCCAAGACCCGAGTCCTTGACACCGCCCCAGGAACAGGAGCAGGCGCCGTGGGAGTACATGTGGTCGTTCACCCACACCATCCCCGCCTCGAGGCGCCGGGCGATCCGGTCGCCGCGCGCGCGGTCGAGGGTCCACACCGATGCCCCGAGCCCGAACTCGGAGTCGTTTGCCAGCGCGATGGCCTCATCCTCCGAGTCGACGGTCACCACGGGTATGACGGGACCGAAGATCTCCTCGCGCATGATGCGCATGTCGTGCGTGACGTTGGTGAGCACGGCCGGTGCGAAGAGGTCAGGGCGCGCGGAGGAGGAGGCCAAGGGCCCGCCACAGCGCAGCTCGGCGCCGCTCGCAACGGCATCGTCCAGGAGCTCGCCCACGAGCTCGAACTGCTCGCGCGAGACCATCGGGCCGACCTCGGTCCGCGGATCGAGCGGGTCCCCCACCCGCAGGGCGCCCGCGCCCCGGACCAGCTCCTCGGTGAACCGCTCGGCCACGTTTCGCATCACGTAGACCCTCTCGATACCGGAGCAGGTCTGCCCCGCGTTCGCGAAGCCGCCCCAGAGCGCGCCCGACACGGCGTTCGGGAGGTTGGCATCCGAGAGGACCAGCATCGGATCCTTTCCACCCAGCTCGAGCACGGACCCCTTCATCCGCTCGGCGCACGCCACGCCGACCCGGCGGCCGACCTCCACCGACCCGGTGAAGAAGATCTTCGAGGCGCTCGACTCCACGAGCGCCTGCCCGACCGCCCCGCCGCCGTGCACCGTGCGCACGAGACCCTCGGGTAGGCCCGCCCTCTCGAAGACCTCCTGTATGCGCGCACCGATCAGCGGCGTGAGCGACGCCGGCTTGAGCACCACGCCGTTGCCGCACATGAGCGCGATCGCCACCTCGCCGAACGGGATCGACCAGGGGTAGTTCCAGGGTGCGATCACCGCGACGACACCGAGCGGCTCGTAGACGAACTTCGACTGCTTCGTCGCGAACAGCGCCTGGCGCATCGGGATCTGCTCGTCGGCCAACAGCTTGGGCCCGTTGCCCGCGCACCAGTTGAGCCCGTCGATCGTGGGCACGACCTCCATCGTGTAGCTCTCGGTGATCGGCTTGCCCTGCTCCGCGGTGAGGAGCTGCGCCACGTCGTCGAGCTCCTCGACGAGCACGTCGGCCGCCCGGCGCATGTAGCGCGCGCGGTCGACCAGCGAGAGCTGTGCCCAGAACGGCTGGACCTCCGCGACCTCGGCGACGACGGCGTCGACCTCGCCGGGCTCGATCGTCTCGACCGTACCCACGAGCGCGCCGGTGGCCGGGTTGAAGGATTCGAGCTGCCCCATCGCGACCGATTCTACGGGGGCGAAGCAAACCGGGTTGTCGCATTTGACCACCGCGCGGGTGGCCAAGCGCAACAACTCAAGGGCGCTAGCCTCGCGGGGCGATGGCGCTCGACGATCTGGCCTACCGCTACCGGCCCGCGACGGCGGAGCCCGACGGCGCGCTGGTGCTGCTGCACGGCCGCGGCCTCGACGAGAACGACCTCTTCCCGCTGCTCGACCTGCTCGATCCGCGGCAACGGCTGGCCGCCTTCACCCCGCGGGCGCCGCTGCAACCGCCCGGGCATACGGGCAACCACTGGTACGTCGTGGAGCGGGTGGGCTACCCCGACCCCTCGACCTTCGCCCAGACCTGCGAGGCGCTCGGCTCGTGGCTCGGGGACGTCGCCGACGAGACGGGAGTCCCGCCGGAGCGCACGATCCTCGGGGGCTTCTCCCAGGGCGGCGTGATGTCGTACGCGATGGGGCTCGGGCCCGGGTGGCCGCGACCCGCCGCCATCCTCGCCCTGTCCTGCTTCATCCCCACGGTCGAGGGCTGGGAGGCCGATCTCACCGGCCGAGAGGACCTGCCGGTCTACCACTCCCACGGCGCCGCGGACCCGATCATCGGCGTCGAGCGCGGGCGGGCGGCGGCGGAGCTCCTCCAGGGACGGGTGGACCTCACCTACCGGGAGCATCCCGGCGGCCACACGATCGACCCTCGGGCCTTCGCCGAGATCGAGGGCATTCTCAGCGGCAGCCTCGGCCTCTCGCCGAGCGGGTGATCAGCCGGCGCCGCTGAGGCGCCCGCGGATCTCCTCCAGGCGGCGGGCGAGCTCCGCCTCCCAGCCACGGTCGGTCGCCTGGAAGAAGCGCTCCCCCTGGACCGCCTCGGGCAGGAGCGGCTGACCGGCCACTGCGTCGGGCGCGTCGTGCGAGTAGACGTAGCCCTTGCCACGGCCGAGCTGCTTGGCGCCGGGGTAGTGGGCACCCCGGAGGTAGTCGGGGGGGAGCTTGGCACCGTGCTCGCGGATGTGAGCCGCGGCGGCGCGCAACCCCACATAAGAGGCGTTCGACTTCGGCGCCAGCGCGAGGTAAACGGCGGCATGCGCGAGGTTCAGCTCGCACTCGGGCAGGCCAACCCGGTCCACGGCCTGGCCTGCCGCCGTGGCCACGACGAGCGCCATCGGATCGGCGTTGCCGACGTCCTCGGAGGCGAGGATCACCATCCGCCGCGCGATGAAGCGCGGGTCCTCCCCGCCCTCGAGCATCGCCGCGAGGTAGTACAGCGAGGCATCGGGATCGGAGCCGCGCGTGGCCTTGATCCAGGCCGAGATGTAGTCGTAGTGCTGGTCGCCTCCCTTGTCGAAGCGCACCGCCTTGCGCTGAAGCGCGTCCTCGGCCGCGGCCAGGTCGATGCGCCCGCCGGCGACACGGGCCGCCTCGGCCGCGCGCTCGAGCGCGCCGAGCGCGATTCGCGCGTCGCCCCCGCAGCGGCCCGCGAGCAGCTCGATCGCATCGTCGTCGATGTCGGGAGGATCGGCGAGGCCGCGTGCGGGGTCGGCGAGCGCCCGCCGCACCAGCGCCGCGATGTCCTCGGCCCCCAGCGCCTTCAGCTCATAGATCTGGGCTCGGCTGAGGAGCGCCGAGTTGACCTCGAAGTAGGGGTTCTCCGTGGTCGCCCCGATCAGCGTGAGGAGCCCCTCCTCCACCGCCGGCAGCAGCGCGTCCTGCTGGGCCTTGTTGAAGCGGTGGATCTCGTCGAGGAAGAAGATCGTGGGGCGGTTGGAGGCTCGGCGGCGCTCCCGCGCCCGCTCGATCACCGCGCGGACCTCCGCCCTCCCCGCGTTGACCGCCGACTCCTCCTCGAACGCACCCTGCGCGGCGGTGGCGACGATTCGCGCCAGCGTCGTCTTGCCGGTCCCCGGCGGGCCGTAGAGGATCGCCGAGTGCGGCTTGCCGGACTCGATCGCGACCCGAAGCGGCGAGTCCACGCGCATCAGCTCGTCCTGGCCGACCACCTCGTCGAGCGAACAAGGGCGCATACGCACCGCCAGCGGCGCATCGGCCGCCGGAACGCCGGCCCGGCCCCCGGCCTCGTCCTCGCCGCTGTCGAAGAGCCGCTCCACCACTGTCAGTATGTCCTGCATGGAGGAGGCGACGACGGAGGTCGAGACCCGGCTCGGGAAGGAGGCTGTCGACCTGCTGTGCGAGCTGCTTCGGCTGGACACCTCGAACCCACCGAACAAGGAGCTTCCGGTTCAAGAGCTGCTGGCCGAGCGCCTGGGCGACGCCGGCTTCGAGTGCGAGCTGCTCCACGCCGAGGATCCCGAGCGCCCCAACCTGCTGGCCCGCCTGCGCGGCGAGGGCGAGGGGCCGACCCTGTGCCTGCTGGGCCACGCCGACACGGTTCCCGCCGACGCCTCCGAGTGGAGCTTCTCCCCGTGGGCCGGCGACGTGGTGGACGGCGAGGTGCGCGGCCGCGGCGCTCAGGACATGAAGGACCAGGTCGCGGCCGAGGCCGCGGCCTGCATCGCGCTGGCTCGCGAGGGCTGGCGCCCGCGGGGGGAGTTGCTCTTCGTGTGCACGGCCGACGAGGAGGCCGGGGCGATCCTGGGCGCGAAGTGGCTTTGCGAGGAGCACCCCGAGAAGGTCCGCGCCGACCTCGTCATCAACGAGGGGGGCGGGCCGTGCTTCGAGATCGACGGCCGCCGCCTGTACACGCTCTGCGTGGGCGAGAAGGGAGTGCGGCGCTTTCACCTGCGCACCCACGGCAAGGCGGGGCACGCCTCGGTCCCGTCGCTGGGCGACAACGCGCTGCTGAAGCTCGAGCCGCTGCTGGCGAGCCTGCGCTCGCAACCGGCGCCCGAGCCGACCGAGGCGGGGATCGCCTTCCTGTCGGGCGTTCTCGAGCGCGACCTGGCGGGAGCCGGGCCGGAGGACCTGGCCGCGGCGCTCGGCGAGGTGCGCGAGCGCGCGCCACTGCTGGCCGCCTACCTCGCCGAGCCGATGCTGGGCGTGACGCTCGTCCCGACGATGGTCTCCGCGTCGGTCAAGGACAACGTCATCCCCGGTAGCGCCGAGATGCTGGTGGACTGCCGCGTCCCGCCCGGCCTCGGCGAGGACGACGTCCGCGAGCGGCTGGAGGCGTTCTTCGGCGACGCGATCGACGGCGTCGACCTCGAGTTCACGGAGCACGTGACCGGCAACGCGTCGCCAGCCGCCTCCCCGCTCGCCGACTCGATCACCGAGTGGGTCGCCGCGAACGACCCCGGGGCGGGCGTGGTGCCGATCGTGATGCCGGGATTCTCCGACAGTCACTGGTGGCGCAAGGCCTTCGGCGCGGAGACGACGGTCTACGGTTTCTCGCCCCAGCGCGACATGACGCTGTTCGAGGCCGCCCCCCTGGTGCACTCGGCCGACGAGCGCGTGAAGGCCAGCGACGTCGAGTTCGCCGCACGGTTCTTCGAGGACATCGCTCGGGAGACTCTCGGGTGAGCGAGAACGGAGGCGAGCCCCAGGCCGAGCGGCCGGAGCCCCTGCGACTCGGCGGGATGGCGCTGCGCAACGGCCTGCTGATCCACGGCCCCACGTCCTGGGCCGCGGCGGCGCGGGCCCCCGACGGGTCGATCGAGGTCGCCTCGGGCCCGAAGCCCACCTTCGGCCAGGGGCGGCTGGGGAAGGTCCCGCTCCTGCGCGGGCCGCTGCGCCTCGCCGAGGCGATGGCCGTCGTGCCGATCGCGCGCTCGCGCGTGCGCAGCGCGCGGCTGCCGCTGGAGGACAGGCGCGTGCTCGCCGCCGCGGTCGCGACGGCGGCGGCCAGCGGCGTGGTTCGCCGGTTCCGCGCGGGCAACGACACGGCGCGCGGGGCTACGGCGCGCGAGGCGATGGTCTCGCTGCTGGGGATCGTGCCGGCGATGGCCGCGCTGCGCGACCACGACCTCGCCGCCTACCACGGCGTCGAGCACAAGGCGATCGGCGCCTACGAGAAGGGCTCGCTGGATCCCAACGACGCGCCCAAGGAGCACGAGCGCTGCGGCTCGAACCTGATCGGCCCGATGCTGGCGTTCTCCGTCGCGGGCCAGGTCGCCGCCGAGCGGCTGATCGAGCGGCCCGGCCCGGTGACCCGAGCGGCGGCCGGAACCGGCGCGGTCTCGGCCGCCGTGGAGGTGTTCGCATACGCGGAGCGCAACCCAACATCGCCCGTCGGCCGGGCCGTTCACGCCCTCGGACACGAGATCCAGCGGGTGCTCTCCACGCGCGAGCCGACCGACGAGCAGATCGAGGTCGGCGTCGCCGCATTGGCGGCGGTGCTTCGGGAGGAAAACGGACTGCAGGAGCCCGGCGATGGTGCCGATAGCGTCTAGGCAGGCCCCCGCGCCTGAGGGGTCGCCATCCCAATGCCCTTGACCGCCATCTTCGGAATGTCCTACGACCGGTTCCTGGACCAGGTGCTGATCCCGTGGGCGCCAATCGTGCTCATCCTCGTCATCGCCTACTTCATGTGGCGCACGCTGAAGCTGATGCCGCGGACCAAGCCGCAGGAGATCAGCGCCAAGTCGAAGTCCGCGGTGACCTGGGCCGACGTCGCAGGCGTGGACGAGACCAAGGACGAGCTCCGCGAGGTCGTCGAGTTCCTCTCCGACCCCGGGCGATTCAAGCGCTTGGGCGCCAAGGTGCCGAAGGGCATCCTCCTTCACGGCCCTCCGGGGACCGGCAAGACGCTGCTGGCGAAGGCTGTCGCCCACGAGTCCGGCGCCACCTTCCTGAGCCAGTCGGCGTCCTCGTTCATCGAAATGTTCGCCGGCCTGGGCGCCGCCCGCATCCGCCGTCTGTTCAAGGAGGCACGCGAGAACGCGCCGGCCATCGTCTTCATCGACGAGCTCGACGCGGTGGGGGCGACGCGTGGCTCCGACATCTCCGGCGAGCGCGACCAGACGCTCAACCAGCTTCTCGTGGAGATGGACGGGTTCGACGGGCGCAACGACGTCGTGGTCATGGCGGCTTCGAACCTGCTCGAGAAGCTCGACAAGGCGCTCCTGCGCCCGGGGCGCTTCGACCGCCAGGTATTCGTCCCGCCGCCGGACATGCGCGGCCGCAAGCAGATCCTCGAGGTCCACGCCGCTGGGAAGCCCCTGGGCCAGGACATCGACCTCGAGCGGGTCGCACGCCACGCCGCCGGGCTCACCGGCGCCGACCTCGCGAACCTCGTCAACGAGGCGGCGATCCTGGCCGGGCGCAAGCAGCGCGATTTCATTGTGCAGGCCGACTTCGAGAATGCATTCGAACGCGTAATCGCCGGTCTCCAGACCCGGAAGGTCATCACCGACCACGAGAAACGCGTCGTCGCCTGGCATGAGGCGGGGCACGCGCTCGTCTCCGAGCTGCTGCCTACGGTGGACAAGGTCCAGAAGGTCTCGATCGTGCCCCGTGGCAAGGCGCTGGGCTACACGCTCAACCTCCCCCAGGAGGACCGCTACCTGAAGTCGCGCCAGGAGCTGATCGACTACATGAAGGTCCTGCTCGCGGGGCGCGTGTCCGAGCAGATCACTTTCGGCAAGGTCACGACCGGGGCCTCGGACGACCTCAAGCGAGTGACCGCGATCGCCCGCTCGATGGTCTACGAGTACGGGATGGGCACCGTCATCCGCTCCCATCAGGTCCCCTCCGACGACTACACCGTCTCCGAATCGCTGCGCCAGACGCGCGACGAGGAGGTCCAGGAGATCGCCGAGGAGTCCTACCGCGGCGCTCACCGCCTGCTGACCGACCACCGTGACCTGCTCGACCAGATCGCCGAGCGCCTGCTCGAGAACGAGGTGATCGAGCGCGACGAGATCAAGGCGATCATGGACCGCCACCGCGCCGGCAACACGCCGCCACGATCGGGGCGGGGCACGATCGCGCGCGACGAGCAGGGGCAGCGGCTGGCCCCCCGCCCTGCCGAGGCCTTGGCCTCCGAGCCCCCTGCCGACGACCCGTCGGCCTGACCGGGCCGCCGGATCGCCCCGAATAGACTCCGCGCCGGATGTTCGGCGCGATCGATCATGTGGGTGTGGCCGTCTCGGACTTGGAGGCGGCGATCTCCCTCTACGAGGGAAGCTTTGGCATGCAGGTGGGCCACCGAGAGGTTGTCTTTGAGCAGGGCGTTGAGGCAGTGCTGCTCGACGTCGGCGACTCGCACGTCGAGCTGCTGCGGCCCACCGGCCCGGATACGCCCGTCGGAAAGTTCGTCAGCACTCGCGGCGAGGGCATCCACCACGTGGCCTACCGCGTTGAGGACATCGACGCCGCACTCGACGCGCTGCGCGAGCGCGGGATCAGGCTGATCGACGAGACGGCCCGCACCGGGATCCGCTCCAGCCGGGTCGCCTTCGTCCACCCCAAGTCAACCGGCGGGGTGCTGACCGAGATCGTCGAGCCGGCGGCAAGGCACTGACCAGGAGGCACACCGATGGCAGACCACAACAAGGTGGAGATCGGGTTCGGCATCGGCCAGGCCCTCTCCGTGAAGCTGAAGGACGACGAGCTCGCCGAGCTGCGCAAGGCGGTCGGGGGCGAGGGCGGCTGGTACGACCTGAGGACGCAGGACTCCATGATCGCCCTCAACCTCGCGACGGTGGTGTTCATCCGCGTCGACGACTCGGATCACTCGATCGGGTTCTCGGGCGCGTAGAGCCGATACGCCCCGCGCTCCGGGCCGCCCGGCCGGGCTACTTCGCGCGGCCCGTCAAGCCGCGCTGAGCGCGGGCCAAAGGCGTTCCTCGGTCTCGAGCACCCCGCTCGCCCGCTCCGCGACGGCCCTCCACAGCTCGGGCTCGGGCTCGTCCGCCTCGCTGGCGGCGTGTAGCGCGCTCGCCAAAGCCGTCCAGCGCTCGGCCGCCTCCGCAGCGACAGGCGCCTGGTCGGAGCCGACCTCGTCGAGGAAGCGCGAATACATCAGCCGGAAGTTGCCACCCCCCGTGCCCCGGCGCTCGATGACCTGGTAGTTGAAGCGCGCGCACCACTGCCAGTCGTCCACCGCGCGCGGCCAGCCCCCCACCTCGGCGGCGAACCTGCGCAGGCCGGGCAGGCCCTCGTACTCGCCCAGGGGAGGTTCGATCATCCGCTGCGCCGCGCGCGCGATCGCGCGCGGTGCCGCGGCGGTGATGGCCGCTGCCTCTGGCGGCTCCGGCAGCGTGAGCATGTGCCCAGCCAGCGGGTAGACCGGGTACCGGCTATGCCGGGCCTGCGCCAGGTTCTCGAGGCTGGTGGTCTGAAGCTCATCGAAGGCGGTGTCGGAGAGGTAGGCGACCTCGTCGTCGTAGCCCGCGAGGACGACCGCGTGGCCTGGCAAGTGCGCCGACTTGCCGTAGTGGTCGAGGTAGTAGAGGTCGGTGAGGAGCAAAGCCGGGCGCCCGGCGTCGACGCTCTCCTTCGCCGCTTGCCACGAGGCCTCCGCACCATCGAAGCGGTCGAGGCGAACACCCGAGCCGGTGAGCTCGACGAACTCCTCCTCGAGCTTCGACGTGCGCCCGTTGGTGAACCGCGACGGCGACTGCCCGTCCAGCGCGACGTGGTAGAAACAGGCGCCGGCGCCCAGCCCGAACGCCATCTCCTCGCTCAACTCGGCACCCCCGAACGCCAGCAGGTTGCGCAGCGCCGTGGAGCCACAGTGCTTGCCCGGCACGTGGGTGTATCCCGGCACCATCGTCGCCATCAGCACGCCCCGCGAAGGCTGCAATAGTCGGCGCGCGCCCGGAAGGTGTCGCGCATCTCGCCACTCATCTCGTCGAGGAACTCGCCCCTGTAGGTCGAGTCGGTGAACACGGCGATCGCGAAGTAGAAGCCCGAGAACGCGGCCAGCCCCCCCGCCACGCGCAGCAGCTCGCTGGTGAGCTCCAGGCGCTCGCCGAGCAGCTCGAACTGCAGGAGCACCTCCCCGGGGTTTCCGAACCAGCCCGTCCTCACCTCGTCGTTGATCGCGAGCAGCCCGAACGCAACGAAGAACGCGCCGAGGGCGGCGCTCACGATCAGTACCTGCACCGCCTGGCTCACGAACATCACCAGGCCCACATTCAGCCGCTGGCGCCGGTCGAGCGGAGGCGCGTCCCCTCCCGCCTCGCGCTCGAGCGCCCGCGCCTCCGCCGGGATGCGCACGCCGAGGAACAGCGTGCCCAGCACCACGAACATCCCGATCACGAGGAAGTAGATCGGAGTCGTCACGCCCGGAAAGATCTGCCAGGCCTCCTGGGTGGTGAACGAGAGCAGCGCGAAGATGAGGAGCAGCGGCAGCGCCTTTGCGATCAAGCCGAGCGACGAGCTGAGCTGTCCCGCAAGGCGCCCCATCACCCAGCGCAGGATCCACGCCAGGCCGTAACCAACCACGGCATAGATCAGGGCCAGGAGCGCCACGTTCCCCAGCGCGGTGACGAGGGCGCTGCGCCACTGCCCGCCGAAGATGAGCGGCAGCAGCGCCGGCAGCAAGACGAACGCGGCCAGCTCGGTCTTGCCGACGCGCTGGGGGACCGCGAACGACGGGTGGCCGTTCCGTCTGTTGATGAGCGCGACCGCCCCGAGCATGATCGCGAGCCCCGCGAGCGCCGCCGCGACGTTCGCCGCGGCCGACCACTCCAGGTTGAGCGCTCCCAGCAGCTCTGCCAGGAACACCAGACCCAGGAGAGGGACGACCCGGTTGAAGACATCCGTGCTCGCGGAGTGATCCTCGATGAACAACGGGAGCCCGGCGCGGCGGAAGCCGCGTTCGAGCTCGGCGATCCGCGCCTCGGGTGCCGCCCCTTCCGGGGGCGGCACCCTACGGGGCGGCCGTCGCCCGCCGCGTCGGTACCGGATTCCACTCCCCGCGGTTCGCCCGCACCTCGCCGGGTAACCGGAGGCACCAGAACCGACTGAAGGAGCCTGGAGTGACGATCGTGGTGATAGTGGGCGTCTGCATCGTGCTGGCCGTGCTGGCGTTCCTGCTGCCGCGCCTGTCACGCCACGCCCAGCGCGGGGTGGACAGCACGCTCGGCGCCGGGCAGGACGTGGCCGGCAAGGCTCCGGGCAAGGCGGGCGAGCTGCTGCAAAAGCCCTTCGAATCGTCCCGCAAGGCGACGAACAAGAGCGCGGCGAAGGGTCGCGAGACACGCGCCAAGGCCCCCGGTCCCTAGCCGGCGCGACCAGGTGCGGCTCGCGTTGCTCACCAACCCGGGGTCCGGCTCGGGGGATGCCGGCGAGGTCGCCGAACTGCTCCGCGAACATGACGCCACGTTCGAGTCGTTCGATCTCGACGCCGTGGGGGATGCCCTCGCGAGCGGCCCCGAGCGCATCGTGGTCGCGGGCGGAGACGGCTCGCTCGGAGCTGCCGCCGAGGCCGCGGCGAACGCCGGCGTGCCTCTGGCCGTGGTGCCGGTCGGCACCGCCAACGACTTCGTGCGCGCGCTCGAGTTGCCGGACGCCGTGCCCGAAGCGGTTCGGCTTGCCGTGACGGGCCGGCGCACCCGCCGCCTGGACCTCGCCCGGATCGGAGACCGCCCCTTCCTGAACGCGGCCAGCGCCGGGCTCGCGCCGGCCGCCGCCCGCCGTGCGCGAGGACTGAAGCCGTTGCTGGGGGCCGCTGCCTACGCGGTCGGCGCGGCGCGCGCGGCGATCCGCACCGACCCCATCACCTGTCGCGCGACGTGCGACGGCGTCCTCGTCTTCGAGGGCCGGGCGTGGCAGGTCACCGTGGCGTGCTCCGGCGCGTTCGGCGGCGGCTCCGGCGTCGAAGCCGATCCCCACGACGGGGCGCTCGACCTGGTGGTGGTCGAGGCCGGTTCGCGGATCAGGCTCGCGCTCCGGGCGTGGGGACTGCGCGCGGGCAGCCTGGAATCCCAGCGGGGCGTCCACTCGCGGCGCTGCGGCCGGGTCGAGCTCGACGTCCCGCCGCAAACCGCCTTCAACGTCGACGGCGAGCTCATCGAGTCGGGGCCGGCCGAGTTCACCGTCGAGCCGGGCGCGGTCGAGCTGGTCGTCGGCTGACGGGAGAGCGAGCGGCCCCCGCCCCTCGCCTATCCTGCTCGCGTGTTTCGCCAACGTCAAGAGCCGCGCCGGCTGCGACCCGCCCCACCCTGGCTGCGCGCGCGTAGCCAGCGCAAGCGCGCGCGCAACCCGGTCATCCGGGTGCTCGGCGATGCCGACCAGGCCGTGTTGCGAGTCCTGCGCACAAGGGGCCACCAGCCGCCGGTCGAGGCCGCGATGAAGGGGCTTGGCGCGATTGGCGAGTTCGCCGCGGTGTGGGTGGCCGTCGGGGCGGGCGGCGCGATGGCGGATCCGAAGCGGCGCCGCCGATGGACGATCGCCGCCCTCGTGGGCCCGACGGCGATCAATGTCAACTACGCGGTCAAGCTGGCCGTCGGCAGGGAACGCCCGCTGATCGAGGGGCACCCGGCGCTCGCGAAGGCTCCCAGCAAGCTGTCCTTTCCCTCCGCTCACGCGACCTCGTCCCTGGCGGCCGCGACCGCGCTCGGGCGAGTGGAGACCCGCGCGCGCGTCCCCCTCTACGCGCTGGCCGGGGCGATCTGCCTCAGCCGTCCCTACCTGGGCATGCACTACCCCTCCGACGTGCTTGCCGGCGCCGCGCTCGGCGTGACGCTGGGGGCGCTCACGCCGGGGCTGGCCCCGCGCGCAACGGAGGACCGCCTGATCGACCTCGTCAACCAGACGCACGGGGCCGCCGAGCCCTACGCCTCCAACGGAGCCGCCGGCGCGCCGGCCGCCGAGCAGCCCGAGCAGCCCGCGGCGTGAAGATCGGGATTGTCGGGCTGCCCAACGCGGGCAAGTCGACGCTGTTCAACGCGCTGACCGCGGCCGGCGCGCCCACCGGTGACTACCCGTTCACCACCATCGACCCGAACGTGGCCGTGGTTGCGGTCCCGGACGAGCGCCTCGACCGTGTGGCCCAGACGCTCGGCGCCTCCGCCGTGATCGGCGAGCAGATCGAGTTTCACGACATCGCCGGGCTGGTGCCAGGGGCATCCCAGGGCGAGGGCCTCGGCAACCGGTTCCTGGGGGCCATCCGCGAGACCGACGCCATCTGCCACGTCGTGCGGGCGCATGCCGGCGAGGGGGTCCCGCACCCCGAGGGCCGGGTCGATCCGCTCGGCGACGTCGAGCTGATCGAGACCGAGCTTCTGGCGGCCGATCTCGACACGGCCGAGCGGCGCCTCGAGCGCGTGGCGAAGCTGGCCAAGACCGGGGAGGCCGAGGCGGTCGCCGAGCGCGACTGGCTGGCCGCCGTCGTCGACGGGCTCGGGAGCGCACGACCGGTGCGGGACTTCCCGGCGCCCGGCGCGGCCGCCGACGCGCCTCGAAAGCTCCAGGCGCTCACCGCCAAGCCGGTGCTCTACGTCGTAAACGTCGACGAGGGGTCGGACGAGGTCCCGGCCCCGCTGGCCGACCGGGCCGCGGCCGGCGGCGCGGTAGCCGTGGCCGTGAGCGCCCGGATCGAATCCGAGCTCGGCGAGCTCGGGGACGCGGATGAGGCGGCGGCGATGCGCGCCGAACTGGGCGTCGGCGAGAGCGGCCTCGAGCGGGTGATCCGCGGCGCCTGGGAGCTGCTCGACCTGATCTCGTTCTTCACCGCCGACGCGGGGAAGGAGGCGATGGCACGGGCGATCCCCGCCGGCTCCTCGGCCCACGCGGCGGCCGGCAAGATCCACACGGATATCCAGCGGCGCTTCGTGCGGGCCGAGGTGATCGGGTGGGAGGAGCTGATCGAGGCGGGGGGCTACGCCGCGGCGCGCGATTGCGGCTTGATCCGCACCGAGGGCCGCGACTACGTCGTGCGTGACGGAGAAGTGCTGCATATCCGGCATTAGCGCCGGTTTCCGGACTCTTCTGAGCGCACCCAGGCACATAACAGGTGAAACCTTCCGTCCCTCTTTGTGCTTTACTCACACATCGCTAACACCAGCCGAATCCCGGGCGAGCACTGTCCGGGAGCGGGGGAACCAAAAGGGGAGCGACCTCCCCAGGGGCGAATCGGGCCGAGCAGGTCCGTAGCGCAGCTCTTTCAGCGCGAGCCCGACAGCTAACTCCGCAGGCACGAGAAAGAGGAGCGCAAGACCTTGACACGCACCGATACCGCGCGGGAGCAGCGCCGTCCCCGCCGGACCCTCCCGCTGATCGGATCGATCGCCGCCGCGGTCTGCATCGGCGCCGGCGCGGCGTCGGCCCAGACCCCCGAGCCCGGCGATGCCACCGCCGCGCCCGTCGAGGAGGTCGTGAGCGAGGCCGCCGTCCCCGAGCCGCCCGCCGAGGGGGCCGCGCCGGCGCCCACTGACGGCGGCGCCGAGGCGGCCGCCGGCGATGACTCGGACCAACTCAAGGCCCGCCGCGGAGGCGGCCGCCTGGAGCTCTTGAAGGAGGAGGCCAGCCCCAACAAGATCTTCTGGGACGGCCTTCGCGATGCGAAGTTCGCCTACGAGTTCAGGGGGGCGCAGACCGCCGACCTGCTCGTCGAGGTCGTGAAGAAGAAGGCCGGCGACGACAAGCTCGTGCGCCGCTACCGCGAGGACAACCGCGACCAGAACAAGCCCTACGAGGTGAGGTGGAACGGCAGGCGCCCGAACGGCGACCTGGTCAAGCGGGGCACCTTCTACTTCCGCGTCGCCGAGCAGGGCGGGCGGCGCCTGAAGCGCACCAACGCCAAGGGCGACCGCAGCTTCAAGATGTACCCCGCGATCTTCCCGGTGCAGGGTCCGCACGACTACTGGGACGGATGGGGGGCGGGACGAAACCATGCCGGGCAAGACGTCGGAGCACGATGTGGCACGCCCATGGTCGCCGCCGAGCCGGGCAAGGTCTCCGTCAAGGCCTACGACGGCGCCGGCTACGGCTACTACGTCGTGATCGACGTTCGCGGGTCGGACCGCCAGGATCTATATGGCCACCTCGACAACGCGGCGCGCGTCGGCCAGGGAGAGCACGTGAAAACGGGCGAGCGCATCGGTCAGGTGGGCGAGAGCGGCAACGCGCAGGGATGCCACCTGCACTTCGAGTACCGGCCCAACGGCAGCCCATCCTCCGCCGTCACGAAGAAGCTCCGCAGCTGGGACAAGTATTCCTAGTAGGGTCGCGCCGGTGAGGACAAAGGCGCGCTTTCCCGGCATCGATTCGGACGCCGGGCACTACGAAAGCTTCTACCTCAAGGCCACGCACCCCAGCGGTGGGCGGGCGGTGTGGCTGCGCCATACGGTCCACCAGCGCCCGGGCGACGAGCCGAACGCCTCGCTGTGGCTGACCCTCTTCGACGCGAACGCGCAAGGGCCGAAGGCCGTCAAGGCGACCTACCCGATCTCGGAGCTGTCGGCGCCCAGCGGGGCCTACATCAAGGTCGCGGACGCGACGCTCGAGCCGGGCCGCGCGAGCGGGGCGATCGCGGCGCCGGCGCTGGACGCGAGTTGGGAGCTGACGTTTGCCGATGAGGGCGAGCCCTTCTTCCACCTGCCCCACCAGCGGCTCTACCGCGCTCCCCTGCCGAAGACCAAGTTCCTGAGCCCGTATCCCAGCGCCCACTTCGACGGGAGGCTCAGCGTCGGCGACGAAGAGATATCGCTGGAGGGCTGGCCGGGGATGATCGGGCACAACTGGGGCGCCGAGCACGCGGACCGCTGGGTGTGGATCCAGGGCGGCGAGCTGGCAGGACAGCCGCAGAGCTGCTTCGACATGGCCGTCGGGCGCATCAGGATCGGCCCTTGGACCACTCCGTGGGTGGGCAACGGCGTCCTGCGGCTGGACGGCGCCGAGCACCGGCTTGGCGGGTTCGGGAGGGTCTTCAGCCTCAAGGTGGAGGACGAGCCCACCTCGTGCGGGTTCGAGATCGCGGGCGACGCGATCAAGGTGCGCGGGCGCGTCTCGTCCGAGCCGCGGAACTTCGTGGCGTGGGTCTACGCCGACCCGAAGGGACCCGAGCACAACACTCTGAACTGCTCGATCTCCGACCTCGAGCTGGAGGTGGTCCGCGGCGACGCCGAGCCGGAACGGCTCGAGGTCGCCGGAGCCGCCGCCTACGAGATCGGGATGCGCCAGACCGACCACGGCATCCCGCTTCAGCCCTACCCGGACGGTTAGGCCGGCTGGATTCCCCAGCGGGGGCCGGCGTCTCCTGAGTACGCTGGCGGGGCCAACGCGAGGGAGGTCCCTTGAGCATCGCCAGCACCGAGCAAGCCGCCATCGACAACGTCCCGCACCAGCTCCTGATCGGCGGCGAGTGGCGCGACGCGAGTGGTGGCGGAAGGCTTGCGGTCGAGGATCCCGCCACCGGCGAGACGCTGTGCGAGATCGCCGACGCGACGCCCGAGGACGCCCAGGCCGCGATCGACGCCGCGGCCGACGCGCAGGCGGAGTGGGCCGCGACCTCGCCGATCGAGCGCAGCGAGATCCTCTACCGCGCGTTCGAGGCGCTCAACGACCGTGCGGACGAGCTGGGGATGTTGATGACGCTCGAGATGGGCAAGTCGGTCGCCGAGTCGAAGGCCGAGCTCGCCTACTCGGCCGAGTTCTTCCGCTGGTTCTCGGGCGAGGCCCTCCGGATCGACGGCTACAACAAGAACGCGGGCAACGGCGCCTCGCGCGTGATCGTCATGCGTCAGCCGGTCGGGCCCTGCTACTTCGTCACGCCCTGGAACTTTCCCAACGCGATGGGCGCCCGCAAGATCGGGCCGGCCGTCGCCGCCGGCTGCACGATGGTCGTAAAGCCCGCCCAGCAGACTCCGCTCTCGATGCTCGCGCTCGCGAAGCTCCTGGAGGGATGCGGGTTGCCGGCCGGCGTACTGAACGTCGTCACCGGATCCTCGTCCGGCGACATCTCGAAGCCGATCCTCGGCGATCCGCGCCTGCGCAAGCTGTCCTTCACCGGGTCGACGGAGGTCGGGCGAAAGCTGATCGCACAGGCGGCCGACAACGTCCTGGCGGTCTCGATGGAGCTGGGCGGCAACGCGCCGTTCCTGATCTTCGACGACGCCGACCTCGACGCCGCGGTGGAGGGCGCGATGATCGCGAAGATGCGCAACATCGGCGAGGCATGCACCTCGGCCAACCGCTTCCACGTCGCCAGCTCGGTCGCCGGCGAGTTCGCCGAGAAGCTCGCGAAGCGGATGGGGGACCTGAAGCTCGGCCGCGGCACCGAGGACGGCGTCGACACCGGCCCGCTGATCGACTCCGACCAGCAGTCGAAGGTCGCTGAGCTCGTGGCCGACGCCTCCGAGAGGGGGGCCAAGGTGCTGGTGGGCGGCTCGCAGGTGGACGGCGCGGGCTACTTCTTCGAGCCGACCGTGCTCTCCGACGTTCCGCCGGAGGCCCGGCTGCTGAGGGAGGAGATCTTCGGCCCCGTCGCGCCCGTCGCCGGATTCGGCTCCGAGGACGAGGCGATCGCCGCCGCCAATGACACCGAGTACGGCCTCGTCGCCTACGTCTACACCAACGACCTCAAGCGCGCCATCCGCGTCTGCGAACGCCTGGAGACCGGGATGATCGGCCTCAACCAGGGCATGGTCTCGAACGCGGGCGCTCCGTTCGGCGGCGTCAAGCAGTCGGGCGTGGGGCGCGAGGGCGGCAACGAGGGCATCCACGAGTACCTCGAGACGAAGTACGTGGCGGTCAACGTCTAAGCCGCCTAGCGCCCCATCAGGACGCTCAGCAGCCCGCCCCGGTCGTGGCGCTTCTGGAGGTAGCACTGGTGGTACTCCTCCGCCTTCCAGAAGCCCGTAGCGGGCTCGACCGTCGTGACGATCGGCTTCGAAAAGCGCGCCTGCGCGTTGGAGAGGGAGCGGCGCGCGATCTCGGCCTGCTCGTCGGAGTGGGTGAAGATCGCGGTGCGGTACTGATCGCCCACGTCGGGGCCCTGGCGGTTGAGCTGCGTGGGGTCGTGGACGGCCCAGAACTTCCCGACGAGCTCCTCGTAGGAGACCTGGGCGGGGTCGAAGGTGACCTGGGTGACCTCGGCATGGCCGGTCTTCCCCGAGCAGACCTGCTCGTAGGTGGGGTTCTCGGTGTGGCCGCCCTCGTAGCCGACCGCCGTCTCGATTACGCCGGGGGTCTTGCGGTAGGCCTCCTCGACCTGCCAGAAGCAGCCGGCGCCGAACGTTGCCTTCTCGGTGAACGTTGCCTTCTCGGTCTTCGTCGTCTCGCTCATGAATCTCCTGTGGCGGCGGCGGCGCCTGACCTGCTGCTCTCGGTGCTGAAGCGCCTCATCCTCATGCCCGTTGGTCGCGCGAGCACCCTGGATGTTACGGCTCCAGCAACGCCGCGCCAAGCGACGAGACGGTCACGTGGATCGCTTGCGGCTCGACCGCGTAGTCGATCACCGCGAGCGCCCGCAGCCGATCGAGGATGAACTGGAACGCGGACGCCTGGAGGTCGTTCTCATAGGAGCGCAGCACGTCGAAGGAGTACCCGGTCGTATGCAGCGAGTACTCCTGGGTCGCCTCCGGGTTGGAGGCGGCGAGCAGGTCCTGGTAGCGGCGGTCGCGCACGGTGCTGGTCACCCTCAACGGCTTCTCTGCGCCGCTCAGCCGCTCGACGGTCGCGGCCATGTACGCGAGGGTCGCGAGCGCCTCCGGGCGCAGCGCGCGGTAGAGCGCGCGCTCGCGGTCGAGCTTCGGCGCCAGCTCGCCCATCTGCCCGTCGATCCTCCAGCCGGGACCGCCTTCGGCCGGCAGCGGGAGCAGCTCCTCGGCTTCGGTGGCCGCGGCTACGTCATCCGGCCCGGCGAAGACCTCGGTCTTTGCCTCGGGGTGGTAGAGCTCCTCGAGCGTCGCCTTGGCGGTCGCCAGCTCGGCGGTGCGCTCGAGCTTCGCCGGGTTGCCGCGCCAGCGGTCCATGATGCGCGCGCTGGCGAGGATGCGCCAGTAATACAGCGAGGAGTCGTCGGCGAAGCCGGCCAGTATGTCGTGGGCGGCAGCGTTGCGATCGGGCGCGGAGTCGAAGAAGAGCTGAGCGTAGGAGAGGTCATCGGCGTCCCCGTCGTAGGCCGCGATCACCGACTCCAGGTTGCCGATTCCCATGTGGTAGGAGACCGTCGCGAGGTCGGTGGCCCCGTCGAAGCGCCGATCCGCGATCTCGAGGTAGCGGGCGGAGCCGTCGAGGGCCGCCGCCGGGTCGAAGCGCTCGTCCACCCGAGCGCGCTCTCGCGCCAGCTTCCGCGCCTGGGCCGGCTTGTCCTTGCGCTCGGCCTTCGCGATCTCATTCGTCAGGGCGATCGATCGCGGCAGGTCCACCTCCATCCCCAGGAGGTCCGTGGCGGTCGAGGGCAGGATCTGGCCAAGGCCGGACGCCAGCTCGGGCGAGTCGCCGGCGATCACGTCGGGGCGCCCGGCGCTCTCGAGGAAGACGAGCGCCTCCAGGCGGTCGGGGTCGACGCCGTGGCGTGCCGCGGCCCGCTCGATCTCAGAGCGCCAGCGGTCGGTGCGCTCGGCCGAGGCGACCACGCCGCCGGGGCTGAGGGCGTAGATCACGTGCGAGGTGCCCGTGGCGGCGCGCTCCTCGAGCTCCGCGCGACGCGCGGAGTCCCAGGCGAAGGGGCCGTAGCCCTCGCTCGCGCCCGAACCCCCCTCGGCGACCTCGGCGCCGAGGTCCTCCGGCGAGGAGGACCCGAGCAGGAGCCAGGCGGCCGCCGCCGCTGCCGCGACCAGGGCGATGAGTGTCGCGACGCGCGCCGTCAGCGGCTACTCGTGCGGCCGGGCGAGCTTGCGGTGGTCGAGCGCCTGGTCGAGAACCGATTCCTCCACGCCCATCTCGCGCGCCACCTCGCGCAGGGGCCGGCCGGAGGAAGCGGCCTCTTTGACGATCTCGGCCGCGCGGTCATACCCGATGTGTGGGTTCAACGCCGTAGCCGTGGCGAGCGTGGCCTCCGCGTGGCGCTCCGTCATCTCCGTGTTCGCCTCCAGGCCGCGCACGCACTTGTTGTCCAGAAGTCGCGACGCCGCGGCGAGGAGCTTGATCGAGTCGAGCAGGTTGCGGGCGATGAGCGGCACGCGCACGTTCAGCTCGAACTGACCCTGCGCGCCGGCCATCGTGATCGCCGCGTCGTTGCCGACCACCTGGTCCCCGACCTGGATCACGACCTCCGGGATCACCGGGTTGACCTTGCCGGGCATGATCGACGAGCCCTTCTGGAGCTCCGGCAGGCGCAGCTCGGCGAGGCCCGCACGGGGTCCGGAGCCCATCAGCGCCAGGTCGTTGGCGATCTTCACCAGCGAGACCGCCACGACCTTCAGCGCACCGGAGAGCTCGACCAGAGCGTCGCGGTTGCCCTGCGCCTCGAAGGGATCGTCGGGAGCGAGGACGTCGAGCCCGCTGTCGGAAGCCAGCTTCTCGCGCACCCCCGCCGCGAAGTCCGGATGGGTGTTGAGCCCGGTGCCGGTGGCGGTGCCGCCGAGCGGGATCTGGCCGACGCGGCCGAGCGTCCCGCGGACGCGGTCGGCCCCAAGTCGGATCTGCGCCGCGTAGCCACCGAACTCCTGCCCGAGCGTCACCGGCACGGCGTCCATGAGGTGGGTGCGGCCGGCCTTGACGACGTCGGCGAACTCGGCGGCCTTCGCCTCCAGGGATCCCGCGAGGGCGTCCATCGCGGGCAGCAGGTCCTCCGTCACCTCGCCGAGCGCGGCGAGGTGGACCGCGGAGGGAAAGACATCGTTCGAGGACTGGCCCATGTTCACGTGGTCGTTGGGGTGCACGCCCTCGCCGGCGAGGCTCGCGATGACCTCGTTCGCGTTCGTGTTCGACGACGTGCCCGAGCCGGTCTGAAAGACGTCGACGGGGAACTGCTCGTCGTGCTCGCCCGCCCCGACCTCGTCGGCGGCGGCGGCGATCTGGGCGCCCAGCTCGGCGTCGAGGAGGCCCAGCTCGGCGTTCGTGCGCGCCGCGGCGGCCTTCACCCGTCCAAGCCAGTGCACGATCGGCGCGGGGATCGGGTGTCCGGAGACGGGGAAGTTCTTCACCGCCTTGGCGGTCTCGCCTCCCCAGAGCTCGCCGGCTGCCTCGGTCGTCATCGGGTCCTTTCGTCGAAGTCCTGGGCGGGAACGCTATCCACTGCCGCCGCCCGCGGCCAAGCCCTCTTCGTAGCGTTGCTGGAAGCCGCCGGGCAGCAACTCGTCGCCCGGCACGTAGGTCGCGGCGCTTTGAACGCTGCGAGCCAGGTCATCGTGGATCCCGCCCGTCGCCTCGGCGCGGGCCTCGACCGTGCCGACGAGATAGCCCAGCTGGACCGTGGCCTCGCCCAGGGGCTGCTCGCGGGCTTGCTCGTTCAGGTCGGTCGCCGCCGCGATCATCGCCTCGCCCACGTTCGCGAGCTCGCCGGCCGGCTGCTCGGCGACCAGGCAGTCGCCGATGGGGGTGTCGCCGACGGCCACCTCGCCGGGCGCCGTGGCCAGCGCGGCCACGAATGCGTCAGGGCTCGCGAGGCAGGCGGCAGGCGTGGAGGGGGGCTCGTCCGAGCCGCAGGCCGCGACGGCGACCGCGCACAGCGCGAGGCTGGAGGAGGATGCGAGGCGAAGGGCCATTTCGACCATGTTATGGAGGGGCCTGGGGATGCCCCTCCCGGTCGCGCCGGTCGCGCTTGCCAGAATCACCCGCCGTGGCCGAGTTCCAGCCAGTCGATCCCCGCCAGTCCTTCCCCGAGCTCGAGGAGCGGGTGCTCGCGCGCTGGCGCGAGGGCGACGTGTTCGCGCGCTCCCTGGCCCAGCGCACCGGCGCCGAGACCTGGAGCTTCTACGAGGGCCCGCCGACGGCCAACGGCAAGCCGGGGTCCCACCATGTGCTCTCGCGCGTGTTCAAGGACATCTACCCGCGCTACCGCACCATGCGCGGCTATCGGGTCCCCCGTAAGGGCGGCTGGGACTGCCACGTGCTGCCGGTCGAGCTGGAGGTCGAGAAGGAGCTGGGGATCTCCTCGAAGGCCGAGATCGAGGCGTTCGGGATCGCCGAGTTCAACGCGCGCTGCCGCGAGTCGGTGTTCCGCTACGTCTCCGATTGGAACCGCCTGACCGAGCGCATCGGCTTCTGGATCGACCTCGACGACGCCTACCACACGCTGGATGACTCCTACATCGAGTCGGTCTGGTGGGCCCTGCGCGAGATCTGGGACGCGGACCGCCTCTACGAGGGGCACAAGGTGGTCCCGTACTGCCCCCGCTGCGGCACAGCGCTCTCCTCGCACGAGGTCGCGCAGGGCTACCACGACGTCGAGGACCCCTCGGTGTTCGTGAAGCTGCCGATCACTGATCCGGAGCCGAGCGACGAGATCCCCGAGTCGCCGCTAAAGGGGGGCGATGCGCTGCTCGCCTGGACGACCACCCCCTGGACGCTGATCTCGAACGCGGCGATCGCTGTGGGCCCGGAGATCGAGTACGTACGAGCGCGGGCAGAGGGCTCCGACGAGGTGCTCGTGGTGGCACGCGCGCGGGTGGAGACGGCGCTCGGCGAGAACGCCGAGGTGCTGGCCCACTTCCCGGGCTCCGCGCTGGCCGGCGTCCGCTACGAGCCCCCGTTCAGCTACGTCAGCGACTACGGCCCCCGCGGCCACACCGTGCTCGAGGCCGACTTCGTCACCACCGACGAGGGCACCGGCCTGGTCCACACCGCGATCGCCTTCGGCGAGGACGACTTCCGGCTGGGCGAGCAGTACGGGATCACGCTCCAGAACCCCGTCCTCGCCGACGGGACGTTCGACGAGCGGATCACCGACTTCGCCGGGCGCTTCGTGAAGGAGGCCGACCCGGATATCGTCGAGGCCCTTCGGGAGCGCGGCCGACTGCACCGCTCGGAGGTCTACCAGCACGCCTATCCGCACTGCTGGCGCTGCGACACGCCGCTGCTGTACTACGCGAAGTCCTCGTGGTACGTGAAGACCACCGAGGTCCGCGACCGCATGCTCGCCCACAACGAGGGCATCGGATGGCACCCCGAGCACATCAAGCACGGTCGTTTCGGCAAGTGGCTGGAGGGCAACCAGGACTGGGCGCTGTCGCGGGAGCGCTACTGGGGCACGCCGCTGCCGATCTGGCGCTCCGAGGACGACCGCGAGACCGTGTGCGTCGGGTCGGTTGACGACCTTCGCTCCCTGGGCGCTGACGTTCCCG
>JBPCKC010000032.1:0-31173 GCA_051004675.1 Solirubrobacterales bacterium
CGAGCGCACCGCCGCCCTACCCGGCTGGCTCACCCACTACAACTTCACCCGACGACATGGCTCCCTCGGCCACCGACCGCCCGCAGCTCGGCTCGCCGAACTGGAACAACGTCATGGGTAGCTACACCTAGTACGCGCCCGCCTCGCACTTCTTGCCCTTCGGGCGAGCGAACCCCCGCTGGTCCACGTTGCCCGTGTGCTCCTTGCAGGTGGCCTTCGGGACGCGGTTCTTTGGCATAGATCCGGTCCTCGTCGGTGCTCTCGACGATCGCCGTGTCGCCCGAGCCCTTGCCCAGAACCGTCACGGGCCCGCCGCCGGTGAGGTCGAGGTCGCCGTTGGCGTTGTTGCTCTCGTTGGTGGAGCCGAGGCTCAGGTTGTACGCCGCCTCCTTGAGGTCGCCTGGCCCTTCGGGCAGGCGTCCTTTGTCTGGTTGAGGCGCGCTGCCTCCACGGCCTCGCGAAGGGCGCACTTGCCGTCCTCGTCGAAGCCGTCCACGACCGTGGTTACGTTCATCGTTGCCGCGCCGGCGGGTGCCGCCGTAAGGGGTGACGTCGCCGTTTCCGAACTTCAGCCTCTCGAGCGTGAGGTCGCTGGCGAGGCTCTCCAGGTCGAACACCCGGTCGGCTTCCTCCGAACGCACCTCGGTCTTGCCCGGGCCCTGCCCGCGGATCGTCAGGGAACCGCCGCCGCTTAGGTCCAAATCCCCGTTCACATTGTTGCTCTCGTTCGACGTGGGAACGGTGAGGAGGTAGGTCCTGTCCCTCAGCACAATTGTGTCGCGCGCCGTGGAACCCTTGGGGCACCCGTCCTCCCTGAGGTTCTTCCGGGTGGCCTCGACCGCCTCGCGCAGCCCGCACTTCCCGTCGTCGATGTAGCCGTCGACGACGGTGTTCACGTTCATCGTCGTGGCCTGCGCCGTTCCCGTCATCAACGCCGCTCCGACGATGGTGATCGCCGCGGCGAGCATCCTGCGCCTCATCTTGTTCCCTCCATCGTTGGTCCCATGCCGCCATCATCCCCGCCGGTCATCCCGACCTCATGAGGGGGTACCCCCTGACTTTCGGCCGCGCGGCGCTCCTGTATAGATGGGGCGATGGAAGCTGGTGGCCACCCGCAGGGACTCTCCAGCAACGAGGCCTACAGGCGCCTCGAGGAGCTCGGCCCGCCCGAGGACGCATCCAGCCGGTCCGTGCGCTCGATCGTGCTCGGGAACGTGCTGACGCTGTTCAACGCGATCATCGGCGTCTTCTTCATCCTGATCATGTCGCTGGGCCTCTTCGCCGATGCGATCTTCGGGTTCATAGCGGCGCTCAACTCATATATCGGGATCCGCCAGGAGCTGAAGGCGAAGGAGACGCTCGACCAGCTCGCGCTGCTGGTCGCCCCTCGCGCGAAGATCATCCGGGACGGACAGCTCTCCGAGGTGATCGCGGAGGAGGTCGTCCCCGGCGACATCGTCCGGGTCGAGCCCGGCGACCAGCTCGTCGCCGACGGCGAGGTGATCGCCTCGCGAGGCCTGGCGATGGACGAGTCGATGCTCACTGGCGAATCCGACGGGATCCGCAAGCAGGCCGGTGACCGGCTGCTCTCCGGAGCCTTCTGCCTGTCGGGCTCCGGCTACTACGAGCTCGATGCGGTGCGCGAGCAGAGCCACGCCGCGAAGATCGCCGGCGAGGCCCGCGAGTTCCGCCATCCGCCGTCGCCGCTTCAGCAGGAGGTAAATCAGGTCCTTCAGGTGACCACGATCGCCATGGTCCCGCTCGCGATCGTCCTCCTGCTCGCCCTCAGCGCGCGCAGCATCGGCTTCCAGGAGGCCGCTCAGACCTCCACGGCCGGGCTGATCACGCTGATACCGGAGGGCCTGGTGCTGCTGATGAGCGTGACCCTCGCGGTCGCCGCGGTCCGCCTCGCGAAGATGAACACGCTGGTTCAGCAGATGAGCGCCACCGAGGCGCTGGCGGCGGTCGACACGATCTGCGTCGACAAGACGGGCACGCTGACGGATGGCACGCTCGACCTCGTCTCGGTCGAAGTGGCAGATCCCCAGCACCCGGGCGCGGCCCACGAGGCGCTGGGCCGCTTCGCCCACTCCGCGGGCGAGCGCAACCGGACCCTCGAGGTGATCGCCGAGCGCTACCCGGGCGCGCCCGCTCAGGTCGTGGCGGAGGTCCCGTTCTCCTCGGCGTGGAAGTGGAGCGGGCTGACGCTGAACGGCTCCGGCGCGTCGACCTCGTACGTCATGGGCGCTCCCGACATCCTCGCTGCGGCCGGGGCGCTCGAGCTCTCGCCCGTCCTCCAGAACACGCTCGAGACGCATACCCGCGCCGGCAGGCGCGTGGTCGCCTTCGGGGAGGCCGCGGGCGCCCTCCCCCTGGATCCCGCGTCGATGCCTCCGCCTCGGCTCGAGGCCCGGGCGCTGGTCGTGCTGGAGGAGCGCCTGCGCCCGGACGCGATCGAGACCGTCGCGTTCATGCGCGAGCAGGAGGTCGACCTGAAGCTGATCTCGGGCGACGCCCGCTCGACGGTCACTGCCGTCGCGCACGCGGTGGGCATCCCGCATGACGCCGGGGTGATCGAGGGCCCGGACCTGCCCGACGATCGGCCGGGCCTGGCGCAGGCCGCGGAGCAGAACACCATCTTCTGCCGGATCACGCCCGACCAGAAGAAGTCGCTGGTGACGGCGCTGGGGGAGCGGGGGCGCTTCACCGCCATGATCGGGGACGGGGTGAACGACGTACCGGCGCTGAAGGCGGCCAAGGTCGCGGTGGCGATGGGCTCGGGCAGCCAGATCACCAAGGGCGTCGGCGACGTCGTGCTGCTGAAGGACGAGTTCGGGATGCTCCCGCGCGCGGTGGCCGAGGGCCGGCGCATCGCCCGCAACATCCACCGCCTGGGGCGGCTGTACCTAACGAAGTCGGTCTACGCCGCAGTCCTGATCACGATCACCGCGATCTTTGGCTTCGCGTTCCCGTTCCTGCCGCGGCACCTCACGGTCGCGGCCTTCCTGACGATCGGGATCCCGTCCTTCGTGCTCGCGCTCGCCCCAAGTGAGGGCCCGCTCTACCGGGGGAGGCTCCTCAAGGCACTGGCGGCGTTCGCGGTCCCCGCGGGCGTCGCGTGCGCCGTGGCGTCGCTGCTTTCGTTCTTTCTCGTCGACAGCGTCTTTGGGGGCGCCGTGGACGAGGGCCGCACGGCCGCGACGATGACGCTGATCGTGCTGGGCCTGTGCTTCATCCTGTTGCTCGAACGTGGACCGGGGCGCGAGCACATAACGATCCAGAGCTACATGCTCGCGATGATCGCCGGCCTCGGGGCCCTGCTCGCCCTGATCATGGCCATCCCCCCGGTTCGCGACTTCTTCGAGCTCGACCTGCTCACGGCCGGGCAGTGGTTCCTCGCGCTCGCGTCCGTCGCGGCAGGGCTGCTGCTGGCGGCGGCGGGCTGGCGGCTCCCCTACATCCAGCACCTGGAGGTCGATGGGGAGCCCGAGCCCGACGACGGAGTGCCCGCCCCGACCCACACTCCCCGGACCGGCGAGACTCAGGCGCTGGATCCCGATGCCTGATTCCCGCGACCACCGCCGCACCAAGATCGTCGCGACGATCGGACCGGCGACCCGCTCCGTCGAGACGATGCGCGAGCTCATCGGTGCCGGCGCCGATGTCTTCCGCCTGAACTTCTCGCACGGCACCGCGGCGGAGCACGAGGAGAACATCGAGTGGGCCCGCGAGGCCGCGCGGCAGGCGGACCGCGAGATCTGTCTTCTCGGCGATCTGCCGGGCCCGAAGCTGCGGCTCTCGAACGTCGAGGGAGGGATGGTCGCACTCGAGCCGGGAAGCGAGCTGGATCTGACGACCGACGAGGTTGTGGGCACCCCCGATCGGCTGCCCCTGTCCTGGGAGGGCCTGCCGGGGGCTGTGCGAGAGGGCGACACCATCTACCTCGCCGACGGGCGCATTCGCCTCCGGGTACTCGGCAGCGCCGGGGCCGACGTCCGCTGCGTCGTCGAGGCGGGCGGCCCGGTCGCCTCCCACCAGGGCCTGAACCTGCCGGGTGCCGAGGTGGACCTGCCCTCCGCGGGCCGCGAGGACCTGGCCTGGGTGGACTTCGCAATCGAGCACGGCATCGACTTGCTGGCGATCTCCTTCGTCCGGCGCGCGGAGGACATCGCCCCGGTCGAACGGCGGATCCGCACATCGGGCTCGGATATCCCGGTGATCGCGAAGATCGAGAAGCCTCAGGCTGCCGAGCGCGCCGAGGAGATCGTGATGGCCGTGACCGCCGGGATCATGGTGGCACGTGGCGATCTGGGGATCGAGCTGCCGATCGAGCAGGTGCCCACCGTTCAGCGCCATCTGCTGCGGCTGGCGGGGCAGCACGCCAAGCCGTCGATCACGGCCACCCAGATGCTCGCCTCCATGGTCGATTCGCCACGCCCCACTCGCGCCGAGGTGAGCGACGTCGCGGCGGCGATCCTCCAGGGAACCGACGCCGTGATGCTCTCCGAGGAGACGGCGGTCGGCGACTATCCGGTCGAGGCGGTCGCGGTGATGGACCGGATCGCGCGCGAGACGGAGCCCGACCTGCGCTACGGCGACTGGCTCATCAACCGCGTGGCCACCGACGCCTCCGACGTGGCCGGCTCGGTGGCCCGTGCCGCGGTGGGGTCGGTCTACACACTCGGCCTGGCGGCGATCGTGGTGCCGACCCGCAGCGGCCGCACCGCGCGCCTCGTCTCCGCCCATCGCCCGCGAGTGCCGGTGCTCGCGGTCTCGCCGCGGATCGAGACGGTCAGGCGCCTGCAGCTTCTGTTCGGGGTGAAGACGCACATCGCGGACGAGTGGGAGGGGCTTACGGCACTGCTTGACGACTGCGCGCGGCTCGCCCGGGAGGCGGGCGTGGCGAAGTCGGGCGACCTGATCGGGATCACGGCCGGGCTCCCCCAGCAGGAGCTCGGCACGAACCTGTTCGAGATCCACCGCGTTCCTTGAGCTCGGTCCTCGTCCGCGCCCCCGCGCCGCTGGCGCTGATGGTGCTGATCTTCTGGCTCTCGTCCCAATCCGACCCAGGCGCCGACATCGGGGCGCTCGGCCGAATCGGCGCCCACGCCGGCGAGTACTTCCTGCTGACGATCCTCTGGGCGTGGGCGCTGGCGGCGGGGCTGGGCCGCCGCGCGGTGCCGGCCGCGGCGTTGATCGCCTTCGTCTACGCGATCTCGGACGAGGTCCACCAGGGGTTCGTCGAGGGCCGCGACTCCAGCCCATTCGACGTCGCGGTGGATGCCGCGGGCGTCGCCCTGGCGGTGGCTCTCCTCAGCGTCATGTCTCGCCGCGGCCCGGGAGCCCGAAGTCGCCGAACGGCTCGTCGCGCTCGCGCACGGCCTGCTTGAAGCCGGCCTCGGCTGCCCGCTGTTGGAACGCGAACCCCTCCGGCGTGTGGCGCGCGATCCCGTCCATCAGCGTGCTGAGCGCCTGGCTTTGGAGCAGGCCCGCCGAGAGGATCGCCTGGTTGGCCTGGAGCTTGTGCATGACGAGCTGGCTCACCGGCAGGAGCGCCACCCGTTGCAAGAGGTCCTCGAAGACCTCGTCGAGCTGCGCCGCCGGAGGCGCCTCCGTGGCGAGCCCCCACTCGAGGGCCTGCTCGCCCGTCAGCGAGTCGCCCGTGAGCAGCAGGCGCTTCGCGCGCGCCGGCCCAAGCCGATGGACCCACAGCGCGGTCGTGGGGACGCCCCATACGCGGGCCGGCGGGTAGCCGATCTTCGCGTCGTCGGCCACCACGAGGAGGTCCGAGCAGAGCGCCATGTCGGTGCCGCCCGCGACGCAGTAGCCGTGGACCTTGCAGACCACCGGCTTCTCGGACCAGAAAAGGCTCATGAAGCCACGGACGTTCCGCGACATCATCTGGTAGTCCACGACCGGGTCCCAGGTGCCCGACGGGTCGTGATTGCGAGCCTGGACCATCGGGTCGAGCGGCGAGCCCTCCGGGGCGTCGGCGCCGAACTCCCCCACCCCCATCCCCTCGGCCGACGCCACCAGGTCGTAGCCGCCACAGAAGCCGGTGCCGTTCCCCGCCAGGGCGATCACGTGGACCTCGGGGTCGAGGTTCGCGCGCTCGACGCAGTCGGCCAGCTCGCGCGGCATCTCGAGCGTGATCCCGTTCCCCCGCTCGGGCCGGTCGAGCGTGATCCGGGCGATCCGCCCGTCGCGCGCGTAGGTCATAGTCGTGGGCTCGTCCATGGCGAAGGAAGCTATCGAGATCGAGGCCGCGGGCAGGACCGTCCGGGTGTCGAGCCCCGACCGAATCATCTTCCCCGCGACCGAGCGGACCGGCGAGGTCACGAAGCTTCAGGTCGCCGAGTACTACGTGGCGGTCGGGGACGGGATCATGCGCGCGCTCCGTGAGCGCCCGACCACGCTGGAGCGGTGGCCGAAGGGCGTCCACGAGGGGATGACCATCTCGACACGCGAGGGCCACAAGGGCGACGCCTTCTACCAGAAGCGCATTCCGAAGGGCGCTCCAGGCTGGGTCGAGACCGCCCGGATCGAGTTCCCGTCCGGCCGCAACGCGGACGAGGTCTGCCCGACCGAGCTGGCGGTGGTCGCGTGGTGCGCGCACATGGGCACGCTGACGTTCCACCCGTGGCCGGTCCGGCGCGCCGACGTCGACCACCCCGACGAGCTGCGGATCGACCTCGACCCCCAGCCCGGGACGGACTTCGGCGACGCGGTCGAAGTCGCCGCCGAGGCCAGGAATTTGCTGGACGAGCTCGACATCAGAGGCTTTCCGAAGACCTCCGGCGGCCGCGGCATCCACCTCTACGTGCGGATCGAGCCGCGCTGGACCTTCACCGACGTTCGCCGCGCCGCGATCGCGTTCGGGCGCGAACTGGAGCGGCGGATGCCGGGGCGGGTGACCACGAAGTGGTGGAAGGAGGAGCGCGGCGAGTGCGTCTTCGTCGACTACAACCAGAATGCCCGCGACCGCACGATCGCCTCGCCCTACAGCGTCCGCCCGAAACCCGGCGCCCCGGTCTCGGCCCCGCTCGAGTGGGACGAGCTGCCCGACGCCAAGCCGGAGGACTTCGCTGTCGAGTCGATGCCCGCCCGGTTCGCCGACGTCGGCGACCGCTTTGCGGCCATCGACGACGTCTACCACTCGCTCGAGCCCCTACTCCAGATGTACGAGCGCGACGAGGCCGAGGGCAAGGGTGACATGCCGTACCCGCCCGACTACCCCAAGATGCCCGGCGAGCCGAAGCGAGTGCAGCCGAGCCGGGCGAAGCAGCGACAGCGCCCGGTCCGGTGACACCCGTCACTCGTCGGCGGGCGCCAGCAGCTCGCCCAGGCGGGCGCAGACCACCCCGTATGCGAAGTACAGGGGCACCAGCCATGGCCCCACTCCGAGCAGGCCGTCGACGTTCTCGGCGTACTCGAAGATCCCGGCCTCGGCCTCGACGATCTCGACGAGAGGGCCGGCTACGGCGACGAGCGCACCGCAGATGATCGCCGGGCGCCCGTCGCCGAAGCGGACCAGGACCAGGGCTGCGAGGCAGGCGATCAGCGCAGTGGCGGCGCCGGTCGGCTCGTCGGCGAGGATCGACGTGAGTAGGTAGATGGCGAGGACGCTCGCGACCGCGGCGAGGCCCTCCCAGGCGTCGCCCGGGCGCGGCGGCGCCAGGTGCAGGCGCAGCTCGGCCGTCGCGGCCGTGGCGAGGCCGACGCTGAGGGCGAAGAAGAACGGGCTGTCCCAGATGAACGGGGCGCCGCCGGTGTCGAGGTAGCGCTCCACGCCCGAGGCGACGGCGGCGTGGTCGCCGACGAGCCCGCACGCGGCGCCGATCCCGAACAGCAACAGCAGCGATGTGAGCCTCAGGCGCACGCGCCGGCTACTGCTCGAGCTGGTCGAACCGGCAGTCGGCAGGATCCTTGTCGTCGCGCCAGCGGACGATCTTTGAGCCGTGACGGATGCGCCCCGCGGCGACGTGGTCGAAGGTGATCTCGACGACGAGCTCGGGGCGCAGCGAGATCCACTCGAGCTCGCGGTCGGCCGCCCAGCGGCTGGGGTCTGCCGAGCCGCGCTCGCCGGTCTCGTAGGGAGCGAGCGTCTTCACCAGCTCGCGCTTCCGCTTCGCGCTCAGGCCCGAGGTGTGGCCGACCACGCGCAGCTCGTCGCCGTCGTAGAGGCCCAGGATCAGCGAGCCCACGGTCCCATCCTCCTTGCCCGGCCGCCACCCGACGATCACCGCGTCCGCGGTGCGCAGGCGCTTCACCTTCACGAAGCCCTTGCGCTCGCCTGGCCTGTAGGGGGCCTCGAGCTGCTTCGCGATCACGCCCTCGCCGGATTGGAGCCAGGCATCGGCCCCGCCGGAGGGGTCCGGGTCGAGGGGGGTGAGCTCGACCGAGCCCGCGTCGGCGGCCGAGGCCACCAGCTTCTCGAGGGCGTTGCGGCGATCGGCGAACTGGTGGGTCAGGAGCTTCCTCTTGCCCGCGGCCAGCAGGTCGAACGCCCGGAACCGGGCCGGGGTCTTTTCGGCGAGCATGTTGATCCGCGACTCCGCGGGGTGGATGCGGTTCTGGAGCGCATCGAAGACCTCGGCGCCGTCATCGCCCAGGATCACCAGCTCTCCGTCCGCGACGTAACGGCCCGTCGGAAAGCGAAGCTCAGGGAAGTAGCGGGCAAGCGGCTTGCCGTTTCGCGACTGGACGAAGACGTCGTCGCCGTCCACGAATACGATCGCCCTGAACCCGTCGTACTTCGGCTCGTACGTCCACTCCTCGCCCTCGGGAAGCGCCTTGCGCGAGAGCGCGAGCTGGGGCTTCACCGGGGGCTTCAGGGGCAGGGCCACGCCGCGATCGTATTCGGCGGCGCACCGATGGCTCGGCGGCACGCGGAGGGCTTGGTTGTCGCCTGAGGTGCGCTCAGCGAGCTTGAGGCGACAACGGACGCCGTCTAGCCACGCAGTGCGACGCTTCGCATGCGGTGGAGCTCGCGCAGCTCGGCGATCGCCGCGTCCTCCTCCCGCGGAGGCGGCGGGACGAGCAGCTCGGACTCGAGCGGGGTCTCGAGGGCGCGACCCTCCTCGTCGCGCTCGACCCGGATCACGCGGGCGCCGCGCCGGCCGGCGAACGCCTCGACCAGCTTTTGCCCCTCGAACAGAACCCCGGCGCCGTCGTCGAGGGCGTACCCGCCGGGCACCCCGCCCTCGACCGCCCGGTGATACGCCGCCCTGCGGGCGGGATCGCGCCGGTAGTGGACGCAGAGGCTGCCCGGGAGCATCCCGAGGCCCGGATGCGGACGGGGATCCCCCAGGGACATCGTGATGCCGAAGTCAAACCAGCACATCGCGCCGGCGCTCTGCCCGGCGAGGACCACGCCTCGCTCCCACGCCTCACGAAGCACCTCGGGCAGCCCGTGGGCGCGCCACACGGCGAGCAGGTTCATCATCGAACCGCCGGAGACGTAAACCAGGTCCTGGCTCAGCAGGTGGCGGCGCAGGTCGACCCGCTCGCGCTCCCGGCGGAAGAGCGAGACGTGGGACGGGCGAAAGCTCGCGCCGTCGACGGCGAGGTAGAAGTCCGCGATCCCCGAGTGGTCGTCGCCGCCGGCCGTGGGGATGAAGCACACACGCGGATCGTCCGCCCCGGTCATCGCGAGCAGGTGCCGGACGACGGCGAGCTCCTCCGGCCGGCGGTTGAACTCGTGACCGCCCAGGGCGACGATGCGGCGCGTCATCTACGCGGCGACCGCGGGCGGGGCGGGAGGCGCCGGCCCGGCAGGGGCAAGGCGCTCGGCCATGGTGACCAGCGGCGGACGAAGCGGCGGGCACGGCTCGTCGCCCAGGAAGGTGACGTCCAGAGGTTGCTCCAAAACCTCGCCGGCGACGAGACGCAGCGAGTAGGCGGCAGCGCCGCGCTTCGAACTCACCGCACGCAACAGATCCCGCCGCCGGAAGTGGAGGGCGGCCCCGTCGTCGGCGGCGAACCCCATGGACATGCCTCCCGCAAGCCGGCGGTGAAACTCCTCGCGGCGCTCGGGCTCGGAGTCGTAGTGGGCCGTGAAGCTCCACGGCAGGAACCCCATCCCGCCGATGGGCTCCGGGGCGCCGTAGTAGGCCGTGAGGGCCCGGTCGAACCAGCACAGCGCTCCCGCGCTCAGCCCGCAAAGAACGACGCCGCGGGCCCAGGCGTCGCGCAGGATCACGTCGATGCCGTGCGCCCGCCAGACCCCGAGCAGGCTCACCAGGCTGCCCCCGCCCACGTAGATCAGGTCCTGGGAGAGCAGGTGCTCGCGCAGGTCTCGAGGCCCGGCCTCCCTGCGGAAGAGGGTGATGTGCGAGGCGTCGGCCCGGTCGGCGAATTGCTTGTAGAAGCGAACCACGTAATGGTCGGCGTCGCCGCTGGCCGACGGCAGGAAGCAGACCTTTGGCCGCAGGGAGCCGGTGAGCGAGAGCACGTACTCGTCCAGGAGCGGATTTCCCGGCTCCATCGAGAAGCCTCCTCCGCCGAAGGCGACGATCTGCGGCTCCCGCACCATCATCTCACCCCGAAATATCCGCTCCCTGGGGCCCGGGCGCCTTATCCCGGTGTCGAGACTTCAGCGCGGCCGATTGGCCGCGGGGGCGGCGCCCGGCCGACCCCGGCGCCGCGAGATCGAGCGATCCTGCCGCCTTCAGGCGCTCGAATCCCTGCGATCGCCGGTTAGGGGAGCCGCGCCGGCACCGGTTCGGCGACGCGGTCGCCGACCACGTCGACGGTTCGCTCGTACGAGGCGCGCAGCGAGGCCTCGTCGGCCTCGTCCGCCTTTATCGCGTCTCCCACCGGCAGCACCCGGTAGTCGGCGTGGTCGGTCCAGGTCGGCACGTAGCGCGTGCCGACCACCCGTGCGCCATCCCCGTCGACCACCAGGTCGAGGAGCGCTATGTAGCCGTCTTGGCTGCCGGCCGCGAGGCCCGTGTCGGCGCCCTGGTTGGAGGTCAGGTTGCCCTCCGAGAAGACCACCAGCTTGCCGGAGACCTTCGTTATCGGCTGCACGATGTGCGGCCCCTGGCCCACGATCGCCGTGATCTCGGGGGCCTTCACCAGCGTGCGCACGAGCGCCTCCTGCTCCGAGCTCGGCTCGGTGACGTACTCGGGAGCGGCCTCGGAGGCCCAGTGGAGGTTGACGATCACGGCGTCCGCGCCGGCCTTCCGCGCGGACTGGGCGTCGGCGACGATCCGCTTCGGATCGAAGAGGTTGACCAGGTGGGGCGCCGGCACGGGGATCCCGTTCGTGTCGGAGGTGTAGGCGAGATAGGCGACCTTGATCCCCTCGCTCTCGAGGATCAGGGGGCGGTCTTGCTCGCGCTCGGAGGTCGCCGAGCCCGTGTGCCCGACCCCGGCGGCGTCCAGCGCCTCCAGGGTCTCGCCAACGCCCTCCTCTCCCTGGTCGAGGGTGTGGTTGGAGGCGGTGTCGCAGGCGTCCCAGCCCGTCTCGGCGATCCCCTCCGCCAACTCCGGCGGCGTGTTGAAGATGGGGTAGCTGGTGGGCGGGTCGGGGGTCATCGGGACCTCGACGTGGCAGAAGGCGAGATCGGCGTCGGCCACGTAGGGGCGGATCTCCTTCAGCATCGGCGCGAAGTCGTAACCGTCGCCGCCCGCGAGCGCCTGCGCACGGGTGAACAGGGCCGTGTGGATCAGCAGGTCGCCGCTGAACGAGAGCGTCAGCTCGACCGGGTTGGCGTCCAGCTCGAGCTGGCGCGTCTGCTCGGGCGCGAGCGGCGGCGCCTGCGGCCCGCCCCCGCAGGAGCGCAGTGCGAGAAGGAACAGGACCAGGAGGACACCGGCGATGACGAGGGCCGCCAGCCGCCGACGCCGGTAGACCGCGGGGGTGGACCTCCTGCGCACGGGTAGGGCGACGCGCCGGGTGCTCACCCCCCAAGGTTGAAGCATCGGCGCTGGGGTAGGCTCCGCCCGTGGAGGCCGCTACCAAGCCCGCCCTGGAGGGCAAGCCCGAGCGCTCGGCGTCCTCGTTCGCGAAATCGCTCTTCATGGGCGAAATCCAGGAGGAGCTGGCCTTCCCGTGGCCGACCCCCGACGCCTCCGAGCAGGAGCGCATCCGCGGGTTGAACACGGCGGCGCGCGAGATCGGCTCGCGCATGGATCACGCCCAGATCGAGGAGAAGCGGTGGATCGGCGACGACATCATTCGCGACCTCGGCGAGGCTGGCCTGGCCGGGCTCTACGTCGACGAGAAGTACGGAGGGCAGGGCCTCTCGCAGACCGGCTACGCGAGGGTCTTCGAGACCTTCGCCCAGATCGACGCGACCCTCTCGATCGTGATGGGGGTCCACCAGTCGATCGGCTTCAAGGGAATCCACATGTTCGGCAGCGACGAGCAGAAGGAGCGCTTCCTCCCGGACCTGGCGTCAGCGAAGAAGCTGGCCGGCTTCGCTCTCACCGAACCGCAGGCCGGCTCGGATGCGTACGCGATCCAGTCCCGCGCGGTGCAGCAGCCGGACGGCTCCTGGGTGCTGAACGGGGAGAAGCGGTACATCGGCAACGGCTCGAAGGGCGACGTCTTCACCGCCTTCGCCCGCTGCGAGGTGGACGGGAAGGACCGGCACATCGCGCTCATCCTCGAGAAGGGGATGAAGGGGTTCGAGGTGGGCGAGCGCTTCGACACGATGGGCCTGCGCGGCAACGACCTGCGCCGCCTCTACTTCAACGACGTGAAGGTGCCCGCCGAGAACGTGCTGGGAGATCCGGGCGACGGCTTCAAGATCGCGATGCAGATCCTCAACAACGGGCGCATCGGGCTCGGAACCGGCTCGGTGGGGGCGACGAAGGGGCTCCTCAACCGCGCGATCGAGCACGTCAAGGAGCGCCGGCAGTTCGACCGCCCGATCGCCGACTTCGAGCTGGTCCAGGACAAGATCGGCTGGATGGTCTCCTACCTGTTCGGGCTCGAGTCCATGTGCTACCTGACCTGTGGCCTTGCCGACAACGGCGTCGAGGACTACTCGCTCGAGTCCGCGATCTGCAAGGTCTCCGGGACGGAGTTCCTCTGGTACGCCGCCAACCGCACGATGCAGCTCAAGGGCGGCGCCGGGTACATGAAGGACGAGCCCTACGAGAAGATCCTGCGCGACATCAGGATCTTTCCGATCTTCGAGGGCGCCAACGACGTGATGCGCGCGTTCGTCGCCCTCTCGGGCATGAAGCCGGTTGGCGAGAAGCTCTCGGAGCTGGGCGAGATCGGCCTCGGCGACCCGATCGGCTCGATCGGCGTGCTCGCCGATTACGTCGGCGGGCGGATCTCCAACCGGGTCAACCCCGACAGGATCACCAAGGCGCACCCCGAGCTGAAAGCGCACGCCGACGCGGTCTCCGAGCAGGTCCAGCAGCTACGGGCTGTCTCCGAGTCGCTGCTTCGCGAGCACTGTGGCGAGATCATGGAGCGCCAGTTCCAGCAGAAGCGCCTCTACACCGCCGTCTCCGACATCCTCGCCCAGATCGCGGTGCTCTCACGGGTGACGAGCATCTTCTCCGAGCACGGCGTCGAGCCTGCGGGCCAGGAGCGCTACATCGCCGACACCTTCTGCACCCGCGCCGCGGGCCGCGTGAACTCCGCCTTCCGCCAGATCGAGTCGAACGACGACGACCGGATGGCCGCGATCGCCAAGCTCGCCTACAAGCGCGGCGAGTACGGCTACGCATTGTTCGAGGACTAGATCTAGGTCGGGGGCGAGCGCCCCGCCCGCTCGGCGCGCCGAGCCTGAAAGCGCGCGTAACCGGCCCGGATGCGGCCGGCCAAAAACCAGACCAGCAGGCCGCCGCTGACGAGGAGGACGATCGCGATCGCCGCCGCCAGCTCCGGCGCCTCGAGCGCGAGCAGCACCACGCCGGCGACGGTCGCGTCCTCGGCGAGGCTCACCAAGATGTTCGAGGCGGGCTCGGGCGAGAGGTTGATCCCCAGTCGCAGGCTTGCCTTGACCGCGTGGCTCGCCAGCGCCGTCGTGCCGGTCCCGCCGGCGGCGAGGACCTCCTCGAAGCCGCTCAGGCCGGCGTCGGTCCCGAAAACCGCTCCGATCGCACCGCCGATCGCCGGGCGCACCGCGGTGTGGATCACGTCCCAGGCGCTGTCGAGCAGCGGCACCTTGTCGGTGACGAACTCGACCAGGAACATGACGGCTGAGAGCGCGATCACCGGGTTGCTCTGAAGCTGGTCGGGCACCTCCCCCACCCCCGCCCTTCCCAGGATGCCGAGCAGGGCGAGCGTCGCGTAGGCGTTGACGCCGGATGCCCAGCCCGTGCTCAGGAGGGTGGCTCCGAGGTCCAAAGCGCTTACCGGCTGGACAGCCCGAAGCGCAGCCCGAAGAAGTCGAGCATGTGCGGGAGCGGGCGCTCGGGGTCGAGCGACCCGGAGCGCAGCTCGACCGCCCTCGTGGAGAGCACGCTCGCCAGGGCGCGCTTGCCGATGAGCATCGCGAGTCCGACGCCCGGGCACCCCTGGGGGCCGCGGGAGAAGTGGTTGAACGACCATGCCTCGGCGGCCTCGCCGTCGATCCACCGCTCCGGAGAGAAGGCGTCGGCCCAGGGGTACCGAGCGGTGTCGCGGTGCATGAACTGGTTGGCGATTACGACCTGCGTTCCCGCGGCGACGGTCTCGCCCTTCCAGTCGGTCTCCGCGAGCGTCTCGCGCGCCAGCATGAGCGTCGTGGGGTACAGGCGCATCGCCTCGTGCAGGCAAGCGTCCAGATAGGGGTGATCGCCTCCGCCGGCCAGCTCGTCGAGGACGACGGCGCGCTGGCGCGGGTGGCTCGCGAGCAGCGCGAGGGCGCGAAACGAGTTCGCCGCGATCGTGTCGCCGCCGGCGAAGAGCCAGTGGATCGCCTGGCCGGCCGGGTCCGTGTGTGGATCGGGCGCCTCGGCGAAGAGCGAGACGAGGCTCCCCTCCTGCGCCTTGGCGGCGTACTCCTGCATCCGGCCCAGCAGTTCGGGGTAGCGCTCGGCCGGCTCGCCCGGCATCCCGTTGGCCTTCGACATCAGCTCGGCGAGCAGATCGGTGAGGGGCTCGTCGTCGCGCGCCGAGTCGCCGAGGAGGACGCGCCGGGTGATCCTGCGCAGCGCAAGGCTCCACTCGTCGTAGCGCAGCTCGCCTCGCGCCTGGGCGAGGATGGCCTCGATCTCCGAACGCGCGACCTGGTCGAAGCGCTCGGCCAGCCGATGTTGCGGCATCCCGGTGTCGAGCACCGACTCGGCGAACGCCCGGCGCTCGCGCCACGCCTCCCCGCGCGAGATCGTGAGCGCGTCCGGCTGGAAGGCGCACATCCCGTCGCGCTTGGCCTTCGGGTCGGAGGCGAAGGGGTCAGGCGAGGCGGCGAGCGCGCGGTGCACGTCGGCCGGCGCCAGCAGGAGCAGCGCCCTCTCGCGCACGAGGCGGACCCACACGGGGCCGCCGTTGTGGCCGCGGCTCATCCCCGCCAGCAGGCCGACCGCGCGCCGGTCCACATTGGCCCGGGTAGCGGCGGCGACCGGCGCGCGCCGGCGGCGGAAGATCCCCTGGAGGGCGTTCGGGACCACGACGAGCGCGTTGAAGCGCGCGTTCTCGTACAGGGACGCGCTGGCGATCCCGCTCATCCGCGCGGTGGGCTCAGGCTAGCTTTCGCCATGGAGCAAACGCGTTCTCGACCCCGTCGAGCGCCGGCCCCAGCTCGGGGTGATGGCGAAGGAGCACATCCACCATCGTGTTCTCCTCGACCCAGCGCATCCCCTCCGGGGTGTAGACCTCGGGCGAGTAGTCGTTGGTGAAGAAGCGGTCGCTTCGCAGCCGCCGCGACGCCATCAGGATGAAGATGCGGAAGGCGGTGTCGGAGAACCCGAAGCCGGGCGGCAGCGGCTCGGCGAGCATCCCCACCTGGAGGTCGACCTTGTCGATGTCACCGTCGTAGACGTCCTCGATCTCCCTGGCCCACTCCGGGTTGTCCGTGAGCTCGTCGAAGGACTTCACCCGGCCCTTGCGCAGCTTCTCGCGGAAGTCGTTGTAGCGCGAGACGCCGCGCTCGCGGTCGCGCAGGATGTCGATCGTCCCCAGATCAACGCGCTCGCCCGTGAGACGGACGTGGTTGGCGAGCGCCCGCGGGTGGTTGCGCAGCGTGATCGCCCCGGGGTGGGCGATGCCGAACGAGTACAGGACGTTCGGCATCTCCCACTCGCTGATGAACTCGCGCGTCGAGGCCCCCTGGATGGGGTCGAAATCGGTCGAGTGCAAAAGCGCGCCGTTGGTGTGATCGCGGATCTCGTAGTCGTCGGGCAGCAGGGGGTGCAGGCGATAGACCGATACGAACTCCTCGGTGATCGCGTAGGGCGCCGCGTGGTGGACCTGCTCGGAGCCGACGACGCCGCCGATCATCTCGGTGCCGACGTGGCCGAAGTTGCGCCGTACCCACTGGGGGAGGATCCCGTACCAGTTGGCGTGCATCGCCCGCTCGAGCACGGGGTTGGCGAGAATCCCCGGTGTCCACTCGACCGTGTGGATCTTCGCCATCAGCGCCGAGTTGACGAGCCGGGCGGTGAGGAAGAGCTGCTCGTCGGACCATGTGGGGTTGGAGCCGCGCAGGTGGTCGCAGATCGCGTTGTGCTCCCTGGCGAAGAGCGTGTGGAGCAGCGAGAGCCCGATCCAGTAGTTGTCCGAGAAGCCCGTCATGTCGACGCCGTCGAGCTTGCTGGCGGTCTCGTTCGGGAGGCGCCCGTCCTCGATCGCGAGCTTGCCGGCGTCGCCCGAGCGCAGCTCGCGGTTTCGGGCCTCGGTCGAGCCGTAGATCTGAGAGCCGTCCCACCAGTGCGTGACCGTGTTGACGTAGGTCGGCGAGGGGGCGGAACCGTTGCCGTTGCCCTCGCCGCTCATGTCGGTGCGCTCCGGGTGGGTCGCGCGGATCTTCATGACGTCGCCGTCGGGCCACTCGTCGCCGGCGGGGACGGGCACCTCGATGTGCTTTTCCGGGTCGTTCTCGCCGTGCCCGAACCAGTCGTGGTTCTCGAACTGGATCCAGCAGGCCGCGAGCACGTTCAGGCTGGTGGCGGGCTTGAACGCGTCGCGGTGAAGCAGCCGCGTGGCCACCTCCCGGGGGTTCGGGTCCATCCGTCGCCCGGCGGGCTCCGCGGGGTTCGTGTCCGGGTCGATGTTGCGGCCGAAGCGGGTGCCCACCCGGCCCATCTCGGGGTCGGTCGGGTCCTGCTTCGAGCCGTCGTAGGTCCTGTACTTGGGGAGCTGCTCGAGCGGGACGACCTCCGGCTGGTGGGAGTCCTCCGTGTCGAAGAGGTTGCGCTCGCGCAGATCGTCTCGGAAGGCCCGCAGGTTCAGCAGGCCCAGCGGCGTCGGCAGATTCCACCAGTCCGTCGCCCGGTTGACCTGCCTGAAGACCGTCGAGTTGACGCGTGAGAACGCGCCCTCGATCGTGCCCATCACGTCCATCGCTCCTCCTCTACCGGGTCCGCCGGTTCGCGCCAACTCTATTCCGATCGTGGCCCGCGGGTGCGCGTGCGCTGGTTCCCCCAACGCCCGGTACGTCCTGAAGCCGTAGCCCGGCGGACTACCAGAGGGTGCCGCGCGGGTCGTGCTCGCGCAGGCGGGCGTCGCGGGTCACGAGAACCGCCCCGGCGTCGCGCGCGGTCGCGTAGATGAGCCGGTCGGCCGGGTCGCCGGCGAAGCCCTCGTGTTCGAGCAACGCCGCCTCGAGCGCCACCTTCGACCCGATCGCAAGCGCGGTGATCCCCGCCTGGCTCAGGGCCTGACGCACCCAGCGCGAGACCTCGCGATCGAGGGTGATCCGGCCGCCCCCGAACAACATCCCAACCTCCCAGCATGAGATCGCCGCCACACCGATCGAATCGGCCGCTGCAATCGCTTTCCGTGCGGGGCCGCTGAGGCGCTCGGGATCGTCGGTCCACCAGATCCACGCGTGGGTGTCGAGCACCACCACCGGCTAGGTCTGGCCGGCGTCCGCGGCAGTCCATTCGACGTCGATCGGCGCGATCAGCTCCTCGTCCCCGACGTGGTAGGCAACGCTGCCTCGAAGCGAGACCTCCTCATCGGCGGGAACCACCCTCGCAACCGGGCGGCCGTGCTTCGTCACCACCAGCTCGCCGCCTCCCTGCGCGACCTCATCAAGTAGGGCCAGGCACCGGGCCTTGAACTGGGTGGCGGAGATCTCGCTCATCTGACCATGGTCATCGTACCATGGTCAGTACCATCCCGCCTCGCCAAGAAGTCCGGTCATCCCGAAGGGATGGGGCAGGGCGATCGCGCCGCCGTGGGTGTTGAGCTTCTCCAGCGGGCACAAGGCTGGAGGCGGCTGTGGATCTGAGCTTCGGGCAGGGTGACTGCCCGGGAAGCTAACTCAGGCGCTCGACGATCACCGCCGCACCACCTTGAACGTGGCGCTGGCCGGGCTGGGATCGACGTTGCCGGCGGCATCGATAGCGCGGACCTGGAAGGTGTGCGAGCCGAAGGCGAGCCTGGAAAGCTTGCGGGGCGAGGTGCAGGCGGCGAAGGGACCGGCGTCGAGTTTGCACTCGAAGCTGGCCTCGGGATGGCCGGGAGAGCTGAAGGTGAAGGTCGGGGTGCGCTTCGTGCTCCTCGGCTTCGGCCCGGAGTCGATCTGGGTGTCGGGGGGGGTGGTGTCGACGGTGAAGGTGCGCGAGGCCGGGGTCGGGTCGACGTTCCCGGCCCGGTCGATCGCGCGGACCCGGAAGGTGTGGGCGCCGTCTGCAAGCGGACCAAGCTCGCGGGGCGAAGAGCACGGCGCGAAAAGGGCGGCGTCGAGCGAGCACTCGAACTCGGCGCCGGGCTTGTTGGCCGAGAACTCGAAGCTGGGCGTCGAGTCGGAGGTCAGCGGGCCGGGGGCGGACTCGATTCGGGTGTCGGGCGCGGCGGTGTCGACCGTGAAGCTGCGGGCGGCCGAGGCGCGGTTTCCGGCCGCGTCGGTGGCGCGGACCTCGAAGACGTGGGGGCCGTCGTTGAGGGCTTGCTCGGGGGTGTGCGAGCCTCGCTCCGAACAGGGCGCGTAGGCGGCGCCGTCGAAGCGGCACTCGAACTCGGCCTCCTCGTCGGCCGAGAACTCGAAGGTGGGCTGCGGATCGTTGGTGAGGCCGGTGGGGCCCTTGTCGATCGAGACCTCGGGCGGGGTCGTGTCCGCCGGGACCGGGGCTGTGCCCGTGCCGCTGAGCGCGACGGTGTGGGGGCTGCCGAAGTCGTCGGAGGTGATCTGCAGGCTCGCCGAGCGCAGACCGGTGGCGGTCGGGGCGAAGCGGACGAGCACCTGGCAGCTCTGGCCGGGTTGCACCATCTCGCCGGAGCAGTAGTCGGAGTGGACCACGAAGTCGCCGGGATCGGCGCCGACGATGCGCACCTGGTCGACCCGCAGCCGCGCCTCGCCACTGTTGCTCACCGTCAGCGCCTGTGGCGGGCCCTGCGTGCCGACCTCCTGCGAGCCGAAACTGAGGGTGTCCGGCGCGAGGCCGATCGCCGGCTGGCTCGTGTTGAGCAGGACCGAGACGTTGTCGGAGTCGTAGTTGGCGACGGCGAGGTCGGGCTTGCCGTCGCTGTTCAGGTCGCCGATCGCGACCGAAACGGGGCTCGTGCCGGCGGGGAAGTTGGCGGGGGCGGCGAAGGAGCCCGGCGTGCCCGCGGCGAGCAGGACCGAGACGTTGCTCGAGTAAGCGTTGGCGACGGCGAGGTCGGGACGCCCGTCGGCGTTCAGGTCGCCGATCGCGACCGAGAAGGAACGGCTGCCGGCGGCGAAGCTGGCGGGGGCGGCGAAGGAGCCCGGCGTGCCCGCGGCGAGCAGGACGGAGACGTCGTCAGAAATGTTGAGGCTCCCGCCGTTTATGTCGGCAACGGCGAGGTCGGGGCGCCAGTCGCCGTTGAGGTCGCCGATCGCGACCGAGGAGGGACCCCTGCCGGCGGCGAAGTTGGCGGGGTCCGCGAAGGAGCTGCCCGCGGCGAGCAGGACCGCGACGGCTCCCGGTAACTCTCCGTAGCGGTCGCCGAGCGCGACGGCGAGGTCGGGGCGCCCGTCGCCGTTCAGGTCGTCAATCGCGACCGAGGAGGGGTTCGCGCCGGCACCGAGGCTGGCGGGGGCGGCGAAGGAGCCCGGCGCGCCCGTGGCGAGCAGGACGGAGACGTCGCCCAAATTGTTCTTGGCGCCGAACTGGTTGGCGACGGCGAGGTCGGGGCGCCCATCGCTGTTGAGGTCGCCGATCGCGACCGAGGTGGGGTGCGTGCCGGCGGCGAAGTTGGCGGGGGCGCCGAAGTTGCCCGGCGTGCCCGTGGCCAGCAGGACCGAGACGTTGCCCGCGTTGCCCGAGCCGAAGTAGCCGAAGTTGGCGACGGCGAGGTCGGGGCGCCCGTCGGCGTTGAGGTCGCCGACCGCGACCTCGTTGGGAACCGAGCCGGCGGCGAAGTTGGCGGCTGGGGCGAAACTCACCGCGGCGGCGGCGGCGCTTGGCAGGGCGAGCATCGCGGCGCTTGCGGCGAGTGCCGCAACGAGGACGTTTAGGCGAGGGCTGCGTGTCATGCGGGAATGCGTGGAGGCTCTGCTCCGGCGCGCCAATCCCTCGGACACGCAAAGAGAGTTTGGCGACATTAGAACCCTCGGCCTCGAGAGTCAACCGACAACCGCACGGCCGCGGTTACGTCAAGGTGGGCGTCAGCCCACTCGCTCGACCACCATCGCCTCGCCCTGGCCGCCGGCCACGCACATCGTCTCGAGGCCGATTTCATGGTCGTCGGTCTCCATTGCGTTCAGGAGCGTGGTCATGATCCGGGCTCCGGTCATCCCGAAGGGGTGGCCGAGGGCGATCGCGCCGCCGTGGGTGTTGAGCTTCTCGAGCGGGATGTCGCACTCGGCCATGATCGGGATCGCCTGGGCGGCGAAGGCCTCGTTCAGCTCGACCGTGCCCACGTCGGACATCGACATTCCGGTGCGCTCGAGCACCTTCTTGATCGCGCCGATCGGCGCCACGCCCATGTACTCGGGCTCGTTGCCCCAGGTCGCGGCGCTCTTGATCTTCGCGCGCGGGGTCAGGCCCAGCTCCTTGGCCTTCGTCTCGGACATGACCAGCACGGCCGCGGCGCCGTCGTTGAGCGGGCATGAGTTGCCGGCGGTGACGCCGCCGCCGCCGAACGCCTCGGGCAGCTCGGAGAGCTTCTCCAGCGTGGACGAGGCCCGGGGGCCGTCGTCCTTGGCGACCTCGTTGCCCTCGTGGTCGGGGACGGGAACGATCTCGCGGTCGAAGAAGCCGTCCTCCTGCGAGGCGACGGCCAGCTCCTGCGAGCGCTGCGCGTACTTGTCCATGTCCGAGCGGGAGACCTCGTAGTGGTTGGCGACGTTGACCGCCGTCAGGCCCATGTCGATGTAGACGTTCGGCTGGCCGTTCTCGCCGATCAGGTTCTTGTTGCGGTCATCCACCCGGGCGGGCTCGGTCGCCTCGTTGAAGCGCGAGACGAACTCGACGCCGGCGGCGATGTAGGCGTCGCCCTCCCCCGCCTTGACCGCGTTGGCAGCGTGGCGGATGGCATCGAGCGAGGAGGCGCAGTAGCGCGAAATCGTGGTGCCGGTCGTCTCCTGGGTGAGCTTCTCGGAGAGCAGCACGATGATCCGTGCCACGTTGAAGCCCTGCAGGCCCTGGGGCATGCCGCAGCCGCAGTAGACGTCCTCGACGATCTTGGGATCCAGGTCGGGGTTGCGCTCGAGGAGCTGATCGACCACGTAGGCCGCGGTTTCCTCGGGGCGAAGCTGAGCTAGCGAGCCCTTGAAGGCGCGCCCGATCGGACTGCGGACGGCATCGACGATCACGGCTTCGGGCATCGGTTCAGGTCTCCTTGAGTTCAGTTGGGAAGAGCGGGCCGGGACGTTAGAGCAGCGAGAACTACGATGCGCGCCATGAGTGACGAGGCGAACGCAGCCGCGACCGAGCTTCCGCCCCAGCGGGTCGCGGAGCTTCGCGACGCCGGCGAGGCCGAGCTGATCGACGTCCGCACCGACTACGAGTGGGAGGCCGGGCGCCTCGCCGGTGCGCGTCATCTGGAGGTGAACGAGCTGACCTCGCAGGCCGACTCGATCGCGAAGGACCGGCCCGTCGTCTTCTACTGCCGCGGCGGCAACCGCTCGGGCATGGCCGCGCAGGCCTTTCGCGAGGCCGGCTGGCAGGCTCACAACATGGCGGGCGGGATCAGCGCCTGGGCCGCGGCGGGCCTGGCGCTCGAGCCCGAGGACGGGTCGATCGCAGAGGGCCGCCCACCAGAGGCCTGACCGTCGCCCGCCCCGGCGTCTCGCGCTAGGCTGCCCGGCCGATGGAAGCCACGCCTCCGACCACACCGCAGAGCCCGGCCACCGGCGAGCAGCCCGCTGCCGCGGGGAGCCCTGGCCCGCAGACCGCCGAGCAGGCGGGCATCGCCACGCACGCCACCCCGCCCCACGAGCGGATCGACGGGCTGCGCGCCTGGCTGGCGCAGGTCGACCGCAAGCTCAGCATCCGCACCTACGCGGTCGCGGCGGCATGCGTGCTCGCTCTCGCGGCGGCGGCCGTGGCGATCGTCTTCGCGCTGCAGCTTCAGGAGGACTCCGCGACCAACGAGGACCTCGACGCCCTGCGTGGCCGCCTCGGCGCGGTCTCCGAGGAGGCCTCGGAGGCGGCCGCTGACGACGTCCAGTCGCTGAACGGCCGTCTCGACACGCTCGAGGGCCAGGTGTCGTCGCTGGAGAACGACCAGGTGACCACCGGCGACGAGCTGCAGGTCGTCCAGGACGACATCGAGGACCTCCGAACGGATGTCGCCGGCCTGGAGTCCTCCTCCTCGGGGAGCGACAGCACGTCCGGCTCGGGCGGGCTCGACTCGCCGTAGGGCGAGCAAGTCCGGCTAAGGCTTCAGCCGGGCCTTCGTCGTCACGCGGCCGGCGGCGCGGCGCGACGGGCTGCCGCCGAGATCGCGCTCGAGGTCGTCGAGCGCCTCGCGCAGGATCTTCACCCGCTGGGCGATTGCGTCGGCCGTCTCGGCCGCGAGCGCGGCCTCGGCCTGCACGCCGCCTGCCTCGATGTCCTCCGCCCGCCGCTCGCGGGTGCGCTCGCGCTTGCGCTCCTGCTCGTTTTCACGTACCTCCTCCATCGAGTTGATGATGATCGCCAGCAGGATGTTGATCACCAGGAACGACGCGATCAGGATGTAGGAGACGAAGTAGATCCACGAGGCGGGGTGGATCGCCTGCCCGGCCTCGAGGTAGTTGGGCCAGTTCTCGAGCGTCAGCATCACGAACAGCGTCAGCATCGCCTGGCCGATGTTGGCCCACTGTTCGGGATCCTCGGTATGGAAGAGGATCCAGCCGACCATCCCGTAGACGAACATCAGCATCAGCATCAGCACGACCAGGCTGCCGATCGGCGGCAGGCTTCGGACCATCGCCCGCACGATCCCGCGCAGGTCGGGAAGGATCGTGACCAGCCGAAGGACCCGCAGCAGCCGCGCCAGCCGCAGCAGCGTCGCGTTCTCGCGCAGACCCGGCGCGAAGGCCGCGCCGATGACGACGAAGTCGAAGACGTTCCAGCCGTCCTTGAAGAAGTCCTGGGGACGGCTTCCGTAGGCGAGGATCCTGATCGCCAGCTCGAGCACGAAGATCCCGATGAAGACATCGTCGAGCGTGTTCAGCAGCGACCCGACCTCGTCCTCGATGCCGGCGTAGGTGGCAAGACCCAGGGTCGTCGCGTTGGCGACGATCACGAGCATGATGAAGCCCTGGAAGCGCGCGTTGTCCGCGATGCGCCGGCAGGTTTTGGATAGCGGCCCCATCCTGGCGCGGCATCCTGCCACGTCGCGCGGCCGGTGCGAAGCCAGGCAGAATTGTGCCTATCCGCACGTTCTTTGTTGCGTGCGTCCGCCGCAGGGGCTACGGTCGCCTACAGGTTCAGTCACCGAGCACTGAGAGGAGTGCGTGCAAATGCCCGAGGGCTACTGTGTGAAGGAACGTAAGAAGGTCGAGATCGTGGATCCCCAGCAGGTGACCATGAAGAACGGTCGCCCGGCGATCCAGGGCACCTGCCCGGATTGCGGGACCAAGATCTTCAAGATCGGGAAGCTCGACTAAGGGCTGCCCGCTACCACCTCGGGCGGCCGCCGGCCCGGCGTGGTCGGCGGCACCCGTTCCCTGAGTCCGAGGCCTAGATGGTCGTCAGGCCGGACTGCCGGCGACCGTAGAGATAGCCGATCAGCGCCTGGACGACCTCGGCGTCGAACTGCTCGCCGGCGTTGGCGTTGAGCTCGGCCATCGCGTCGGTGTGCGACATCGCCTCGCGGTAGGGCCGGTCGGAGACCATCGCGTGGTACGCGTCGCAGGCGAGGATGATGCGAGCGCCAACCGGGATCTGGTCGCCGACGAGTCCGTCCGGGTAGCCGCCGCCGTCTACCCGCTCGTGCTCGTGGCGGACGATCCGCGCGATCGCGCCCAGGCCGGGCATCGAACGCAGGATGCGCTCTCCGATCACGGGGTGCTGGCGCATGATCCCCCACTCGCGCTCGTCGAGCGGGCCGGGCTTGTGCAGGATCTCGTCCGGAATCCCGATCTTGCCGATGTCGTGAAGCAAGGCGGCCAACCTGACGTTCTCGACCTCCTCCGCGGGCAGGGTCAGGGCCGCGGCGACCCGGGCGGTCAAATCGACGACGGATTCCGAGTGCTCGCCCGTGTAGCGGTCACGCTCCTCGAGCGCCTGGGCGAGCGCGATTGCCACGTCGGCCGCGGCGGCCGCGGCGGCCGCGGCCCCGTCGCCCTGCGCGGTGAAGATCACGACGCGGCCCCCTCCGGCCTGCTGCGCTCGCTCCAGCGCCGCGCCGGCCGCGGCGAGAAGCGCCTCGGGGCTGCGCCCCGGCGCCAACTCGGCCACGCCCACCGACGCCGAGATCCCCCGGACCTCCGCGGTCTGGAGCGCCTCGAGGGCTACGAGCGCCCGGCCCAGGAGCTTCTCGGCGTCCTCCGCCGAGGCGTTGACGAGCCGCACGGCGAACGAGTCGGCAGCCACCCGGCACACGGTCCCGCCGGTCTCGGCGGCGAGCATCTCGGCGGCGGCCGCGAGAACCCGATCGCCGGCGGCGTATCCCGCGCGCAGGTTCAGCCGGGAGAAGCCGTCGAGGTCGACGAGGGCGACGCTGAGCGGGCGGCTCGCCCGCAGGGCCTGCTGGATGTCCACCTCGAACTGGGCCCGGAACGCGGGCAGCGTCAGGGCCATCGGCGCGACAGGGTCGCGCAGCGAGCGCCGCGACAGCTCAGCCTCGAGCTCGCCGACCCGCCGCTGGGCAGCGGCCAGCCTTTCGGCAAGGGCGGTCCGTCCGCGCGAAGCAAGCACCGTGCCCTGGTATCGGCGCACGCGCTCTGGTGCTTGAGGGCGGGCGCCCTACCCGCCGTCGCGGAAGCGCGCGACCCCTCCGAGCACTCCCACGTAGCCCGTCCCGCCCGGGGTGAGCGTCACCGGGGCGTAGTTGTTGTTGTGGCCCAGGGCGCCGCCGGAGAGCCGCCTGAAAACGGTGTCGCCGGAGCGGAAGTCGATCGCGGTCAGGTACCAGGCGCCGTCGTGCTCCACCGGGAGCGTGTAGGTGTAGACGAGCCCCGCGCCCAGCGACAGCTTCGGGACGACCGACGGCGCGCGCTCGTCGCTCTCCCAGACCGTGCGACAGCCGCGCCCGCCGCGCCGGACATCCACCCTGCTGAGGCCGGGCTGGATCGCGTCGCCGCCCCCCTCGACCGCGGCGATCGTGTAGCCGTAGTTGTTCTCGACGACGATCGAGCGCCCGGCCCCGATCAACGATTGATCGGTCGCCGATGCGCCCTGCTCGAAGACCGGCTCGCGGCACACCAGCCTCCGCCCCCGGGCGTGACGCGCGCGGCGAACCACCATCACTTTCATCGGGTCGGCGTTGTCGGTGATCGCCACCCAGCGCCCCCCGCCGATCAGCGTCGGGGTCGTGCCCGAGCCGGCCTGCGTCTGCCCCGGCTTCACGACCCCGGTGTTCTTGTAGGGGCGCCGCCACAGGATTCGCACCTTTCCCCGCCGCGCGCGGAGGCGATAGAGCGCCCCGTCGGTAACGGGGTAAACGCTCCCGCGCTCGTCGACCATGAAGGAGTTGCCGTTGGGCTCGCCCAGATCGCGGGTGTGGATCGCCCCCGAGCGGCGCGAGACGAAGCCCATGACGCCCTGGGTCGAGGCGAACCACAGGCGCCCCTTCCAGTCGGGCAGCGCGGAGATGATCTTGTCGCCGCTCGCCAAAACGCCGGAGAGGTCGATGTCCCGCTGAAGCTCGAACCCGGGCCCCGCGGTCTGCCGGATGACGAAGATGTGGCGCGTGGTGGTGGGGACGACGACGCGGTCGCGGTGGTCGAGGTAGAAGTAGCCGCCGCCGGAGAAGTCGGTGAACGGGTTGCCGCCGCCGCCGGGCATGCGCGGGGGCAGCTCGTAGGTGGCCAGCGGCGCCAGCGTCTCGGGGTCGAGCATCGCCAGCACCGGCCGGTCGAGGCCGACGCAGATCGCCACCAGCCGCCCCTGCGAGTCGACCGTGATCGAGGCGCACTCGCGGAAGAACAGCGCCGAGGAGCTGGTGGTCTCGTCGCCAAGCGGGCCGCGCCAGCGGTAGGTGTCGGTCTGGAAGGCGTCGTTGTGGAGGTTGGAGCGGCCGTTGGGCGCCATGAACGGATGCCGGGGGACCCGCGGGGCCGAGACCGGACGGGGCACCGCGACCTCGCCCTCGAACTCCGGCGCAGTGGTCAGGGGGTCTGGGATGGGGAGCACCGGCTCGCCGACCACCTGCGCGCCCGCCGGCGTCGCCGCGCACCCGAAGAGCAGCGCCGTCGCCGCGAAAACGCCTCCCCATGGGCTCGCCGGCCTCATCCCAACGGCAGGGTACCGGCGGGTGGCTGTGGTTGTGCCGATTCGCCCGACGGCTCCCACCCGCGTGCGATCGGTGGAAGAATGAGAGCGTGGCCAGCTCGCAGAAGCCGCTGGAGTTGATCCTCGCCCGCAACCTGCTGACGAACCTCTCCACGCCGGCCTTTCTCCTCGACGAGAACTCGCACCTCGTCTTCTACAACGAGGCCGCAGGCGCCCTTCTGGGGGTCTCCTTCGAGGAGACCGGCCGCATGGACCCGCAGGAATGGACCGGGAGCTTCGGCCCCTTCGACACCGAGGGCAACCCGATCTCGATCGAGGACCTCGACATCACCAGCGCCCTGCGCGAGGGCCGCCCCGCGCACTCCGACTTCTGCATCCGCTCGGCGAAGGGCGTCGAGCACGGCATCGAGGCTGCGGCGTTCCCGATCATCGCCTCCGAGGAGGGCTCCTCCGGCGCGATGATCTTCTTCTGGCCGCTGGCCGAGAACGGGGCGGGAGCTTGAAGGTCAAGGTCTGGGGCGCGCGCGGCTCGGTCCCGGCTCCGGGCCCGGAGATGAACCGCTACGGCGGCAATACCTCGTGCGTGCAGGTGACGCTCGCGGGGGGTGAGGAGCTGATCCTGGACGCCGGCACCGGGATCCGGACCCTGGGGATGACCCTCCTCGACGACCCGAAGGTGAACATCCTGCTGACCCACCTGCATCTCGATCACATCCAGGGCCTCATGTTCTTCCCCCCCTGCTTCCGGGCCGAGTCCAGGATCACGATTTGGGGCCCGGCCTCGCCGGAGGCATCGCTCGAGGACCGGATCGCGCGCTACATCTCGGCTCCGCTGAGCCCCGTGGAGGTCCGTGAGCTGCCCTGCGACGTTTCCTTTCGCGACACGCCCGCCACCGAGTGGACCATCGGGACGGCCACCGTGCGCGCGGAGGCGGTCACCCACCGCGGGGCGACCCTCGGCTACCGGATCACCGAGGGCGATACCTCGGTCTGCTACATCCCCGACCATGAGCCATCGCTGGGCGCGTCCCTGGCCGACCTCGACCCGGAGTGGATCTCGGGGTTCGACCTGGCCTCCAAGGCGGACCTGCTCATCCACGACTGCCAGTACGCCGACGAGGAGTACCCCCAGCACGTGGGGTGGGGACACTCGGCCCTGGGCGACACCCTCACCTTCGCCCAGCGCACGGGGGCGAAGCGGGTGATGCTCTTCCACCACGACCCGCTCCACGACGACGAGTTCCTCGACCGCCTGAGCGTGGTGGCGACCGAGCGGTTCACCGAGGGTGGCGGCTCCGGCGCGGCGATCTCGATGGCGATGGAGGGAACCGAGATCGAGCTCGGCGCCGGGGACGGCCTCTCAGGCACGGGCCCGACCGCTCGTACAACCGCCGCCGCGGAAGTCTCGACAGGCGGATAAAGACCTCTCGCGGCCCCGGCCCTACGGTCGTCGCATTCCTGGAACCCGCGACCACCGGCGGTGATCTGCCGGTGGGCAAGGAGTGTGTGTAGACAGATGAAACGAAAGTACCTGGCGGTAGTGCCGCTGGTGATCGCCGGGCTCTTGGTGCTGCCCGGCGTGGCCTCGGCGGACTCGTTGGAGGCAGCCGGCGCTGGCCTGCTGCCCGAGTCGGTGGCGATCAACTCGCTGTGGGTGCTCGTCGCCGGCCTGCTGGTGATGTTCATGCAGGCGGGCTTCGCTTTCCTGGAGATCGGGTTCTCGCGAGGAAAGAACGCGGGAACGATCGTCGCGAAGATCCTCATCAACTTCTCGATCGCGGCCCTCGCGTTCTACGCGTGCGGCTTTGCATTCGCGTTCGGGACCGGCGAGATCATCGGCGACACCGGGTTCTTCCTCCAGGGGTTCGGCGATCCGCAGACGGCGTTCCCCGTGATGGGGCTCTCCGACGCGACGGTGGAAACGAAGTGGTTCTTCCAGTTCGTCTTCTGCGCCGTCTCGCTGGCGATCGTCTGGGGTACCACGCTGGAGCGCATCAAGTTCGGCGTCTACGTGATCTTCGCGGTCGTGTTCGCCGCGCTGATCTACCCGATCGGCGCCCACTGGGTGTTCGGCGGCGGCTGGCTTCAGTCCAACGTCGGCATGCAGGACTTCGCCGGCTCGACGGCGGTCCACCTGATCGGTGCCACCGCCGGCCTCGCGGTGCTGCTCCTGCTGGGAGCGCGTAGAGGCAAGTACGGCGAGGACGGGAGGCCGAGGGCGATCCCGGGACACTCGATGCCCCTGTTCGGGCTCGGCGTGCTCATTCTGTGGCTCGGCTGGTTCGGGTTCAACCCGGGCTCGACCCTCGGCGCGCTCGACGGGCGCTTCCCCGAGGTCGCGCTCATCACCCTGATCGCGGGCGCAGCCGGAGTGCTGACGGCGGCGATCACCTCCCGCCTGCTCCAGAAGACCCTCGACATCGGCATGATCGGCAACGGCGCGATAGCCGCGCTGGTGGCGATCACGGCCCCCTCGGGCTATGTGGAGGCATGGGCCGCCCCGATCATCGGCGCGGTGGCTGGAGTCCTGGTGGTCGTCGGCGTGCTGGCGATCGACAAGGTGCTCGACGACCCGGTCGGCGCGCTCTCCGCGCACGGCCTGGCCGGAATCTGGGGCACCCTGTCGTGCGGGCTGTTCACCTCACCGCGCCTGGCGCAGTACAACGCGTTCGGCGACCCGGAGGGGGGCCTGTTCTACTCGGGCTCGCTCGAGCAGCTGGGTAACCAGGCGCTGGGCATCATCGTGGTGATGGCGTTCGTCCTGGCCTCGAGCCTCGCAGTGCTCTACCTCATCAAGGTGACGTACGGGCTGCGCGTGTCTCCCGAGGAGGAGGACGCCGGACTCGACATCTCCGAGCACGGCATGTACGGATACCCGGAGCAGTTCATTTCCAACGAGGAGTACCCGGGTGGTGGCGCAGGCTGGGGCAACCAGCCCACGTTGCGAGCCCCGGTCGCCGCTTCGGCGACCCAGATGACCGCCGAGGGACCGCCGCCGCTGGCGAGCGACAGCCCCTCGCAAGCGTAGGGAGGAGGTGAGCCAGATGAAGAAGATCGAGGCGTTCATCCGCCACGAGGCGTTCGAGCCGATCCGGGCCGAGCTGCTCGACAAGGGGTTTCCGTCCCTGTCGATCGGCGAGGTGAAGGGATCGGGGCGCCAGAAGGGGGTGGTCGAGCACTACCGGGGTTCGACCCTCACAGTCAACGTACGGCCGAAGCTGAAGATCGAGGTCGTCGTCGAGGACAAGGACAAGTCCGTGGTGGTGGAGACCATCCTGAAGCACGCCCGAACCGGTGAGGTCGGCGACGGGAAGATCTTCGTGATCCCCGTCGAGGAAGCGATCCGGATCCGTACGGGCGAGGAGGGCGATGGGATCCTCCAGGCCCACACCGAGGCGGAGATCGCCTCCTAGCTCCGAGGGCTAAAGGCCGCTGAGCGCGTCGCGGCGGGCGCGCTCGGCGGCCTCCTCGGCCGCCGCGTCCGCCCGCTCACGCAGGTTCTCCGCGGCCGCTTCCCGGGCTTTTAGAGTCTCGCGCCGGGCCTGCTCGGCGGCGGCCCGGGCCTCCTGCTGGGCCTCGCGCTCGAGACGGGCCTTCAGCCCCTGGAGCTTCTGCCCGGCCTCCTCGCGAGCACGGGCCTCCGCCTCCTGGCGAACCTTCGCCTCCTCCTCGGCAAGGCGCATCTCGATCTGCGAGCGGCTGCGGCGGTCGGCCTCCTCGCTCGCGCGCTCGGCAACGGCGGCGGCCTCCTTCTCGAGCCGGGCGACCTCGGCTTCCATCTGTGCCTCGGCCGCCTCGCGGGCACGCTGGGCGGCCTCCCGGCCCACCCTGTCCACCAGCCCCTGAAGGCGGCGCTCCGTCGTCTCGAGCCTGCGCTCGATCTCGGTCCGCTGCTCGACCTCGGTCTGGTAGCGGCGCTCGGCCTCGTGCACGCGCTTCGCGGCCTTCTCCTCGCCCTCGACGACGCGGCCGGCAACCTCGGCCTCGGCCGCCTCGCGTGCGGCCTCGGCCGCCTCCGCTGCGGCTGACCGGGCGTGCTTCTCGGCCTGGTCGCGAAGCTTTGCCGCCGCGGCCCGCAGCTTTGCCTCGGCCCTGGCGCGCATCCTGGCGCGCGCCGCCTCGAGGTTCGCCTCGGCCGTCTTGCGAGCCTCGTCGCGCGCCGCCTCGACCCGCTCGCGAATCTGCGCCTCCGTAGGGCTCGCCGTGGCCTCGGGGAGGGGGAGCGAATCCTCATGCCAGTAGACCCTCTTCTCCACCCAGCCGATA
>JBPCKC010000033.1:0-16112 GCA_051004675.1 Solirubrobacterales bacterium
GTTCGAGCCACATCTGCTGGAAGGCTTCCATTTGAGAGGCGATAGACCGCAGCACTCCTTCGTATCCGTGCCACTCTTCGCCGCCTGCCAGGAGATCGCCCTTCGTGCTGAGCACGATGTTGGGGTCCCACACCCTGTCGGCGAGGGGCAGGAGGTCGTTGACGTCGCCGCTCTTGTACGCGGCGTTCAAGGCGGCGTAGCTTCGCCTGACCAGATCTGCGTTCTCCTCCGACATCGCCTACTCCGACAGCCCGGCGGCTTCGAGGGCTTCTTGCCGCTCCCGCTGTACCTGCCACCAGTACAGCTTCCCGTCACGCACACGCATCACGTGAAAGAGCTCGATGCTCGCTACTACACCGCTCGCTCGCCCGCGACCGGTGTGGCGCAAATGCATGACGAAAGAGTCTCCGCCTATGTCAATGACCTCGAGGATGTCGGCCTGGAAATCCATGAAAGCCTCAAAGAGCGGAGTGATGGCGGTCGCGATGGCTTTATGACCCCGATGAACGCCAGCGGCCGTACCCATCACGTCCTCGATCTGATGAAACTCAAGGTCAGGATGGGAAAAGGCAATCATCGTGGCGAGCGGATCCTTATTCCACGCCTCCACCCCCCGCCGCGCCCACTCGCTCTTCTCGTCCGACATCGCCCGCGCAGTATCGCGCTACTCCGACAGCCCGGCGGCTTCGAGGGCTTCAGCTTCGCTCGGAAACACTCCCCACCAAGTGGTCTTCCGGTTGCGCCACTTCATGACGGACCAGGCCCTCCGATCGATCGGAGCATTGCTTCCGGCCCCACGACCTCGCAAGCCGAGCTGCGCGACCGTCGCGTGTTCATCGGCTCGGATATCGAGGATTTCCGCGGTGAAGTCGGGGAAGATTCCGGTGATGGTGTCCCACCATTTCCGCATCCCTCCGTGGCCCCGATATGGATCGCCGCCCTCCATTCGCGTGATGAGGGCAATGAACTCGACATCGGGGTCGAGATACCCAAGGAAGGCATCGATATCGCGCTGATTGAATGCCGCCAGGACCTGGCGGGAAAGCTCCACGTTCTCCGGCGACATCGCCCACGCAGTATCTCGCAGTGCCTGCACTCCCAGGAATACTTCCGGACGCCGGCGCAGAAGCTCGGCGAGCTCATCGAGAGCCTCGGCGAAGCCGTCGCCGAGCGCTGACTTCGCTTCGGGCTACGGCCTTCGCTCGACAGCACTCGGACTAGATGGAAGGATGAGGGACATCAGGGTGGTGCAGCGACCGGTGGAGTGCGCAATGCGAAGCAAGTGCCTCGAAGAGCCCGGGCTGCCAGCGATCACGTCGATTCGCAGAGCTCGCCCACCCGCCGGACCCGCTGGCCCTCCAGCGCGTCGCGGGCCGGCGCCAGCTTGGTCCCGTCGGGTAACGCCAACAGCGGATCGAGCTCCAGCAGCGGCTCGAGCACGAAGCGGCGGCTGCTCACCTCGGGGTGCGGGAGCGTGAGCGCCTCGGTCTCCAGCCGGACGTCGCCGAAAAGCAGCACGTCCACGTCGATCGGTCGCGGCCCGTGGTGAGGCCCTGAGGGCTCGCGTCCGAGCTCGGCCTCCACCTCCTTACAGGCGGCGAGCAGCGCCTCGGGCTCCAGCGCCGTGGCGACCCGGATCGCCGCGTTCAGGAAGTCGGGCTGGTCGAGCACCGCGCCGACGGGCTCTGTTTCGTAGGCCGACGAGACCGCCTCGACCGAGACGCCGCGTACTCCGAGCGCGTCGATCGCTCCCAGCAGGTTCGCCCCCCGGTCGCCGACGTTGGAGCCCAGGCCGAGGTAGCCCGTGCGCTCGCTCACGCCGGATCCTCGCGCCGGACGGTCACCTCGACGACCGCGGCGCCCGTGATCTGCGCCAGCGGTGGCTCGGGCTTGGCCGCACGCACGATCGCGACGTCGGCGCCCAGGCGACCCACCAGGCGCTCGCCGATCACCTGGGCCAGGCGCTCGAGCGTGTGGTAGCCGGCCTCCGTCGCGGCCGTGACCGCGATCTCGCAGGCCCCGGCGTAGTCGATCGTCCCCGACAGCTCGTCCGTGCGGGTGGCCTCGGCGTCGCCCATCTCGATCACCAGGTCGATCTCGATCCGCTGGCCGACCTCGCGCTCGGCCTCGGTGACGCCGTGGTGGCCGTAGGCGGAGATCCCGTGGAGCTCGACGCGGACGCGGGTGCCGGGGTCATCGGAGGCCGCCATCGAGCGCAACGTAGCGTCTTTTCGCTCCAGGGCGACCGTGATCGGTGCCGCCGGGGGTCGCCCTCGAAACGGGGTTGCCTTCCATTTCTGAGAGAGTCCCGGCATGGCCGACGAGGTGGTGATCGAACGACGGTTCCGAGGGCCTCCCGCGAGCGCCAACGGCGGATACACGTGCGGGGTCATCGCCGCCGCGCTGGAAACGGGCACCGCCGAGGTCAACCTCCGCCACCCTCCCCCGCTCGACTGCCCGCTGAGGGTCGAGGATGACGAGGAGGGCGTCCGGCTGCTCGACGGCGACACGGTCGTGGCCGACGGCGAAAGCTTGGATGCCGTCGAGCTCGAGCTCCCCGACCCCCCGCCCTTCCACGAGGCCGAGGACGCCGACCTGCGGTCCGCGTTTTACGACGACCACGCGTTCCCGGGCTGCTTCGTCTGCGGGCCGGATCGTGATCCCGGCGACGGCCTCTGCATCTACCCGGGTCACGTTTCCGCGCACGAGATGCTGGCGTGCATCTGGACCCCCCAGCGCGAGCTTGCGGACGGCGACGGCGTTCGGGACGAGATCGTCTGGGCCGCGCTGGATTGCCCGAGCGGCATCGCGGCCCATCACTACGCGCCCGACGAGGGAGCGATGGTCCTCGCCCGGCTGCGGGGGCACGTCGACCGGCCGATCCTGCCCGCCCACCCCCACATCGTCGTCGGCTGGTCGGTGGAGCGCGAGGGCCGCAAGCACCGCTCGGGCACGGCGATCTACGACGCGTCGGGCGAGCCGCGCGCGTGGGCGGACGCGTTGTGGATCGAGCTCAAGCGCTAGACGCCCGGACGGGGGCGGCCGGGCTCGCGCCGCTGGCCCGGGAACACGCCGAGCAGGCCGAGCGCGACCGCCGGCTCCCGGAGCCGCTCGCCGGCGCGCTGCGGGACTCGGGTCTGCCGAGAATGCTGGTGCCCACCCGCCTCGGCGGCGGCGAGGTCTCGCCGCGCGAGATGGTCGAGGCACTCGAGGAGCTGGCTGTGGCTGACGGCTCGACAGCGTGGTGCGCGATGGTCTCAGCGACCGCTGGCTACGTCTCGGCCTACCTCGAGCCCGTGGTGGCCGCCGAGCTCTTCGGCGCGGAAGCGGTCGCCGCCGGCGTCCACGCCCCGATCGGCCAAGCGACCCAGTTGGACGAGGACTATCTGGTGACCGGCCGGTGGCCGTTCGCGAGCTTCTCGGAGCACTCGGACCTGCTGCTGGGAGGGATCCGGACGAAGGAGGGGCCGCGGGTGGCCGTCTTCGATGCCGGCGACGTGGAGATCCACGACACCTGGGACGTGTCCGGGTTGCGCGGCACGGGCTCGAACGACATCTCCGTGGACGGACTGCGGGTGCCGGCTACCCATACCGTTTCGCTGGCGACGCCGCCCGCCGAGGCCGGCCCCCTCTACGCCTTCCCGGTCTTCGGCCTGTTGGCCCTGGGTATCGGATCGGTCGCACTGGGGATCGCCCGTGCCGCGATCGACGACCTTCGTGGGCTCGCCGCCTCCAAGCAGCCGACCGGTTCACGGCGCCGGCTCGCGGAGCGGCCCGCCGTCCAGGCGGACGTCGCGCGGGCGACGGCGGCGGTCACCGCGGCTCGGGCCCTGGTGCTCGAAACGGTGGACCGAGCCTGGACGATCGCGTGCTCGGGGGCCGGCGTGCCGGTCGAGGAGCGGGTGCGCCTGCGCCTCGCCGCCACCCACGCGACGCGCGAGTCCGCCCGGGCGGTGGACCTGATGTACGGCGCCGGAGGCGGGACCTCGATCTACTCGACGAGCCCGCTCCAGCGCCGCTTCCGCGACGTCCACGCCGCCACCCAGCACGCGATGGTCGCCCCGGCGACGTGGGAGCTGACCGGGCGGCTCCTGCTCGGCCTCGAGACCGACGCCGCGCAGCTCTAGTCAGCCGCCGCCGTACTCGGCCACCGTCGCGGCGCATTTGTCGAAGCGCTCGCGCAGGTCGCCGGGGATCGTCGGCGGCAGCCAGAAGACGCAGCGCTTGACGCCCACCTCGGCGAAACGGCCGATGGCGGCCACCTCGCGCGGGCTGCCGTAGACGGTCACCTCGGGAGCCGGGCGGCCGGCGCCTGCGGCGAGGCCCTGCAGCTTCTCGATCCTCGCCGCCAGCTTCTCGACGTCACCCAGGTAGTTGGGGATCCAGCCGTCGCCGAACGCCAGCACGCGGTCGTAGACCGTCTTGCCGTTGCCGCCGACGATTACCGGCGGATGAGGCTTCTGCGCGGGCTTGGGCCACGACCAGATCCGCTCGAACTCGACGTACCGGCCCGCGTACGAGGCCTCCTCGGCGGTCCAGATCTCCTTCATCGCCTCGACCCGCTCGCGCATGATCCCGAAGCGACGAGCGGGATCGGTGCCGTGATTTCGCATCTCCTCGAGGTTCCAGCCGGCGCCCACGCCGAGCTCCACCCGGCCGCCCGAGAGCGCGTCGAGGCTGGCGACCGCCTTGGCCGTCGTGATCGGGTCGCGCTCGACGATCAGCAACAGGCCGGTGCCGAGGCGCAGGCGCTCGGTGACCGCCGCGACCTCCGTCAGCGCGATCAGGGGGTCGTAGAGGCGGGAGTACTCCGGAGGAAGCTCGCCCCCCGCCGGATAGGGCGTCTCGCGGCTCGCCGGGATGTGGGTGTGTTCGGTGAACCACAGCGACTCGAACCCGGCGTCCTCGGCCATCGGCCCGAGCTCGCGCGGGGGCGGTGAGTCCTCGGTGGGAAAGATCGCTAGACCGAAGTCCACGAGCGCTCCGGATTCAGGATCGCCTCCGCCACGAGGGCAGCCTGGCGCATCTCACGCACGTCGTGGATCCGCAGCATCTCGGCGCCGGCGCGCAGGGCGAGGACGCTCGACGCGATGGTGCCCCCCAGCCGCTGGCCGACGTCGCGCCCGGTGATCTTGCCGATGAAGCTCTTGCGCGAGGTGCCGACCAGGATCGGGCGTCCCAGCTCGCGCAGCTCGTCCAGGCGGCAAAGCAGCTCGAGGTTGTGGTCGAGCGTCTTGCCGAAGCCGATGCCGGGGTCGATCCAGATCCTCTCCTCGGATACGCCTGCCGCTGTCGCGGCCTCGATTCGTTCCGCCAGAAAGGCGCGGACGTCATCAACGACATCGCCGTAGGTGGGGCTCTCCTGCATCGTGCGGGGGGACCCCTGCATGTGCATGAGGGCGACGTCGCAGCCCCGATCGGCGCACAGTCCAGCCAGGGCGGGATCGCCGCGTAGCGCCGTCACGTCGTTGACCATCCGCGCGCCGGCGCCCAGGGCCGCCTGGGCCACCGAGGCCTTGGAGGTGTCGATCGAGACCCCCACGCCGGCCCCGGCGAGGCCCGCGACGACCGGCTCGATCCGCTCGATCTCCTCGGCTGCCGACACCGCCGCCGCACCGGGACGGGTGGACTCCCCGCCGACGTCGACGATCTCGGCGCCGTCTGCGGCGAGCTCGCGGCCGTGAGCGACCGCCGTCGCGGCGTCGAGGTAGAGCCCCCCGTCCGAGAACGAGTCGGGGGTGACGTTGAGGATGCCCATTAGCCGCGCCACGCGCGGCCAGTATCGCTACTGCGAGTCGGGCTCGTCCGCCCGCATCTCCGCCGAGCCGCCGGCGAATCCGGGGCGCGGGTGCGGGACGGGGCGCGGGCCCTCGCGGCCCGCCGCCTTCTCAGCTTCGGCCTCGGGCTCCTCGGGCACCGCGTCAGCCTCGGGCTCCTCGACGCCGAAGACCTCTTCCTCGGGAACGCCGTCGAGTAGCTGCACGAACTGCTCGGCGTCGATCGTCTCGCGGTCCAGGAGGATCTTGGAGATCCGGTCCAGCTCCTCCTTGTGCTCCCCGAGGATGCCCTTAGCCGTCTGGTGGCCCTCCTCGACGATGCGCCTGATCTCGTCGTCGATCTCGCGCGCGATCTCGTCGGAGTAGTCCGCCTGGGTGCCGAACTCCCGCCCGAGGAACGGCTGGGAGCGGTCATGGCCGAAGACTCGCGGCCCCAGGCGCTCGGACATGCCGTAGCGCATGACCATCGCCTTGGCCGTCTCGGTGACCTTCTCGAGGTCGTTCGAGGCGCCCGTCGTGATCTCGCTGAAGACGATTTCCTCCGCGGCCCGCCCGCCCAGCGTCATCGCCATCGTGTCGGTGAGCTCGGCGCGCGTGGTCAGGAACTTGTCCTCCGTGGGCAGCGAGATCGTGTAGCCCAGCGCCTGCCCGCGGGAGATGATCGAGATCTTGTGCACGGGGTCGCAGTTGGGAAGCAGGTGCCCGACGATCGCATGGCCCAGCTCGTGGTAGGCCGTGATCAGGCGCTCCTTCTCCGACATCACGCGGGTCTTCTTCTCGGGGCCGGCGATCACGCGCATGATCCCCTCCTCGAGCTCGACCATCGTGATCTCCCGCTTGCCCGACCGGGCCGTGAGCAGCGCGGCCTCGTTGATCAGGTTCGCGAGGTCCGCTCCCGTGAAGCCTGGGGTCTGACCGGCGAGCGTGTCGAGGTCGAGCTCCTTGGCCAGGGGCTTCCCGCGCGTGTGGACCTCGAGGACCTTGCGGCGGCCCAGGCGGTCGGGGCGATCGACCACGATCTGACGGTCGAAGCGACCCGGGCGAAGCAGGGCGGGGTCGAGGATGTCCGGGCGGTTGGTGGCGGCGATGAGGATGATGTTGTCCTTCATCTCGAAGCCGTCCATCTCCACGAGGAGCTGGTTGAGCGTCTGCTCGCGCTCGTCGTGCCCGCCGCCCATGCCGGCGCCGCGATGGCGGCCGACGGCGTCGATCTCGTCCATGAAGATGATGCAGGGTGAGTTCTGCTTGGCCTGCTCGAAGAGGTCGCGCACGCGCGAGGCGCCGACGCCGACGAACATCTCGACGAAGTCCGAGCCGGAGATCGAGAAGAACGGCACGCCCGCCTCTCCCGCCACGGCGCGGGCTAGCAGCGTCTTGCCCGTGCCCGGCGGCCCGTACAGCAGCACGCCCTTGGGGATTCGCGCGCCCAGGGCCTGGAACTTCTTCGGGTTCTCGAGGAACTCCTTGATCTCGTGCAGCTCCTGGACGGCCTCGTCGGCGCCGGCCACGTCCCGGAAGGTGATCTTCGGGGCGTCCACCGACATCCGCTTCGCCTTGGACTTGCCGAAGCTCATCACTCGCGAGCCCCCGCCTTGCATCTGGTTCATCAGGAAGAACCAGAAGCCGAGGAACAGGAGGAACGGGAGGGTGTAGGTGAGGATGGTGAGGAAGCCCGACCCGCCGGTGCTCTCGACGTCGGTGTCGATCTCGTTGCGCTGGAGCGTGTTCACCAGCGACTCCTCGGTGTTCGGCGGGTAGCCCGTCGAGTACTCCTCGTCGTTGGTCTCGACGACTTTCGCCGTCTGCGTCTTCGGCGCCAGGGTGACGGTCTTGATCGAGTCGGGGTCGTTCTCGATCTGGGCGAGGAACTCGTTGTAGGTGGGCTTCTCCTCCGGCTCGCCGGGGCTGATCAGCCGCTGGGCAAAGAAGGCGAGGACGATCACGATCAGGATCGGGAAGGCCGCGCTTCGGAAGAGGCGCTTCATCGGCGGCTCGCTCGCGGATTGGGGTGCTTGTTTTGTGGCATGGCTAAGGGTCCTTGGGGCCCAGCGGCGATTTTCAGCGTACCAATACGCATGAAGCGTTCCTGAAGGTTCTACGTAGCGCTGAGAGGCCTGTCTCAGTCGTCGAGAACGGCCACGTAACGCAGGTTGCGGTAGCGCTGGGCGTGATCGAGCCCGTAGCCGATGACGAAACGGTTCGGGATCTCGAATCCCGTGTACCGGATCGGCATCTCCACGCGCCTGCGCTCGGGCTTAGTGAGGAGGGCGCAGACCTCCAGCGACGCCGGGTTGCGCGCCCGGAGGTTCTTCATCAGGTAGTGGAGGGTGAGCCCCGAGTCGATGATGTCCTCCACGAGCAACACGTCGCGGCCCTCGATCGGGGCGTCGAGGTCCTTGAGGATCCGCACCACGCCCGAGGAGTCCGTGGCCGAGCCGTAGGAGGACACGGCCATGAAGTCGACCTCGCAGCCCACCTCCAGGCACCGCATCAGGTCGGCCAGGAAGGGGACGGCGCCCTTCAACACGCCGATCAGCAGGAGGTCGCGCCCAGCGTAGTCGCGACTGATCTCGCGGCCCAGCTCGCCCACCCGTCGCTGGAGGTCCTCCTCGCTCACGAGGATCTCGCCGACGCCTGCCATCCCGGCCTACTCTGCCAGGCGGGCCGTGAGGACGGCGACCAGGTCGGTGCGCTCGCCGAGCCGGAAGCGCTCGCCGACGGCGACGCCGGGAACCCAGGCAACCTCGCCCGCGACGGTGACGATCGGGATCGAGGAGCGGGCCGAGCGGGGGATGCCGCCATCGGCGAGGAGGTCGCCCAACGTCTTGGTGCCCTCCATGCCGAGCGGCTGCATCCGGTCGCCCTCGCGCCACGTGCGCACCTCGATCTTGCCCTCCAGCGCCGCCGCGTCGAGGGTCGCCAGATCGGGGCCGGCCGGCCGGACCGGGCCCGGGTGAAGCTCAGCGCGCAGCTCCCACCGCCCGAGGCGGGCGATTCCGGGGAGGTCGAGCGCAACGGGGACGGGGGCCGCGTCGGGGGTGCGGCCGGTGGCGAATCCCACCGACCCGCTCTCGCAGACGGCGCGCAGGCCACCGCCCAGCTCGACCGTCCCGCCCTCGGGCGAGGCCGCCACTCGCATGATCTCGGCCGCTCGCGCCCGGCCGAGCGCGACCGACCTGCCGGCGGCTCGCTCGGCCAGCGCGCGGAGAGCCAGGCGCTGGAGGGCGGGCTCGCGGCGGGCGAGCTCGGCGGCGGCGACCGCAACGCTGCCGGCCCCTGTCCCCATCGCCTCGAGCTCGGTCAGGACGACCCGCTCCAACAGGGCGGCGTCCTCCGCCAGCTCGGCCCGCGTCTCGGCGATGTTGCGCTCGGCCGCGGAGTTCAGGTCGCGAAGCACGGGCAACGCCTGCAGCCGGACGCGGTTGCGCGCGAAGGCCGGGTCGTCGTTGGTCTTGTCGTCGCTGAAGCGCAGGCCGGCGGCCGCGGCCAGACGTCGGGTGTCGGCGCGGTCGAGGCCGAGAAGCGGCCGGACGACCCGGCCGTTTCGCGGCGACAGGCCCAGCAGTCCTCGCGCGCCGGGAGAGACGGCCAGGCGGTAGAGCACGGTCTCGACCTGGTCGGTGCGGGTGTGGCCGGTGACGATGACCTCGGCACCGCTCCGCGCGCGGAGGCGCTCGGCGGCCGCGTACCGCGCCTCGCGGGCCGCGGCCTGAACGTTGCCGTCGGTCAGCTCGGGACGCTCTACATGAAGGTCCAGCCGCAGGTCGCCGCAGAGGTCGCGGCAGGCCCGCTCATCGGCGGCGGCGCCGTCGCGAAGCCCGTAGTTGACGTGGAGCGCGTGGACGCGCGCGGGATCGAGGACCCTCGCGAGGGCACCGGCCGCGCAGGCGGAGTCGGCGCCGCCGGAGACCATCACGACGACCGAGCACGACCTGGCGACCAGCCCGCTGGCCTCGACCGCGGCCGCCAGCTCGGCCAGCGCGGCATCGCGGTCCCGGGGTCGTGGGCCGGCGGCGCTCTCCACGCCGGCGATATTACGCGCGGCGCCCGGCGTCAAACGGGTGTCCCCGCTACTACTCGTCGGCCTTGGCCGTGGCCACGAACAGCTCGACCGGCTCGGAAAGGCCCTTGAGCTCCACCCGGCCGATCGGCTCGAAGGCCAGGTAGTCCGACCCGCCGATGGCGTCCGCCACCGCAGCCGTAACCATCACCTCGCCGGCGAGGGCTCGCGCAACGACGCGGTGCGTGAGGTTGACCTCACGGCCGAAGTAGTCGCCGTCGCGGTAGACGGCCTTGCCGTAGTGGAGCCCGACACGCGGCTGGGGCCGCTCGCCGAAGAGGACGAGGAACCCCACGGACCACTCCGTGAGGGTCACCGGGTCCGGCGAGACGATCATCACCTCGTCACCGATCGTCTTCACGATCAACGCCTCGCTGGGGAGCGTCGCCTCGACGGTCTCGATGAAGCGCTCGACGAGATCGAGGGCCTCCTCGTCGCCCTCCTCCTCGGTGTACCGGGTGAAGCCTGTGAGGTCGACGAAGCAGAACGCCATCTGCACCCTGCCCATCGTTCCCGGGGCCATCTCGGCCTCCATGTGGCCGACCACGTCCTGCTCCATGTAGAAGCGCAGGTAACGCTGGTGCACGTACTCCATGAGCGGAGACGTGAGCGGGAGCAGCTCGCGCACCAGCCCCTCCATCTCCTCGGCCATCTCCAGCGAGTCCACCCCCTGGCGGATCAGAGGCTCGTGCACGAAGAGATGGAAGAGTCGGACCTCGGCCTCGGAGATCTTGCGGATCGACTGCGCGTAGACCCGGATCAGCTGGAGCACGGCGACGAGCGGGAACCCGGAGCGCAGGACGGCCGCGATGGTCTCCATCGCCGCCGCGTCCTCGTCGGTGAGCGTCCCCTCCAGCGCGGTGGGCGTCCCGAGCAGCGACATGATCCGCTCGATCAGCTGCTCCTCGAGTCCGGAGATCTCGGCGGCGCTGTCGCGCGTCAGCGAGCGCTCGCTGCCCGGCAGCAGGTCCTCGATGTAGCCGAACGCCAGGCGGCCGTCGCGGACCGCCCGGCGCAGGTCCTCCAGCGAGTGGCCCCGCTCGCGCATCCGCGCCACCACGCGGGCCTGGGCGGCGGCGGCGCGCGTCCAGCGCCCGCGACGAACCGGGATCACCCGCTGCGAGGCCCAGCGCTTGAGCGTCGACGCGGAGACCCCGGAGATCCGTGCGGCCTCGTTCAGGCTGATGGCCGATTCAGGCATCGCCCGCACGCTACCGGCCCGGTGGGGCCGCATCTGTGACCGGCTCCGAGGGCGATCCGACCCTGAACGTGGCGACGGGGTCGCATGGGCCCCGTCGCTTGCGGGCATCACGGCCCGCTACGTCGGCCTGCGGCGCCTTCGGCACCTCGCGGGACCCTTCGCCATCTCGCCCCAGTCGCCTGGAGGCGAGCGGGCAGGGGGCCCACTGCGGCCTGTTGCCTTCTTGGTCTCACCACCCTACGCCCCGCCGGCCGACCTGTCAACGAAATCTCGCTTCGCGGCGGCGACGGTTCCGAGGCGGGACCCCGGCAACCCCTCGGCGGCCCGGCTCAGGTGATCGCCAGGTGCGGGTAGGCGCGCCCCACGACACGCCGGTAGGGCTCGCAGACGAGCCGCATCGCCGGCAGGTAGAGGAGCGCCACCCTCGCGTCGCCGCGGACCAGCACGCGCCGGCGCGCGATCGCCACCGCCAGGCTCTCGGACCCCTGCAGGTAGCGATTGGCGACCTCCGAGTTCATCTCGAGGGTGAGCTTCGGGGCCCAGTCGATGTCGCCGGTGAACGACCAGCGGATGTGATGCTCCGGATCGTCGGTGGTCGCGACGTCGAGGGTCAGGTCCAGGTCGGGGTAGCGGAAGCGGATGCGGATGCCGGCGGCGCGCAGCAACGCGCCGATGCGCTCGTCGGCGTCCACGTCGGCGAGCACGGCCTCGAGCAGCCTCCGAAACTCGGCGCGCGACGGCGCCGGGCCCTCGACCGCACCGCTCCTCAGGGCGAGCGCACTACTCATAGACCGACCCTATACCCGGTAGCTGCGCGCACACCGGGGCGCGCCCCACCGCGAGCTAAAGGAACGCGGAGGAGCGCTTCGCCAGGTTCTCGTAGAGCTTCGCCTGGATCGTCTCGCGCACCTGCTCGGAGACGTCGAAGACGACCCGCCGATCCTCGGCGGCGTCCGGCCCGTGCCCGGAGAGGTCGATCGGCTCGCAGAACTCGATCCGCCAGCGCGAGGGCAGCGGGACGAGTCCGAGCGGCCCGAGCCAGGGAAAGGTCGGCGTGATCGGCGCGAACGGCGCCCCCACCGCCTTCGCAAGCGTCCGGCTCTCGGCGATCTTCGGGTAGATCTCCTCGGATCCGACCACGGCCACCGGGATGATCGGCGCGCCCGTCCGCAGGGCGACCTCGACGAACCCGCCGCGGCCGAATCGCTGCAGCCGGTAGCGCTCGGAGAACGGCTTGCCGGTCCCCTTGATCCCCTCCGGGAACACCATCACCAGCTCGTCCTGCTCCAGCAGCCGCATCGCGTTTAAGGGGCTTGCCGGCACCCCGCCCACCCGCCGCATGAAGCTGGAGAGGTAAGGCAGTACGAAGGCCCAGTCGAGGACCATGAACCGCGCCCATCGCGGCAGCGGGTGCTCCTTCATGATCGCGCCTCCGATCATCGAAGCGTCGAATGGGAACAAAGACCCCGCGTGATTGGAGACCAGCAGCCCGCGGCCGTGGCCGGGGACGTGGCGCACGCCGGTGGCCTCGACCCGCCACCACACGTCGTAGAGGAACTCGAAGCCGGGATAGACGGCCTCGGCGAAGTCCTCGTCGAAGCCCCATTCGTCCTCGTGGTACTCGCCGCGAAGGCGACGGGAGACCGTTTCGATCCCTCGTTGGAGCCGGTCCGGGAGCGCGGTGGCGGCGCCCTCCGCGGCGGCGAAGGGATCCATCCCGCCCTCCACGCCGTGGCGGAGGCGGCGCAGGAAGTCGGCGAGAGCCTCCGGGGCGGCCGCGGTCGGCGAGGGGGCGTTCACGCGCGATCCCCCGCCAGGCGATCGATTAGGGCCCCGGGATGAAACGCCGGCCCGACCTTGTGGGCACGCACGCCTGCGGCGAAGTCGCGAACCGCGCCCTCGGCGTCGAACGCCGGCTCGAACGGGATGTCCTGGAGCAGGCGCGAGTTGTCGACGCCGCGCCCGTAGCGCAGCAGGCGTACCCCGTCGCCCCAGAGGCGCCCGACGCCGAGGCGCTCGCCCAGTCGCGCCAGGGCCGGCTCGAAGATCGGGTGCGGGATCGCGATCGCGGGACGGCGGGCCAGCCGGAGCACACGGCTGAGTGAGACGGAGCCTGTCGGGGCGACGTTGACCGGGCCGCGCGCCTCGCTTCGGATCGCCGCGACCAGCGCCGCGGTGGCGTCGTCGGTATGCAGCAGCTGGAGGCGGGGGTCGAAGCCGAGCTGGGTCGGGACCACGGGAAGGGACAGGTAGCGGGCCAGCGGGGTGTCGAGCCCGGGGCCGATCTCGGGCTGGAAGCGAAGCATGCAGCAGGCGATCTGCGGATGGCGGCGGGCGAAGTTCTCGAAGTACTCCTCCAGCTCGGAGATGTCGCGCTGGAACCTCGTCCGCAGCGGCATGCGTCGTGCCATGTCCTCCGTGAAGAAGAACGGCGCCGCGCCCTCGCAGCCGTAGACCGCCGCCGAGCCGCGGACGACCACCCGCTCGAGCGTCGGCATGCGCTGGCAGGCCGCCAGCAGCTGCAGCGTCCCGATCACGTTGATGTCGTGGAGCGCCCGGGCCGGCTTGCCCGGCTCGGGATACCACAGGATCCCGCAATGGACGACGGTGTCGGCCTCGGTGCTCGGCAGGATGCGCGAGAGGAGCGGGTTGCGGATGTCGGCCTCGATGAACTCGGTTCGCTCGAGGTCCGCCTCGGGCGGGCGAGCGTCGATTCCCGTGATGTGTGAGATCGAGGGGTCGCGCTCGAGCCGCCGCGCCAGGTCCGAACCCCACGGGCCCGCGACGCCGATGATCACGATCCGCTTCCCCGTGGCAGCCATTACTAATCCTCAGCCTTAGGTTTAGGCTTCGGCGTCCACTGCTCCGGCTGGTCCGCCTGGCGGCGCAGCCCCTCCTCCACCTCCGCGAGGCGCTGCTCGAGCACCTCCAGGCGGCGGGCGAGCTCGGCGCCCGCACCTTGCCCGCGGCGTGCGAGCTCGGCGCCCGCGACCTGGCCACGGCGTGCGAGCTCCTCCCGCGCCTCCTGTCCGCGGCGCCCCAGCTCCTCACCCGCCCCGCGACCGCGGCGTGCGATCTCGTCCACCAGCTCGGCCGCGCGCTCACGCGTGCCGGCGGCAGAGCCCGCGGTCGCCGCGAGGGTGCGCTCGACGGCCTCGCGAAGGGCGTCTGCAACCCCGCGATCGCCCGGTTCTTCGCGGCTGGAGGTCAAGGCCTGGAAAGCTTAGGCGGTTGTGACCGATCACCTGCGCCCGACGGCACCGATCGCCGGCCTCGCCGTGCTTCCAGGCGATCCGGGCCGCGCCCTGGTGCTCGCCCAGGACCTCCTGGAGGGCCCCCTGATGGCCAATCACGCGCGCGGCCTGTGGGGCTACACCGCCAAGACGCGGGCGGGCGTCGAGCTCACCGTTCAGTCGACCGGCCTGGGTGGCCCGAGCATCGCGATCGTGCTCGAGGAACTGGCGTCGCTGGGAGTGCGGCGGGCGATCCGCCTCGGTACCTGCCGCTCGATCGCCGCCGGCCTCGAGGCCGGCGCGCTGGCGGTAGCGGTAGCCGCCCTGCCCGCTCCGGGAGAGGGCGAAGCCGGGCCCGCCAAGCCCGACGAGGAGCTGAGCGAGGCGCTGCTCCGCGCCGGCGAGGGAGCCCTGCTCCCGGTAACGATCGCCGAGACCAGCCGCTATTACGACCCCGACGCCACGACGCGGGACGAAGCCCGGCTCGCGGCGGGGGCGCAGGCCGTTGACCTTGCGACCGCCACCATGTTCGAGGTCGCGGCCCGGCTCGGGGTCGAGGTGGCAAGCGCGCTCGTGATCGCCCGCGCCGGCGATCGGGCGTTGAGCGACGAGGAGGTGGAGACGGCCTCGCTCAGGCTCGGCCGGCTGGCCTCAGCCGCCCTGCGCGCCTGAGCGCACCTGGGCGCGCAGACCCGCTACGTCGTCGCCCAGCTCGTCCAGCCGGTCCTCGATCTCCTCGAGCCGGGTCGAGAGGGAGCGCAGGCGGCGTTCAAGGCGTTCCAGGTCCGCGGCCGCGGGGACCCCGACTGCGCTCATCGCGCTGCGCTGGGCCTGGGCGGCGCGCTCGCCCGCTCCGAGCGCCCGCGAGACCGCCTGGCTGAACACCGGGTTGTCGAGAAGCGCCTCGGCGAGATCGCCCAGCGCCTCCTCGCCCTTGGCGCGGATGCCGCCCCGGTCGCCCTCCTCGGTCAACGTTCGCTCCACGCCTGGAAAGCCATGGTGAGGCGCAGGGTAGCTCCCCGAGCGTGGACTTCAAGCCGGCGGCCTATTCTGCCGATTGTTTGGCGAGGGTTAAGTGGGCGCGACCGGCGCATCGATCCGACTGTTTCAGGTACGGTTGCTACGCCCGAGAGATCTTTGCAAGGCATGAGTCGAACAAGTAGCGTTTTGAGCGCTCCTGAGAGGCGAATCGCCGGCGCATTGACGAAGGGTCGGCAGGGCCGGTAGCCCGTTGGGTATTTGAGGGATGAGACGGAACTTTCTATTAACGATCGCGCTCGCCGTCACCGGTGTTCTCGTCGTGGTCGGATCCGCCGGCGCCAGGGGCGGGCTGCTCGACAGCTCCAGCTCGGACGTCGGCATCAGCCTGCCGGGCGGCGAGGAGCTGCCGCCCCTCGGCACGCTCCCGCAGTGCTCGAACCTCGACGACGACGACGGCGACGGCTCGACCGACCTGGCCGACCCGGACTGCGCCGGCCCGCTCGACAACGACGAGGCCGGCCCGACCGCGCCCCCGGAGCCTGAGCCCCCGCCCCCCGTCGAGCCCCCGCCCGGCCCCGGCACCGGCCCCGGCGGCGGCAACCCGGGCGGCGGCGGCAACGGCGGCAGCGGCAGCGGCTCCAGCGGCGGCGGCAACCCGGGCGGCGGCGGCGGCAACGACAACGGCTCCGGCGGATCCAGCGGCCCCAACGAGCCGATGGAGGAGCCCGCCGACCGCAACCCCGACGGCTCCCCGACCGACACCAACCCGACCCTCACCGTCGCCAACTTCGGCCCCGCCCCGATGGGGGTCCCCAACTTCCTCATCGACCAGTTCTCGATCCCCCCCTTCCTGTTGCCGA
>JBPCKC010000034.1:0-28040 GCA_051004675.1 Solirubrobacterales bacterium
TTTTTTCTTTGCGACACCGCGCTTGGGCCCTTTGTGGGGAGGTTTGTTGCCGGTTGCGCGGGTCCGGGCAACGCTTCCGGCCCGACCCCCCCCGAGGTCGGGCTCACGCCGCGGCGCCTCGAGCCGCTGGAGTTCAGGGAGGTCCTCGACTACGGCCTCGGCCTGACCGACCTCTGCAAGACGCGTTCGGGATCCGACGCCGAGGTCGGCACCGATGGGTTCGACGTCCCCCGCCTGGAGGCCCTCGCCGAGCGCTACGCGCCCGAATGGCTTGCGTTCACGAGCAAGACGGCCGCCCGCCACGCCCTGGGTCCGGCCGTCTCCTACGGCGAGCAGCCGCACCGCTTCGGCCCCAGCCGCGTCTACGTCCTGCCGTCGCCGTCGGCCCGCGCCCGGCGCTACTGGGACATCGAGCCGTGGCGCGAGCTCGCCCGGCTCAGCCTCCCACGGCGCCAGACCTCATGTGGAACGTCCAGGAACCGAACTGACTTCCCAGATCAGGCGGAGGGAGACAGTTCGTCTCATCGGGCCAATAGGCCGTCACCATGAGGAAGAGATGACCAGAGGAGTAAGGAGGCTGGAACTGAAGGTCCCAGGCGACGATCGTGCCGTCGCGCCACTGCGGGGCAAGGGCGGCCGGAATAGACACGGAGCTGCCGCGCGGGCTCCCGCCGCGACGAATCGACCGCCACACCTCGATCTGATACTCGACGGGCATCTCATCCTTGCGCAGCCGAACGAACACCGGGGAGTCGGCGAAGGGATGACGGAGGGCTCGCGGGAAGGTGATCGGGGCATCTCCGAATGTCACGTTGCACTCTTCGAGAGTCACGCGCCTCGCCCAGGACATATGTACCGCACGGCCGATCTGGTGCTCAGAACCCGCGCGGAGAGCAGTTGTGGGCATACGATGGTCGTCGCCAACTGCAACGGACGACGTCGCGGGTGAGAGCCCAAAGACCGCGGCCACCCCTAGAAGGACGGCTGCGCGGCTGATCAAAGAGTGGGTCACGGCGTTGGAGGATCCGAGGCTGGGTACCGGATGGAGGCGCATCGAGGCCAGACCCCCAGCGAAGCATAGTCTCCGGCTTGCCCGTTTGATCGAAGGAAAAAGCCGGTTAGGACCGGCGTCAGCGCACGATGAAGGTGAGCGGCGCTCCCGTGTCGGGATGACCGCCGCGACTAGCCGATCGTCCACTCCTCGATCTCGTCGCGCCTGAACCTCAGGTACTGCGGCTCGGAGAGCCGACCGCCGCGGACGAGGTAGAACGGGATCGCGTCGCGGTCGACCAGGTCGACGACCTCGCTCGGGGGCAGCTCGAGCACCGTGGCGACCTGCTGGACGGTGAGCCAGCCCTCCTCTTCGGGGTCGGGGAAAAGGACGGTGCGGGGCTGCCGAGGCCGGGTGCGGCCCCCGATGCCGGCGAGGACGTAGACGGTCGCGGCGAACGCCACGACGGCGACCCCGGCGACGACGATGTCCACGGCCGGACGGCTTAGCCGAGCGGCATCGGCGGGCTCTGCTGCGGGCCGCCTGGGACGAGCTTCTCGGGCTCGGGGGCCGAGGCCGACTCGGGCTGCTCCACGCCGAGCAGTCCGGCGAGCTCGCCGGACTCGAACATCTCCTCGACGATGTCGCAGCCGCCCACCAGCTCGCCCTTGACGTAGAGCTGGGGGAAGGTTCGCCAGTCGGAGATCTCGCCGGTCGCCTCGCGGAGCGGGTCGAGCGCGGGGAGGACATCCACCGCGCCGTACTCCGCGCCGAGCTGCTCGAGCATGCCCACGACGCGCATCGAGAAGCCGCAGCGCGGGGACTCGGGCACGCCCTTCATGAACAGGAGCACCTCGTTCTCCCGGATGATCTCCTCGACCTTGGCCTTCAGCTCAGGATCGCTCATAAGTCCACCTTAGCGAGTCGCCCCTAGGCCTCGGGCAGGCCGGCGGTGACGCTCAGCGCGTGGATCGTGCCGTCGTCCATCAGGTGTTGGACCGGGCGCTTGACCAGCCGATGCCGATCGATCCGCGAGAGCCCTTCGAACTGCGGGGTGCTGACGACGGCGCGCAGGTGATCGCCGCCGCCCTCGTCGAGGATCTCGACCTCGGCGCCGGGCAGGGACTCGGAGATCAGCCGCTGGATCTCGCCGAGGTCGGCCACCGGGTCCGGGTCAGAACTCGCAGGCGCGGGTCTCGTCGCCCGCGTCGGCGGGGCACTCGTCGCCCGCGCCCAGGCCCCCGGAGGCCAAGTCGTTGTCCTCCCCGTCGGCGACGTCCACGTAGTCGAACTGGCCCTTGCCGCCGCGGGCCACGTCCTCGTCGGTGGCGAGGGCGTCCTGGGCCGCGTTGAGCTGGTCGTCGCCGCCGCCTCCGATGTGGAGGTCGTCCCCTTTGTTGCCGGCTACGAAGTCGATGCTGCCGCCGGCCGCCATCTTGTCGTTGCCCTGGTTACCGAACAGGTCGTCGCCGTCCTTGCCGCCACAGATGCGGTCGTTCCCTTGCTTTCCGTCGACGTCGTTCTCGCCGTTCCCGGCATCGATCACGTCGTTGGCGCTCGTCCCGATGATGTTGTCGTTGCCGTTGTCGCCCTGGATCGTCACGGGCTTGCCGAAGCACTCCTGCGGCGCTCCGGTCTGGGCCACCGGCGTGAAGATGGCCAGTCCCACGACCAGCGTGCCGATGCCGCCAACCGCGAACGTGCCAATCCGAGTTCCGTGCTTGCTCATGCGCTTTCCCCCTGTGTCGAGCGAAATCTTGTGCCGCGAAGCTATCAGCCGCTACTCGGCGCCGACGGGCTGGCCGGAGCGCGACGCCTCGAGCATCTCGTCGATGCTGCAGAACTTCACGCGCGGGCGCCCGAGGGGCTCGCCCTTGTCCTTCTCGGCGGCGTCGATCGCCTCCCAGCCGGCGAAGGAGACCACCGTGTCGGGGCTGCGCTCGGCAAGGAGCGCCTCGATCGAGGCATCCGCGCCGGCAGGCTCGGGCACGTGGCTCCGGGCCAGGTCCTCGAAGAGCAGGTCCACGGTCTCCTGGGCGTCCTTCTTGTTGGTGCCGATCACGCCGGAGGGCCCGCGCTTGATCCAGCCGACGACGTACTGGCCCTCCACCTGGGCGCCCTCGTCGTCGAGGATGCGCCCGCCCTCGTTGCGGATGACCCCGCGGTCGTCGTCGAAGGGGAGGCCCTCGAGCTCGATCCCCTTGTAGCCGATCGAGCGGAACACGAGGCCGCACTCCAGCTCCTCGCGCTCGCCGGTATCGCGCGCGCTGATCCGCCCGCCGTCGCCCGCCACCAGCTCGTTGCGGCCGATCACGATGCTCTCGACCTTGCCGTCCCCCTTGATCTCGATCGGCGAGCAGAGGAAGCGCAGGACGATCCGGCGGCGCTTGCCCTCGGGCTCGCGCCGGGAGAAGTCGGTGAAGATGTCCACGTTCTTGCGCGACGTCATGTCGGCCTCGTCGGAGTCGAGGTAGGCCCGGCTGGCGTCGTCGAGATCCATGTCGGCGGGATCGATGACCACGTCCGCGTCGACCATCTCCCCCAGCTCGCGGACCTCGGGGTTCGTGAACGCGGCCTGCGCGGGGCCGCGGCGGCCCAGGACGACGATCTCGCGCACGCCGCTTTCCGCCATCGCCTCGATCGCGTGATCGGCGGTGTCGGTCTCCTCGAGCTCGGAGCGCGTGAGGGCGAGCATCCGGGCGACGTCGGCGGCGACGTTGCCGTTGCCGATCACGACCACGCGCTCGCAGGAGAGGTCGAACTCGCGGGCGGCGAAGTCCGGATGCGCGTTGTACCAGGCGACGAACTCGGTGGCCGCATGGCTACCGGGGAGGTCCTCGCCCGGGATCCCCAGGCGGCGGTCGGTGGAGCTGCCGTAGGCGTAGATCACCGCGTGGTAGCGCTCGGTGAGCTCGGCGACCGAGATCTCCCTGCCGACCTCGACGTTCCCGAAGAAGCGGAAGCCCTCGCTGGCGGCCGTCTTCTCGTAGCGCTTGATGACGTTCTTGATCTTCGGATGGTCGGGCGCGACGCCGGCCCGCACGAGGCCGAACGGGGTGGGGAGGCGGTCGAACATGTCCACCTCGACGCTCACGTCGTCACGGGCGAACAGGCTCTCGGCGGCGTAGAAGCCGGCGGGCCCGGAGCCGATGATCGCTGCGCGGAGAGGGTTCTGGGGGGTCCCGGGGTCGCTCATTCGAGCGGGGAAGGGTACGGGATCGACTCGACTGCGCTTAAAGCCGGCTAGGCGGTCGCCGCCGCGGTCTGGGCGACGCCGTCGAGCGCGTCCAGCGCCCGCCCGACGGACATCGCGACGCAGGTGAAGATCGGGGTGTCGCGCAGCGTGTAGGCGCTCGACTCGGTGCCGCGGAGCTCCTGGACGAGGTTGAGGAACATGCCGGGGTCGTCGGCCTCGAAGGAGACGACGAACTCCTGGTCGTCGATGCCGAACGAGTACGCCGTGTTGATCGTGATCTCCGGATAGGTGCGCCCGACGCGGATGTGGTCGGCCATGATCCGCCGCCGCTCGGAGTCCGGCAGCGTGTACCACTCGCGCTTCTTGTCCATCGGGTAGACGATCAGATACCTGCGCTCGGAGGTGCAGATCTCGGGGCGGGCATCGGCCTCTGAATAGGGCGAGCTCTTGGTCAGGGCCAGGTAGGAGTGCGGGATCGCGGCCCATCGGGCGAGGCCGCTCTGCGCGAGCACCACGTGGAACGTGTGGAGGTCCTCGAGCACCGGGCTCTGAGAGAGGATCAGAAGGTCGGTGTCGCCGCGTGTCCCGACGGTGGAGTAGGCGCGCAGCGCGCGGTCCTGGGCGAAGTCCTCGCAGGCGGCGAGGAACTCGCGTTTATCCTGCGCCCGCTCCTCCGCGCTGCGGCGCTGCCATTCGGGATCGAGCTTGAAGAACGTGAACTTCGCGTACGTGCGATCACTCATCACCCCCATTCTCGCATCGCTGGGCGCCGCACTGGCGCTCGCGCCCGGCGCCGGGGCGGCGGAACCCACCGACGCCGAGGTCACGATCGCGCTGTTGCCGAAGGGGACAGGGCTCGCCAGCCTCGGCTCGGTGGACGAGCTGGCGCCGGGCTTGATGAGCGCGGGGATCGGCGGCGTGCCCGCCGCCCAGACGTTCCTCGACGTCACCCAGGGCAACCGCGTCTCCGAGTCCCTCTACGACGACGAGCTGCCGTTCGTGCGCTTCGGCGAGACCGGGGTGGCGGCGGTCGATTGGCAGGTGATCACCCAGCGCGCCGAAGGGGCGCCCGCCGAGGTCGTCCCCGGCCTTCTGGGATCCGCGCTCGACGAGGGCGGGGCGGGCGTCGGGGCCGAGACGGCTGCCGGGCTCGGGCGCCTGGTCGCCGTGGACCGCACGGGCCGGCTCGAGCGGCTTCCCGCCGGCGGATGCGAGGGCGGCGCCTGCCCGGCGGTCCAGGTGCTGGAGGTGACGATCGAGGATGTCTCCCGCCTGGCCGGCGGGCTGGGCCCGGGCGATCTGCTGATCGCGGTCGAGCGCCCGCCACCGCTCTTCCGCACGCTGTCGATCGGCATCGCAGGGGAGGGCTTCGAGGGCGTGCTCACCTCCGAGAGCACGCGGACCGACGGCCTCGTGACGTCCACGGACCTCGCGCCGACGATCCTCGAAACGCTCGGCCTGGACGTTCCTTTTGAGATGAACGGGCAGGTGATCACCGCGACGGGGGAGCGCGAGGTCAGCTCGTTGATCGACCTCGAGCGGCGCCTCGAGGTGACCGGGGAGCGGCGCGGGCCGGTGGTCGGCGAGACCTTGCTCGCCTGGCTCTTGATCGTTGGCCTCGCCGTCGCGATCCGCCGACGGGCGGCGGCGGTCGTGGCCCTTCCGCTCCTGGCGCTGGCGCTGGTGTACCTGCCCGTGGTGTTGCTCGCAACGCCGCTTCTGGAGCCCTCGCTGCTCGCCGAGCGGCTGGCCGCGGCGCTCGTCCCGGCGCTGCTCGCCGTCGCGACCTGGAGGCTCATCGGCGGCTGGCGTGCGCTGGGGGTCGCCTGCCTGGTGACGGTTGGGGCCTACGCCGCCGACGTCCTCGCCGGGTCGGTGCTCGTGCCGCTCTCGATCCCTGGTCCCAACCCGGTCTCCGGCTCACGTTTCTACGGGATCGGCAACGAGATCGAGGCGATCATGGGCGCGCTGCTGCCGATCGGCGTCGGCGCGATCCTGGCATCCCTTCCCCATACCCGCGACGGGGGCAGGATCGCCGCCGGGGTGTTCCTCGGCGTCGGGTTGGCGGGCGCCGCGGCGTTCGCGCTGGGGCGCTTCGGGGCCGACGTGGGCGCGGCGATCGTGCTGCCGGCCGGGGCGGCGGTCGCGGCCGCGGTGTCGCTGGGCACGCGCGGGGGGCTCGCGGTGGCGCTCCTGGTCCCCATCGCCGGCCTCGCGGGGCTCATGGCCGCTGACCTCCTCCTGGGGGGCGAGGCGCACCTCACCCGCTCGCTCCTGGACGCGGGCGGGTTCGACGAGGCGGGCGACGTCCTCGAGCGCCGGGTACGCCTGGCGGCCGACAGCTTCACCAAGGCCTCCAATCTGCCGTTCCTGGGAGGGGCGCTCGCCGTCATCGGGCTCGCCGTGTGGAAGCGCCAGACGCTGGTGGGCTGGTTTGAGGAGCGCGCGGCGCTCGCCGGCTTCGCCGGTGCGGTGGCCGCCGCGGTGGTCGGGACGGTCTCCAACGACTCGGGCGTCGTCCTGCTCATCCTGGGCGTCGCGTACTGCGTCGTCACGGCGGGGTTTGCCTGGAGCCTGGCTCGGCGCGACGGGTCCCCGCCCTGACCGATGCTGGAGACTTTTGCGGCTGGGCCGGGTATCTATCCTCAGGCGTGCCTTCGGTCGACTCCGCCGAGGCCCCGCTAACGTCGGCTCCGACCATGCGCATCGCCATCGTCTCGCCATATTCCTGGACGTACCCGGGCGGTGTGAACCGCCACGTCGAGTCGCTCGCCGGGCAGCTGATCGCGCGGGGTCACGAGCTTCGCGTCCTCGCCCCGTGGGATCCGCCCGACCGCAAGTCGAAGGTCCTCCACCGCGCCCCCGCCGAGGTCCGCGCCCGTCCCGAGTACCTCGTGACGCTGGGGCGCACGGTCGGCTTCAACGCCAACGGCGCCGTCTCCAATCTCTCTCCGTTCCCGGAGGGCATCACGGCTCTGCGCAGCGAGCTGCGGGCATTCGCCCCGGACGTGGTCCACGTGCACTCCCCGGAGGCGCCCATCATCGGCTGGGACGCCTGCTCGTACGCGGGCGCGCCGGTCGTCGGAACCTTCCACTCCTACTCCACGCGCCCGTTTCCGAACCACCTCGCCAACCTCTTCGGCGCCCGCCGCAAGTTCAATCAGCTCACGGCCAGGATCGCCGTTTCGAAGGCGGCCGAGTGGACGGGACGCCGCTGGTACGGGGGCAGCTACCGGATCGTCCCCAACGGGGTCGACGTGGGCCCGGAGCCTGCGCCCGAGCGTCAGCCCGGAGACGAGCTCCGCGTGCTCTTCGTGGGCAGGGCGGAGGAGCGCAAGGGCCTGCCGGTGCTGCTCTCGGCCTTCGAGGCACTGACCGAGCACGTGCCGTCCCGGCTGGCGGTGGTGGGCGCCGAGCGCCACGAAATCGCCCGCTACCTGGACGACGACGAGGCGGCGGCACGCATCGACGTGCACGGGCGGGTGGGTCGCCGGGCGCTGATGGAGCAACTGGCCGAGGCCGACGTCCTCTGCGCTCCCTCGCTGGCGGGTGAGAGCTTCGGCATGGTGCTCACCGAGGCGTTCGCCGCCGGCACGCCCGTGCTCGCCTCCAACATCGCCGGCTACGCCGACGTCGTGACCGACGGGGTGGACGGGGTGCTCGTCCCGCCGGCTGACGCCCAGCGGCTGGCAGAGGAGCTCCAGACCCTCTACCACGAGCCCGCCCGTCGCGACGCCATGGCTCGGGCCGCGCGTGGGAGCGCCGAGCGATACGCCTGGCCGCGCGTGGCCGAGCAGGTCGAGTCGGTTTACGGGCAGGCGCTGGAGGGGCCCGAGCCCGCCACGCGGACGGAGGCCGCTGCTCGGCGGATCGGCTTCATGCCGGCGGGCGGGGGCAGACCGCGCCCGGCGGAGCGACTCGCGCGCCTCGATCCCGAGCCCCCGCAAGCGATCGGGCCCCAGCGCACGAAGCGGCGGATCGCGCTGGGCGTGGCCGGCTTCCTCGGCCTGGCCCTCACCGCGCTGGCGGCGAGCCGGATCGGATTGCACGACGTGATCCGCAACATCGTGCGCTCTGACTCCACCTGGGTGCTCGTCGCGGTGGCGCTGATGAGCGCCTCCCTGTTCATGCGCGCCGGCTCGTGGTTCGCATCGGTCCGCTCGGCGCTGCCCGCGCGCCCCGTACGCCGGCGCGACGTGACCTCCGCCACGATGATCGGCGTCTTGATGTCGGCCACGCTGCCGGCGAGGGTGGGCGAGCCCGCGCGCGCGATGGTGCTCGCGCGTCGCGTCGGGCGGATGCGCGAGACCTTCCCCGTGCTGCTGGGAACGCTGGTCTCGCAGACCGTGATGAACATCGGAGCGCTTGTCCTGCTGGGCGCGATCATCGTCTGGGAGACAGACCTGTTCGCCGCCAGCTCCGAGCGCCTGTTCCTGTTCAGCCTGGCGCCTGTGCTCCTGCTGGTCGCCGTGATGCTCGCGCCCATGGTGGTGCGGCGGGGGGGCTCCGGACGCATCGCCCGTGTCGTCGACGCCATGCGCTCGGCGCTCGTCCAGGTGCGGACCGGCCTGCGCGTCTTCCGCGACCCGCGCCGCGCCCCCCTCGCGGTCAGCGCCCAGTTCACCGCATGGGCGCTCCAGCTGGCCGCTTGCTTCGTGCTCTTCGATGCGCTCGGGCTCGAGGTCCCAGCACAGCTCGGCGCCGCCGCCGCGGTGCTGTTCGCGGTGAACGTGACGGCCGTGGTCCCGGCGACGCCGTCCAACGTCGGCGTCTTCCAGCTCGCGACCATCAGCGTCCTGACCACGGGCTTCGGCGTCGGCGCCGCGGATGCGCTCGCCTACGGGATCGTCCTCCAGGCCGTGGAGATCGCGACAGCGGTCGCCCTCGGGCTGCCCGCCCTGGTGCGCGAGGGGGTCACCTGGTCGGACATGCGAATGCGAGCGCTCCAGGCCGCCCCGGTGCGCCTGTCGCCGCGCGGTACGGAGCGCGAGCGCACGACCGTCTCCGGCTAGATGAGCAATTCCACGACCCCGCGCACCTGGATGACGCGCCTGACGCTGCGCTGGATCGGCACCCGCGGGGCGAAGCACGCAGCGATGCTGCGCGCTTACCCCGCGTGCACCGCCCAGCTTGGTCAGCCGCGCCCCCAGGCACACGCGGCCGTGGAATCACCCATCTAATCGTTCTCGAGCAGGAACTCGTCGAGCGCTCGCCACGTGGTGCGCTCCGCCGAGCGTCCGGTCAGCACCCCGAGGTGGCCGCCAGGCGCGGTCTCCAGGCGCACGTCGGGGGCGTTGGGGACCAGGTTGCCCACGTGGTGGACGGCGGCGCGGGGGGCGAGGACGTCGGTGGTCCCCGCCACGGCCATCACCGGCGCGCGCACGTTGCGCAGGTCGATCGTCCTGTCGGCCAGCTCCAGACGACCCTCGGAGAGGTCGTTCACGCGGAAGAAGCGGTGGTAGAGCTGCCCGAAGGTGCGGCCGGGGTAGGCGATCATCGAGCCCATGAAGCTCTCGATCGCCTCGTCGTGAGCGAGGAACTCGGTGTCGTCCATGCGCGAGGCGAGGACCAGGGGCCGGGTGAGGTAGCGGTCGATCGAAGTGAGGCGGAAGCCGGCGCCCACCAGGCCTGCGGGCGCGCCTCCCAGCGCGCGGTAGAGCGCGGTGCCGAGCGTGCCGCCGGTGAGCTCGGCGAGCCGGCGAACGGGCGCCATCAGCCGTACCTGGGCGAAGTCGAACGGGCTGGCGATCAGGCTGATCGAGGCGACGTCCGAGCGCCCGTCGGCCACCCCGAGCAGGCCCATGATCCCGCCCAGGCACCAGCCCACCATCTGCGTGCGGTCGGCGCCCGCGTCGTTCAGGGTCACGCCCGCCGCCTTCGGGATCACCGAGTTGACCCAGTGCTCCAGGCCCAGCTCGCGGTCCTCGAAGCCGATCCGGCCGTAGTCGACGAGGTAGGTGCGGTAGCCGAGCGACGTCAGGTGCTCGGCCATGCTGCACCCCCGCCGCAGGTCAAAGCACTGCGCCGGCGCAGCCAGCGGGGGGACGAGCAGGACGGGCGTGCGCTGCGTCGGCTCCATCCCCTCCGGCATCTCGTAGCGGCTCACCTTGCACTGCGGCCCCTCGTAGATGACCTCCGACGGCCACGGCGTCAGGTCGGCGATCCCGCCGCGCAGGAACTTGCGGTAGGCGTTCTCGGCCGCCGCGGGGAAGCGGCCGGGCGCGAGGGGCCTGGGGATGGAGACGGGCAGGGTCGCCATGAGGGGCGGAAAGCCTAGGGGGTGGGGACCCGCGTCAGGGCTCGGTTTGCTTGGAGCGGGGCTCTCTCAGCAGGGCGAGTCCGACGAGCGGGGTCGCGAGCTCGAGCCCCAGGAGCACCAGATAGACGTCGTCCGGGCGGCCCTCGACCGCCCACGAGAGCGCCCTCGCGAGTCCGGCGCAAAACAGAACCCCAAACAGCCCGAGGACGAGCCCGCGCCGGCCCGCGGCACGCGCAGCGGCCCAGAGCGCGAGCAGCCCGTATCCCATCCAAACGACCGACAGGAAGCGGTACTCGCTGTCGACGTTGATGGTCCCGGCGCTCTCGCCCGACATCCCGCTGATCCCGGCCGCGGCTCCCCAGATCCCGGCGAGCACCGCAACGAGGCCGACGAGGCTGAGCAGAAGGCGAAGCGCGGTCAAGCGGCGCCGCCCTACGCAGCCTGCGCGGCGGCTGCCCGGAACTCCACGAGCACCTCCGCCATTCGATCCGGGCACTCGACCTGGGGGCAGTGCCCACAGTCTTCGATCAGCTCGATTGCCGAGCCCTCGACCTGCTCGAGGACGCGCTCCGAGCCGCGGGCGTAGACCATCCGGTCGCGCTCGCCCCAGACCAGCAGGACCGGGCAGGCGATGCGATCGAGGTTGAAGGGGTCGCGAAGCTCGGCCACCAGCCGGTGGCCGGTCCCGAGGATGCGCACCACATCGCGCTTCGAGCCGACGTGCCGCGTGAAGGAGGAGACGGCCGAGGGATCGACGGCCCCGGGGTGTGCGAACGCCATCGTCCGGTACATCCGCCCGATCACCTCGCGCACGACCACCTCGGGCACCGGCAGCGGCGAGCGCATGAGCCAGCGCAGGGGCGCCTCGCCCTCGATGATCGAGATCCAGCGCGCCATGTCCAGGCCCGCGGGCGCCACCGGCACGATCCCGGCGAGCGGCAGGTCCGCGTCCTCGGCCGCGCGCAACGCGGCGGCGCCACCCATCGAGTTACCGGCCAAAAGGACGCTCCCGGTCGGAGAGCGCCGCGCCTCGCGGCGAACGGCCGCGGCGACGAACGCGTCGAGCTGCGGCAGGATGGGCGCCTCGCGGTGAAGGCGCGCGGCCTGCCCGAACCCTGGCAGGTCGAGCGCGGTGGCCCGGCGGCCGTGCTTCGCGAGGGCGGCCAGGGTCGGTCGCCAGCAGTCGGCCGAGTCCGAGAAGCCGTGAAGCAGCACCATGGCGGGGCCTTGGGCGCGGCCCGTTGGCTCGAGCTCGAGAGCCCGCGTCCGGTAGCCGGCCAGTTCGATGCGCTGCTCGCGGATGGTGGACATGCGAAGCCTGCCCGGCTATTCTCACTCACCGTGAAGACGCTACCCGCAGCGCACCCGTTCCGCGCCCGCCGAGAGGCCGTGATGCCCTCGGACATGCCGGGGCGGGCGCCCTCGGCCCCGACCGTCTAGGTCGGCGGCCGGCACGGCGGCCGCGTTTCTCTCCCTACCATCTCAAGCCGCATGGCTGAGCGCGATTTCCTAGCTGCGGTACGCGAGCGCGTCGTCGTCTTCGACGGCGGTATGGGCGCGACGCTGGAGCAGTTCGAACTGACCCAGGCCGACTACGGCGGCCTCGAGGGAAAGTGCCACGAGGCCCTGGTGCTGAACCGCCCGGACGTGATCGAGGGGGTGCACGCCTCGATGGTCGAGGCCGGGGCCGGGGTCGTCGAAACGGACACGTTCCAGGGCTCGCGCCTGAAGCTTGACGAGTGGGGGCTGGGCGAGCACACGCTCGAGATCAACCGCGGCGCGGCGCAGATCGCCCGCAAGGCGGTGGGCCCTGAGCGTTTCGTCGCCGGCTCGATCGGCCCCACCGGGTTCCTGCCGGCCAGCGACGACCCCACCCTGGGCGACATCAGCTTTCGGCGGCTGGTCGAGGTCTTCGCCGAGCAGGCGCGCGGCTTGGTCGAGGGCGGCGCCGACCTCATCATCATCGAGACGGCGCAGGACATCCTCGAGGTGAAGGCCGCCGTATTCGGGGCGCGGGAGGCGTTCGAGGATGCGGGCCGCACGCTCCCGATCCAGACCTCGGTCTCGCTGCTGCCACAGGGCGGGAAGATGCTGCTCGGCACCGACATCGCCGCGGTGCTGGCGACGCTTGCGGCCCTTCGGGTGGACGTGATCGGGCTGAACTGCTCCACGGGCCCGGAGGACATGCGCGATGCGATCCGGTTCCTGGGCGAGCACTCGCCGCTGCCCGTCCACTGCATCCCCAACGCCGGGCTGCCCCTGCAGGGCCCCGACGGCGAGACGATCTTCCCCGAGGGCCCCGAGCAGATCTCGGCGGTCCTCGGCGAGTTCGTGGAGCGCCACAACGTCGGCATCGTGGGCGGCTGCTGCGGGACGACGCCCGAGCACATCAGGGCGATCGCCGAGCGCGTGGAGGGCCGGGTCCCGGGCGAGCGCCCGCAGGGGGCGCCCCCGCTCGTGAGCTCGATGATGACCGCCACGGACCTGGTGCAGGAGCCGCGCCCCACCCTGGTCGGCGAGCGCGTGAACTCGCAGGGCTCGCGCAGGGCGAAGGAGCTGCTGCTGGCCGACGACTACGACGGCCTGATCCAGGTCGCCGAGGACCAGGTGAACGGGGGCGCGCACGTCCTCGACGTGTGCGTGGCGCTCACCGAGCGCCAAGACGAGGACGTCCAGATGCGCGAGGTCGTCCAGCGCATCTCGCTCACCCAGCCGGCGCCGATCCAGATCGACTCGACCGAGCCCGAGGTGATCGAGGCCGCGCTGGAGGCGATCCCGGGCCGCGCGATCGTGAACTCCATCAACCTCGAGGCCGGGCGCGAGAAGGCCGACCGCGTGATCCCCCTGGCCGCTGCCCACGGGGCCGCGCTCATCGCCTTGACGATCGACGAGGTCGGAATGGCCAAGACGGCCGAGCGCAAGCTCGAGATCGCGAAGCGCATCACCGAGATCGCCTGCGACGAGCACGGCCTGCCGCGGGACGCGCTGATCTTCGACGCCCTCACCTTCACCCTCACGACCGGCGACGAGGAGTGGAGGCCGTCCGCCGTCGCCACGATCGAGGGGATCAAGGCGATCAAGGAGGGCCTGCCCGGCGTGAAGACCTCGCTGGGCGTCTCCAACGTGTCGTTCGGCGTCGGCCAGCCCGCGCGGGCCGCCTTGAACTCGGTGTTCCTGCACCACTGCGTGGACGCCGGTCTCGACCTCGCGATGGTCAACCCGAATCACATCACGCCGTACGGAGAGATCCCCGAGAACGAGCGCGAGCTCGCCGACGACCTCGTCTTCAACCGCCGCGACGACGCGCTCGAGCGATTCATCGCCCACTTCGAGTCCAAGGGCGACGAGGAGGAAACCGAGGCCGAGGACCCGACCGCGGAGATGGAGCCGGAGGAGGCTCTGCACTGGCACATCCTGCGCCGCAAGAGGGACGGGGTGGAGGACTGGATCGACCGCTCGGTCTCCAAGATCGGCGCCGTCCCGACCCTCAACCAGGTCCTGCTCCCGGCGATGAAGGAGGTCGGCGACAAGTTCGGCACGGGCGAGTTGATCCTGCCCTTCGTGCTCCAGTCGGCGGAGGTCATGAAGCGTGCGGTCGCCCGGCTCGAGAACTACCTCGACCGGATTGACGGCCACACGAAGGGCAAGGTCGTGATCGCAACCGTGTTCGGCGACGTCCACGACATCGGCAAGTCGCTGGTGAACACGATCCTCACCAACAACGGCTACACGGTCGTGGACCTCGGCAAGCAGGTCCCGATCGACACGATCATCGACGCCGCTGTCGAGCACGAGGCCGACGCCATCGGGCTCTCGGCCCTGCTCGTCTCGACCTCGAAGCAGATGCCCGCGTGCATCCAGGAGCTGCATTCCCGCGGGCTCGAGTTCCCGGTGCTCATCGGCGGCGCCGCCATCAACCGCGACTTCGGCCGCCGCGTGCTCTACCCGAACGGCAAGGACTCCGACGAGGTTTACGGCCCGGGGGTCTTCTACTGCAAGGACGCCTTCGCCGGCCTCGACACGGTGGACGCGCTCGTCGACGACGAGGCGCGCGAGGCGCTGGTCGCGAAGGTCCGCAGCGAGGCCAAGGAGCTGCGCGAGAGGCCGGAGGCCGTCAACGACTCACCGCCGGTCACCGACGACTCGGCCCGGTCCGGCGCCGACTCGCAGGCGCCGGTCCCCGCGCCGCCCTTCTGGGGCACCCGCGACGTCGAGATCGACCTCGACGAGGTCTACCCCTACCTCGACCGGCACGTGCTCTTCAAGCTCCACTGGGGCGGGCGGGGAAAGAAGGGCGAGGACTGGCGCCGGATCGTCGAGGGCCACGACGGGGAGGAGGGCTTCGCGCCCAAGCTCGAGCGGATGTGGCGCGAGCAGGACTACCTGCACCCGAAGGCGAGGATCGGCTACTTCCCATGCAACGCCGACGGGAACGAGCTTGTGATCTTCGACCCGGACGACCACGACGAGGAGATCGAGCGCCTGGCCTTCCCTCGCCAGCCCAAGCACGATCGGATCTGCCTGTCCGACTTCTACCGGCCGCTGGAAGGTGGCGAGCGCGACGTCGTGGCCCTGCAGGGCGTCACCGTCGGCCACGAGGTGACCGAGCGCATCAAGCGACTCGAGCGCGACGGCGAGTTCGCCGAGCAGCTCTTCGTCCACGGCCTGGGAGTCCAGGCGGCCGAGGGCTTGGCCGAGTGGCTGCACGCCGACGCGCGCCGCGAGCTGGGAATCGAGCTCGACCAGGGTCGGCGCTACTCCTGGGGCTACCCGGCCTGCCCGGATCAATCCGAGCATGAGAAAGTCTGGCGCCTGCTGGGCTTGCAGGAGATCGGCATGACCCTCTCCGACGGCTACGCGGTCACCCCCGAGCAGTCGACCGTGGCGATCATCGCCCACCACCCGCAGGCCGTCTACTTCGGGATGAAGTCCGGCTTCATCCCGCCGGAGAAGCGCTCGGACGAACTCATCGCCGGCACCGACCGCGGCGGAAAGCTTCCTCCCGACGCGGACCCCGAGGGCGACGGGACGGTGGAGGCTGAGACCCAGGATCCGGCGCCGGACGCGACCCGCGCGTAGGGGGCCCCGCCGGCGCCCCGCCGGGCGCGTCCCCGCCGGCGCGATCAGCGAGGGTTGCGGGATCGCGTGCGGATTCCGCACACGATCCGGCACACCTGGCCGGGCTAGCGACTCTTGCCGATGCCCAGCCGCGCGCGGATGCCGCGAGCGTTGACCATGCGGTAGAGGCGGTTCAGCAGCTTGCGGCGCCTCGGCGTGTACGGGTACCACAGCGGCTCGCTCTTGGCCGTGGGCAGGCGGGGCGTGACGATCGACTCGGTGCGGCAGTACTTGCGGATGCCGCCCGCGCCGTGGCGCCAGCCGATGCCCGAGTCCTTCCAGCCGCCCATCGGGAGCTCGAGGTGGAAGTAGTTGACGAGCGCGTCGTTGATGTTGCACGCGCCGACCTCGAGCTGCTCGGCGATCCGTTCCGCGCGCTTGGTGTCGCCCGAGAAGACCGAGGCGGAGAGGCCGTAGCGGCTGTCGTTGGCCATGCGCACGGCTTCCTCGGGGCTGTTGACCTTCATCACGCCGACGACGGGGCCGAAGGTCTCGTCGACCATCACCTTCATCGTGTGGTCGGCGTCGGCGACGACCGTGGGCTCGTACCAGTCCCCGTCGCCCTCCTTGCGCTTGCCGCCGGTGAGGATTCGCGCGCCCTTCTCGCGGGCGTCATCCACGTGGTCGGCCACGATGTCGATCTGCGCGGGGGAGGTCATCGCGCCCTGCTCGGCGTTGTAGTTGCGCCCGTCTGCGCCCTGGCGAAGCTCCTTGACGTTGTCGGCCAGCCGCTCGACGAACTCGTCGTAGACCGGCTCCTCCACGTACACGCGCTCGATCGACATGCACACCTGGCCGGTGTTGACGAAGGCCCCGTAGGTGGTGGCGTTGGCCGCGCGCTCGAGGTCCGCGTCGGCCAGCACGATTGCCGGGTCCTTGCCGCCGAGCTCGAGGGATACGGGGGTGAGCGTGTCCGCGGCGCGCTTCATCACGAGGCGCCCGGTCCGGTCCGAGCCGGTGAAGTGCATGTAGTCCACCTCGTCCACCAGCGCTGCACCGGTTTCGCCCTTCCCGTTGACCACATCGAAGACGTCGGGTCCGCCCACCTCCTCCTTCCAGCCGCGGATGACCTCCATCAGCTCGAGTGGGGTGAACTCACTGGGCTTGATGACCACGGCGGCGCCGGCCATCAGCGCCGGCACGGCGTCGCCGGCTGAGAGGATCAGGGGGAAGTTCCAGGGGCTGATGATCCCGACCACTGGATAGGGCCGGTAGCGGACCCGCAGGCGGCGCACCTTCGTCGGCAGCAGGCCGGGGGTGGGCGTCTCGTCGGCGAGGTACTGCTCGGCGTTCTCGCCCCAGAAGTTGACGGCCATCTCGAGGTAGATGGACTCCAGCCCGGAGTCGCCGCGGACCTTGCCGGTCTCCTCCTGGACGATGTCGGCGATGCGCTCGCGGTTATCCAGCAGCCAGTCGCGCCACTGCTCCAGCCAGCGCCGGCGGCCCTTGACGCCCAGCGCCTCCCAGGCGGGCTGGGCCTTGCGGACCCGGGCGACCGTCTCGGCTACCTGCTCGGGCGTCGCGACCTCGAGGGTCTCGAGCACCGACCCGTCGGCGGGTTTGTGAACCTCGAAAGTCTCGCCTGAGGGGGCGCCGCCGTTCCCAGACGCGCTGCGTCCACTCCTCCTGCGCTCGGTTGCGGCCGTCGGCTCCATCTGCTGGCGCAACTGTAACCCGTGACGACGCCGGGCGGGTGGTTACGGGACGCCTACCGCATCAGCCGGTCTGCTCGAGGCGGAAGACGTCCCCGCCCAGGGCGACGACGTAGATCTGCCCGTTTTCACCCTCGCCGAATGACACCGGCAAGGGGACGGAGAGCCCGATCTCGGTCCCGGCGGCCCCGGCGGGCACGGTGATCGCCTCGATCGCGTTCGCGCACAGGTCGCTGAAGACGTATTGGCCGCTCAGCGCCGGGAGCCCCGGGTCACGGACGACGTAGCCGCCGGTGATCGCGCAGAAGTTGTCGGGGTCGTTGTGGCTGAAATCCGCGATCGGCGCGGTGTGCGGGCTGGCGTTCCCCCCGATCCCGAAGCTCGTCTCGACGAACCCCTCGTAGTCGTTCCAGCCGAAGTTGTCGCCGAGGCCGCCGTCGGCGACGTAGTCGACCTCCTCGCGGTCCGCGCCGCCGACGTCCGCGATCGTCAGCGCGCCGGTAAGCGAGTCGAACGAGAACCGCCAGGGGTTGCGCAGGCCGAGGGCGAAGATCTCGTCGCGCCCCTCGACGCCAACGTAGGGGTTGGCTGGCGGACTGGTGTAGCTGCCCCCGTCCAGCGGGTCGATGCGGATCAGCTTGCCGAGCAGGGTCCCGGTGCTCTGAGCGTCGTTCTCGGGATCCTGCTGGGGCCCGCCGTCGCCGATGCCGGCGTAGAGGAGGTCGTCGGGCCCGAACATCACCAGGCCGCCGTTGTGGTTCGAGGCCTGGTTGTGGGGGATGGTGATGACCGGCCTGCGCGAGCCGAGGCCGGCGCGCAGCGGTTCGTTCGCCCGCCGCCTGAACTGATCGATCTGGATATCGCCCTGGTTGTCCACGTAGTAGACGTAGAACTGGCGGTTCAACCCGTAGTCGGGGTGGAAGGCGACCGAGAGCAGGCCCTCCTCGCCCCCGGCCTGAACGAGGTCGCGGATGTCGAGGAACGGCGCCGTGCGCTTGCGCCCGTTCTTCAGTACCCGGATCTTCCCCGAGCGGCTGACGACGAACACCACGTTCGGGGAGTCGGGCGCCTCGCTCACGTGGACGGGGTCGTGGAAGTTCCCGAGGTCGACGAGCCTGAACTCGGGCGGGGGGCCGGCCTCGGCCCGCTGGCCGCCCGCGAGCGCAATCAGCGCAGCGAGCACGAGCGCGATCGCCCCGGCGATCGCGGGCCTCCTGCCTTCCCTGCCGATCACGGTCCCACCCGTCATCGCCACGAGCTTACCGCTCCCCGGCGGGCGCGAGGCGGTAAACCGGCCCCTCGACCGACACGGCGTAGACATGGCCCGCCACGTCCTCGCCGAACGAGCTGAGCCCGGGCACGGGGACGCCGAGCATGGTGTCGTCGCCGGCCTTGCGGCCGGGCTCGGCGGTGAAGCTGCGCAGCTCGCCCTGGCAGTAGTCGCCGTAGAGGTAGCGGCCGTAGAGGCTCTCCAGCTCGGGGTCGCGGACCACGTACCCCCCCGTCACCGAGCACCCCTCCCCATGGCTGTACGTGAAGACCGGAGGGGTATGGCCGGGAGCGTCCTGGTCCTCGTTGAAGCGGACGTCGGCCTCGTACGCGGACCAGCCGAAGTTCGCCCCCCGTGCGTCCTCGCCGCTGACCCCGTCGATCTCCTCGAACTCGTCTTGGCCCACGTCGCCGATCCACAGGTCATCGGTCTCGCGGTCGAACGAGAACCGCCACGGGTTGCGCAGCCCGATCGCGACGATCTGGTGGTCGGCGGAGCGTCCCACGTCCACCTGCACGAGCTTGCCGAGCAGGGTGCCCGGGTCCTGGGCGTTGCGCTCCGGGTCGCCGCCGCCGCCCCCGTCCCCGTACCCGGCGTACAGCGAGCCGTCCGGCCCGAACATCACCAGGCCGCCGTTGTGGTTGGGGTAGGGCTGATCGACGGCCAGGACCTCGCGGCCCTCCGAGGCGTCCACCGGCTCGCCGCTCTCGGAGCGGTACTCGACGATCCGGGAGTCCCCGTCGGCGTTGGTGAAGGAGGCGTAGAGCAGGCCGGACTTTGCGTAGTCCGGGGCGAACGCGATCGAGAGCAGCCCCTGCTCGCCGCAGCACGACACCTCGCCGGAGAGGTCCAGGAAGACCTCGGGCCCGCCGCGTTCCGGCACCCGCTGGACCTTGCCGGTCTGCTCGACCACGTAGAGCGAGTCGTCTCCCTCCGGCGGCTGGGTCACGTACACGGGGCTGTCGAAGGACCCGATCTCCTCGAGCTCCACACCGCCCTTGCCGTCCCCGACCGGCGGCGGGCGATGGCTCCTCCGCTGCTCCCCGGCGGTCGTGGCGGCGGGGGGCGCCTGCGCCGTCGAACGCTCATCGTCCTCGCTCCCGCAACCCGCGAGGCAGGGTGCGGTGAGCAGCGAGAGCAGCGCGGCGAGGGCTGTGCGCGTCACCCGACGGAGGCTAGACAGTCGTCTACTTCTGCTTCTCGATCTCGATCGAGCCGTCCGGCTTGACGGTGGCATTGGGCGGCTCGTCGGTGATGGTGACGACGAACGAGCCCTCGGCCGGGCTGCCGTCCGCGGCGATCGCCTTGGCCTTGCCCGTGAGGCCGGCCGCGATCTCGTAGTTCACCGTGTAGGTGCCGGCTCGGACTGGGGTGACCCGCCAGACGGCCGCGAGCTCGTCGCCCGGGGCGACGGCGCCGAAGGAGAAGGTGTTGGTCTGGGCCGCCTCGGCGCCCGCGGTGGGCTCGCCGTCGAGCTCGTTGGAGCTTATGCCTGGCTCGAGCAGCTTGGGGTAGTCCTGCTCCAGGATCCACACGGGCCGGTTGGGGCTGGCGAGTCCGGGCTGCTCGGAGCGAAGCGAGAAGGGCCCGTCCGCCTCGCAGGAGTCGATACAGATCGTGACGGCGAGGTCGGGGATCTGCTCCTCGCCGATGTTCTCGACGCCGAGGGACAGGTCGCTGGTCTGCGCGAGGCGCTGGCGAGTCGGGAACTTCGCGTCGGCCACCTCGACCGGGAACTCACCCGAGGGCTCCTCCGCGTCCTGTCGCAACTCCTCGGATCCACCGCATCCGGACATGGCGACGACGGCACCGCTGAGGGCCATGGCGATCGCGATCCGTGTGTTTGGTGCCCGGTCTCGCGTCGGACGGGCGGATTTGCCTGTCTCCCCCAAGGCGCGGGGAACATACCATCGTGGCGGGCGTCGCCATGGCCGGACGAACCTGGCTCGCCGGCCAGTGAAGCTCAACCGCAGCACAACAGTTGTCGGTGGCGCGCGCCCGCAGCATCCAATACGCTGTGCGCAGCCTCGGGTCAACGGGCCGCGTGGCGGGAGAGAGATATGGTCAGATCAGTCGCTGATAGGGCATTTTTGCCGGCCAAATCGATGTTCGAGGAGGTCGGGAACATGATGATCCTGACCGGCAAGACCATCAGCGCGGTCGTCCGGCCTCCATATCCCTACGGCGGAGAGTTCATCTCCCAGTTCCTCTTCGCCCTCCAGCTCTGCTGGTTCCCGATGATGATCTCCACGATCGCGTTCGGGTTCGGCGCCCCCGGCCTCCAGGCCGCGAACTTCCTCTCCCTGTTCGGCGCGCTCGACCGCCTCGGCGGCTTCTTCATCCTCGCCTCGGTGCGCGAGTTCGCCCCGTTCGTGACCGCGGTCGTCGTCGCCGGCGTCGCGGGCACCGCGATCACCGCCGACCTCGGCGCCCGCAAGATCCGCGAGGAGCTCGACGCCCTGCAGGTGCTCGGCGTCGATCCGATCAAGAACCTGGTTGTGCCGCGCTTCCTGGCGCTGATGCTGATCACGGGGCTGATGGACATCTACGCGCTGCTCTTCGGGATCACCGGCGGCATCTTCGCCGAGCTCGCCTACGGCCAGCCGCTCGGCGGGTTCTTCGCGACGCTCTTCAACAACGCCTCCGTCACCGACCTCTGGGGCTCGATCCTCAAGTGCACGATGTTCGGCGCGATCATCGCCGTCGTCTGCTCCTACAAAGGGATGAATGCGTCCGGAGGCGCCGAGGGGGTGGGCCGTGCCGTGAACGAAGCGGTCGTGATCGCCTTCCTCGGGGTCTTCGCCCTCAACTACGTCTTCACGCAGACGCTGCTGGCGACCAACCCAGAGATCTCGGTGATCAAGTGAGGCTCGTCTAGTGGGCTGGCTCGCCGTACCCCGCGACTGGCTCGACTCGTTCGGCGAGATCGCTCGCTTCGGCGGGCGGGTGATGATCCTCGTCTACAACGGCAGGGTCTTCCAGTTCTTCGGCGAGGCGCTGCGCCAGGCGGGGATCCTGATCCTCGGCTCGGCGGTCGTCATCTGGGGCCTCACGTTCATCCTCGGCCTGACGTGCGGCATCGAGGGCGCCTACTTCTCGCGCTCGGTCGGCGCGCCGTCGAACGCCGGCGTCTTCGCCGCCTGGTGCGACCTGCGCGAGGTGATCCCCTACGCCTTCGGGTACATGATGGCGGCCAAGGTCGGCACCGGCATCGTCGCCGAGCTCGGTTCGATGCGGATCTCCGACGAGATCGACGCGCTCGAGGTCATGGGCGTGCAGCCGATGATCTATCTCTGCGCGACCCGGCTGCTGGGCGCCTGGATCACGCTTCCGTTCATCTACCTCGCCGGGATCGGCGTCGGCTTCTTCGCCTCCTACCTGGCGGTGGTCGAGCAGGTAGGCGAGGTCTCCTCGGGCGGCTACTTCCTGATCTTCTGGATGTTCCAGAACCCACCCGACCTCATATTCAGCTTGATAAAGGGCATGGCGATGGCGACGACCATCGTGCTGGTCGGCTGCTATTACGGCTACAACGCAGCCGGCGGCCCGGTGGGGGTGGGCACCGCGACGGCGAAGTCAATGGTGCTCAACATCGTCTTGGTGCACGTAATCGGGATGATGGGAACACTGATCTTCTGGGGCGCCAACCCGAGAGCGCCCATCGGAGGCTGAACGGGCCCCGGTGGGGGCGCCGCAAGAAGGAGAGCACTACCAGTGGCTGACGAGACCAACCAAAACCAGCAGGACGAGACCGAGGCGCAGGCCGAGGCGCAGACCGAGCCCGCGCAGGCGGAGACGGAGTACGACGACGCCGGCGGCGACTACGACGGGCGCGGCGGCGACGAGGGGGAGTACGTCGAGCACGCCCCGGAGCTGGGCTCCCTTCACAAGGACTACGTCCTGCCGGGCGTCAACTCGGACGAGAGCAACCCGTACCGTTGGCACACCGGCGAGAAGCGCGACCATGGCGGCGAGGACGCGATCGAGATCATCGACGTCGTCAAGCAGTTCGGCCGCATGCGCATCCTCAACGGGCTCAACCTCGGGCTCCCGGACGACCAGGTCTCGATGGTTCTCGGGCCGTCGGGGACGGGAAAGAGCGTTCTCATCAAGCACATCGTCGGCCTGCTGTACCCGGACTCGGGCGACCTGCTGGTTCACGGCGAGTCGGTTCCCGGCATGAGCGACGACGAGCTGTTCGAGATGCGCAAGAAGTTCGGCCTGCTCTTCCAGGACGGCGCACTGTTCGGCTCGATGAACATCTTCGACAACGTCGCCTTCCCGCTGCGCCAGCACACCGACAAGGGCGAGGACGAGATCGGCGAGATCGTCAACCGCCGCCTGCTCGAGGTCGGCCTGGCCGAGGCGTGGGACAAGATGCCCAACGAGCTCTCGGGAGGGATGCGCAAGCGCGCCGGTTTCGCCCGGGCGCTGGTGCTCGATCCCGCGATCGTCATGTTCGACGAGCCCGACTCCGGCCTCGACCCGGTCCGCACCGCCCTGCTGTGCGAGCTGATCCGCGAGATCCACGACGAGAACGGCGGCTGCTACATGGTGATCAGCCACGACCTCGGCACCGCCCGGCGCATCGCCGACTTCATCGCGGTGCTGTGGAAGGGCAAGATCGTGGAGTCCGGTCCCTCGGACGAGCTTTTCGACTCCGACAACGAGTTCGTCAGCCAGTTCCTGAACGCGGAGACAGAAGGCCCTCTCGCGATGGACTAGGCGGCCCGGGGCCAGCGCCCCGCCGTCTTCGGTGTCCCAACCTCGCCTTAACGTGGCGCGCCTAACCTCCCGGCGATGAGGGACGTCCTGACGCGCATCGCTGCCTGGGCGGTCGAACGCCCGGCGCCGGTCGTGGCCCTCGCGATCCTGCTCTCGCTCGTGGGGGCCGTCGGCGCGCTGGGGCTGGAGGCCGACCGCAACCCCGACTCGCTCGTCGACTCGGGCTCCGAGGCGTTCGAGGCCACGGAGGACTTCTACGACGAGTTCGGCGGCGAGCCGGTGCGGATCTTGGTCGAGGGGGACCTCCAGCAGCTCATGCTGAGCGAGGACCTGGGAACCATCCTGGCGCTGGAGGCGTGCCTGGCGGGGTCATCGCCGGAGGGCCGGGTCTTTGGCGAGGACGCCGATGCTCCCGATGTCTGTGCGCGGCTGTCGGAGGAGCGACCGGCAGATGTCGTCTTCGGGCCCGCCACGTTCCTCAACCAGACCGCGATCACCGCCGAGAACGTCCTTCGCGACCAAACCGAGGCTGCGGAGCAGCAGGCGGCGGTGGCCGCCCGCGAGGCGGCCAACGCGGCGAAGGAGGCCGGCGCCTCCGAGGACGATCAGCTTCGCAACGCGGAGGCCGCATACCAGGAGGTCCTCGCCGGCTTCCAGGAGCAGCTCCTTCAGGCCGCGACGCGGTACGGGCTGAGCGGGATCCCGCGGATCGACGACCCCACATACGTCTCGGCGGTGGTGTTCGACCCGGCCCAGGCGTCGGGCACGCCCAAGGCGCGGTTCAACTTCCTGTTCCCGAACGCCGGGGCGGCGATGATCACGGTTCGCCTCGATCCGGGGCTGAGCCAGGGCGAGCGCGAGCGCGCGATCGGCCTGTTCCGCGAGGCGGTCGCCGACCCCGCCTTCAACCTGCGAAGCGGCGAGTACGTCGTGAGCGGCGTCCCGGTCATCTTCGACGGCTTGGCGCAGAAGCTCTCGACCGAGATCTTCGTGCTGCTCGCCGTCGCCCTCGCCGTGATGGCGATCGTCCTCGCGCTCGTGTTCGGGCCGCCGCTGCGGCTGCTGCCGCTGGCGATCGCGCTGGGCTCGACAGGCGTGGTCTTCGGCCTGCTGGCGGTGTTCGGCGGCTCGCTGACGATGGCCTCGATCGCCGTCCTCCCGGTGCTGACAGGGCTCGCCGTCGACTACGCCATCCAGTTCCAAGCTCGTTTTCGCGAGAGCCTGGACGGCGGTTCCTCGCCGCCACGCGCCGCCGTCGAGGCGGCCGCCAAGGGCGGCCCGGTGATCGCCACGGCGCTGCTGGCCACCGCCGCGGGCTTCCTCGTCCTGCTGCTCTCCCCGATCCCCATGATCCGCGGCTTCGGATTGCTGCTCGTCGTCGGCGTCGGCGTCGCGTTCGTCTTCGCGCTGACGGCCGGACTCGCTGCCCTCTCGATGGTGTCCAAGCCTAGAACGCCCAAGGTCAGGCGGCGCTCGCGCGGCGCCGACTCGCGCGAATCCGCTCGCAGGCGCACGGAGGCGGTCGGAAAGACGCTCTCCAGCTGGGGCCGCTCCGCGCTCGCGGCCTCGATCGGGGCTCCGGGAAAGGTGCTTCTCGCGGGGCTGATCCTCGCGGTGGCCGGCTGGATTGCGGGGACGCGAACAGAGCTGGTCTCCGACATCCGCCAGCTCCTGCCCGCCGACCTGCCGGAGCTAGAGGACGTGGACCGCCTGGAGGAGACCACCGGCGTCTCCGGCGACGTCTACGTGACGGTGGAGGCGGAGGACCTCACCGACCCGCAGGTGATCGCCTGGATGGCCGAGTACGAGCAACGTCTGCTCACCCGTCACGGGTACGAGCCCGGGGAGTCCACCTGCCAGGACGACGACGTCGAGCTGTGCCCGGGGACGACGCTGGCGACCCTCTTCGCCGGGCAGAATCTCCCCAGCCGCACGCAGATCCGCGAGCTTTTGGACCTGCTGCCCCAGTACTTCTCGCAAGCGGTCGTCAGCCGTGACGAGAGCGGCGACGGAGGCACCGCGCTGATCGGCTTCGGGATCCGCGTGCAGCCGTTCGACGAGCAGAAGGAGCTGATCGACGACATGCGCTCGCAGCTCGACACCCCGGGGACCGAGTTCGACCCGCCCGAGGGCGTGGAGGTGGAGGTGGTGGGCTTGCCGGTCCTCGCGGCCGACGCCAACGCCGCGCTCGGCTCCAACCGCTACCTGCTCACCGGCGCCGGGCTGCTCGTGATCGCCCTGGTGCTGCTCGCCGTCTACCGCTCGCTGGCTCGCGCCCTGGTTCCCCTCATCCCGATCGTCCTGGCGACGGGCTGGAGCTCGCTGGTGGTGGAGGCGGCCGGCGTGCCGCTAAACCCGATGTCGGCCACGCTGGGCGCCCTGGTCGTGGCGATCACGACCGAGTTCTCGGTGATCCTCGCGGCGCGCTTCCACGAGGAGCGCGACCGCGGCACGTCGGTGGGCCAGGCCCTGCGGCGCACGTACGCGCGCACCGGGGCCGCCGTCGCGGCGTCGGGGGCCACCGCGATCGCCGGCTTCGCCGTGCTCATCGCAAGCGACGTGCGCATGCTTCGCGACTTCGGGCTGGTCACCGTCTTCGATCTCGCCGTCGCGCTGGCGGGCGTGATGCTGGTCCTGCCGGCGGCGCTGGTTTGGGCGGAGGGCGGGATGCTCGAGCTGCGCGAGCGGCTTCGCCGGCGCCCCCGTCCGGCCACCGAGGGCGCGTGAGCGAAGGGGAAGAGGCCGGCCGCGACGCGCCGCGAGACGGCTCGGAGCCCCGCCCCTCGGCTCCCAGCGGCTTTCGCCCGGGCGCGCGCTACTCGCTTTTCGTCGGCCTCGCCTTCGTGGGCGTGATCGCGGTCGCCGCGATCAACGGCTTCAACACCGACGAGGGGACCCTGCTGGGCACCGAGCCGGTCCGCGGCGAGCCGCTGGCCGAGTTCGCGATCCCCGACGTGCGCGGGCCGCTGGACCTGGACGCGAACATCGCCCAGGACGACTGCGCCACCGCGGAGAATCCCTGTCCCGAGTCCGATCGCCGCAACCCGGCCTGCGAGATCGAGCCAAAAGGCGCGATCCGCGTCTGCGACCTCTTCGATCGCCCGCTGGTGATCTCGTTCTGGTTCACCACCCCCCGCGCGTGCGTGGAAACGCAGGACGAGATCTACGACTTGGCCGCGCGGTTCCGGGGGCAGGCCAACTTCCTCTCGGTGGCGATCCGGGGAAACCGCGCCGACGTCGAGGAAACGGTGGACGAGCGGGGATGGGACGTGCCGGTCGGCTGGGATCGCGACGGAGCGGTCTCGAACGTCTACCGGGTGGGCGTATGCCCGACCGTGGGGGTGGCACGCCCCGGAGGCATCTTCGAGGAGGTTCTGATCGGCGACGACGCCACGCCCGGGCGGATCGAGTCCGAGCTCGAGGGCCTCGTCGCCGGGTCGGGGCGGGACCCCGGCGGCGAGGAGGCGGGGTGAGCGAGGCCGTTCCCGAGGCCGGCTACGTCGGCGAGGGCCTGCGGGAGGAGTTCGCCGGGCTGGGCCTGCGCTACCTGGTCGTGGATCGCGGCTCCGGTCGCAGCCCGAAGGCCGTCAAGGACCGGCTGCGCATCCTCTCCAGCCGCTTCGCCGGCGCCCAGGCGATCAACCTCCGCCACCAGTCCATCCCGTGGGCGTACCGGGTCTTCTTCCGCCACATCGGCCTCGATCCCGACGAGCAGCTCACCCCGGTCGAGGCCTTGGCGCTCGAGCGGATGAGGCACGGGGGGTTTCGCTCGCGGAACCTGCTCGACGATGCGCTGACGATTGCGACGATGGAGTCGCGTGTCGCGCTGCGGGCCTTCGACACCGATCGCCTGGAAGGTCGGTTGGGGATCCGCTCCAGCGAGGCGGGCGAGGAGCTCGAGGGCCGCCCGGGGGAGCTGCCGCCGGGAACGCTGGTGATCGCCGACGAGCTCCGCCCGGTGGCCCTCCTGTTCGGCGCGACCGGGGAGGGGCGAGGGGTGCATCCGCGCACGAAGCGCACGACGCTGTGCGCCGTGGCGGTCGCCGGCGTGCCTGACATCGCCGTCGAAGAAGCGATTTGGCTGGCGGCCGGGGTCCTGCGCGGCTAGACGAGCAATTCCACGATCCCCACGCACGCGGATGACGCACGGATGCCGTCGCTGGATCGCGCCCGGGCTCCTCGCCCGTACCTCCTGGTACGGGGCTCGTCCCCCGTCCACGCCCAGCTCGGCACCGTGCGCCCCCGCGCACGCGCGGCCGTGGACTTACTCATCTAGACTGGTGAAGCGATGGCGGAGCTTCGTACTCACGAGGAGAGCAGCCTGCGGACGCCGTTTCACGCTCCGGCGCTCCTCGGAGGCAGCGGCGGCGCGTTGGCGCCCCCGCCGGGCAAGGTCGCTCGCGACGACCTGCGCCGCCAGATCGCCACGCTCGAGCGGCGGCTCGGCGAGCTGTTCGCGTCGGCGTTCCCCCGCCGGGGTATCGAGTGGAAGGTCGGAGCCGTGGGCGGGCCGCGGGTTCTCGACGTCGCGGACCTGGAGCGTGTTCGCGACGCGCTCGTCGTGCGCCTGCGTGACGCCCAGGGCGAGGTCGGGCGCCGCGCGGAGACCGAGGAGGCCAACCGGGCGCTGATCGAGTCCATGATCGCGGCGCCGGAGCGCCATCGGTGGGTCAAGGTCTCGAACGCCGACATCGGCGAGACCCAGTGCCGCCACTGGCACGCCCGGCCGCGGTGGGGCATCCTCGGCATGCTGCTCGGCTGGTGGCGGGTGAAGCTCTCGTCCGGCTGCCCCTTATCTGAGGGCGGCGGCCCCTTCCCCAGCTTTGGCC
>JBPCKC010000035.1:0-23791 GCA_051004675.1 Solirubrobacterales bacterium
GCCGCGGCCCTCGCACGGCGCACGGACATGCCGCCCGGACGTGGGAAGGGTCCCGCCATAGGCAGGCACTATGGCGTAGTCATCCGCCGTTCAGCGCAGTTCGGCCGTGGCGATGCGCACCGTGAACGGCGTGCACCACAGCACCACCGAGTCGTAGCGCCCGAGGTCGGCGCTCTCGGGGATCGGGTACTGCTGGTCGCCGACGTTGCCCTTCAGCCCGCCCAGTTCCACGCGATCGTCCACGCCCGCCGCGTCGGGCGTGAGGTAGACCTCGACGTCCGCGCCGGGATCGACGTCGAAGTCGGTGAAGACGAGGCTGCGCTCGCCCCCGGGGCTCTGGACTATCTCGGCCCGGCCGGACCCCGCGTGCCCGTCCTGGCCGGTGAAGTCCCCGGCCGCCAGCGATACGGGCCTCTGCGGCGCCTTCGGCTTTCCCGCGGGGTCGTCCGCGTTCGACTTCGTCTCCGAGCCCGCTGCGGACAGCCCGCTCGCGCGCTCCGCGGCGTCGGCGCGCGAGGCCGCCGTCACCACCTCCTCATCCACGGTGCGGTCGCGAAACCCCGTCCAGTAGCCCACGGCGATCGTGCCCAGCGTGACGGCTGCGAGGGTTCCCAGCACCGGCCGGCGCAGCTCGGGTCGGTCGCGCAGCCACACGAGCGCGGCCACCGCGACCAGGGCGAACCAGGCCACCACCAGCGCGATCGCCGCCTCGCGGGTCTCCGCGACCCAGCGCTGGAGCACCAGCGAGCCGACGCCGAGCGCCGCGGCCGTGATCGCTGCTGCCTTCAGCATGCCGTGTGGACTGGCGAGGGCTCCAAGCGTTACGCCGCGACCGGCTCGCCCATGCGCTCGGCGAGCGAGCTCCAGGCGTCAGCGGCGTCGGCCAGCGCGATCGACAGCTCGGCCTCGGCGCCCGCGAGCGTGAGCGTCTCCCCGCCGACCCGCCCGAGCGCGAACGCATCCGCGCCCGCGGCACGGGCGGCTTCGATGATGCCCTGCATCGCCGTCGCGGGCGCGGCGACCACGAACCCGGCAGGCCCCTCGCCGAAGAGCGCGGTCTCCCCCGAGCAGCCGCGCGCCTCGATCAGCTCGTCGAGGTCCGCCTCCACGCCGAGGCCACCGGCAATCGCGAGCTCGCCCAGCGCGCAGGCGAGCCCGCCCTCGGAGACGTCCCCGATGGCGCTGGCGGTCCCGCCACGGGCGACCGTGCGCACGAGCTCGAGCGCGGCGACGCAGCGGTCGAGGTCGGCGCCCGGCAGGCCCGGGCCCAGCTCCCCGCGCAGCTTCGCGAGCTCGGATCCCGCCAGCGACGGCGCGAACGGCCCGATCAGCGTGAGGCTGTCGCCCTCTCGGGGCGCAAGGCCCGGCACCATTGAGGGATCGGGGAGCTCGCCGACCAGGCCCACGACCGGCGTGGGGTAGATCGGTCCGTCCTCCGTCTCGTTGTAGAGAGAGACGTTGCCGCCGACGACGGGCACTCCTAGCGCGTCGCAGGCGTCGGCGAGCCCCTGTGTCGACCGATCGAGCTGCCAGGCGACCGTGGGTTTCTCCGGGTTGCCGAAGTTGAGGCAGTTGGTGAGGCCGAGGGGCAGGGCGCCGACACACGCCAGGTTCGCGGCGCACTCCAGCACCGCCTCGATCGTCCCCCGGTAGGGGTCGCAGGCCACGCGCCGCCCGTTGCCGTCGATCGAGACCGCGATCGCGGTGGCGGCCTCCGGGATCTGCAGCACGGCGGCGGCCGCCTGCTCGGGCCGCCTGACCGTGCGCGAGCCGACGATCGAGTCGTACTGCTCGAACGCCCAGCGCTTCGAGGCGACCGTGGGCGAGCCGAGGAGCGCGAGAAGGGCCTGGCCAGGCTCGGCGGTCGCATCCAGGGTGGCCGCGTTCCCGTAAGCCCACCCGTCGGGCTCGGCCGGATCCAGGTCGTAAAGCGGGCACTCGTCGACGAGGGCGGAAACGGGCACGTCGCCGACCGGCTCGCCGTCGCTGAGGATCCGCAGCGAGCCGGACGCGGTGACCTCCCCGATCACCGCGGCGCCCGTCTGCCAGCGCTCGCAGACGGCGAGCACCTCGCCGACCCTCGCGGGATCGACCACCGCCAGCATCCGCTCCTGCGACTCGGAGACCATGATCTCGAAGGGCTCCATGTCGGCCTCGCGCAGCGGGACGCGCGCGACATCGATGTCGATGCCCACGCCGCCGGCCGACGCCATCTCCCCGGAGGAGGAGGTCAGGCCGGCCGCGCCCAAATCCTGGAGGGAGACCAGCAGCTCGCGCTCGAGCAGCTCCAGGCAGCACTCGAGCAGCTTCGACTCCTCGAACGGGTCGCCGATCTGCACGCTCGGGCGCTTGTGTTCGTCGTCTTCGGACAGCTCGGCGGACGCCAGCACCGACGCGCCGCCGATCCCGTCGCGCCCGGTGGAGGCGCCCATCAGCACCACCGAGTTGCCCACGCCGGCGGCGGCCGCGCGCACCATACGGTCCGAGCGCGCGAGCCCCACGCACATGGCGTTGACAAGGCAGTTCTGCTCGTACGGCGCCTCGAAGGCGACCTCACCGCCGACGGTGGGGACGCCGATGGAGTTCCCGTAGTGGCCGATGCCGGCGACCACCCGGTCGAAGAGGTAGCGCGAGCGCTCGGAGGCGAGCTCGCCGAAGCGCAGCGAGTCGAGCAGCGCGATCGGCCGGGCGCCGAGCGCGAAGACGTCGCGCAGGATTCCGCCGACGCCGGTGGCCGCGCCCTGGAAGGGCTCGACGGCGCTGGGGTGGTTGTGGGACTCGACCTTGAACGCGACCGCCCAGCCCTCGCCGACCGAGACGGCCCCGGCGTTCTCGCCCGGGCCCATCAGCACGCGCTCCCCCTCCGTCGGCAGACGGCGAAGCAGCTTGCGCGAGTGCTTGTAGGCGCAGTGCTCGGACCAAAGCAGCGAGAACATCGCCAGCTCGACGCCGTTCGGCTCGCGCTCGAGCAGCTCGGTGATCCGCTCGTACTCCGCGTCGGTCAGGCCCAGCTCGCGGTGTCGGGCGTCCTCGGCGGCCGGAGGGCTCATCGGCGCCCAATCTAGCGAGCGACCCCGGCGGCCTACTCGCAATAGGAGACGCCTACCGGGGGCTCGGGGTCCCGGCCCGCGATCCCCTCGCAGTCGTGGAGCTCCCTAAGGACCCGAGCGAGGTCGTCCGCGAGCACGCCCGACGCGTCGCCGCCGTCCGGGGGGAGGAGGTTCTCCAGCTCGTAGGGGTCCGCCGCGAGGTCGTAGAGCTCGCGGTCGTCCACGGGGACGCACTCGCCGGTCTCGAGGCTCTGCGCGATCTCGTGCTCGAGGTAGAAGAGCTCGCCGCTGAGCATCCCGCGATAACGGCAGGGGCCGACGAGCTTCTCCGGGTTCGCCTCTTCGTCGATCTCGATCAGGCGCACGCGGCGTGGGTCGAGCGGCTCGGCGCCGGCCAGCGCCGGCACCAGCGAGCGCCCGTCCATCACCCGGCACTCGCCCTGGGCCGTGCACGGCTTGGCTCCCGCGAGGTCGAGGAAGGTCGGGGCGAGGTCGATGTTGGCGGCTGGGCCCTCCAGCACCGAGGGGGCCCTGGCACCGTCCAAGAGCTCCGGCGGCACTCGGAGGGCGACCGGAACGCGCAGCGTCTCCTGGTAGGCCACGTGCTTGCCGCCGGCGATCGCGTGGTGGCCGCGAACCACGCCGTTGTCGGACATGTAGGCGATCACCGTCCGGTCGAGCTCGCCCGTTCGCTCCAGCGCCCGAACGATCGCGGCGATGCCGCGGTCCACGGAGCGCATCGAGGCGAGCTGGCAGGCGAAGCGGCGGTCGATCCGCTCGACCGACTTCGCGTCGAGCTGGCTGCGCTGGAGGAACGGGGGCTTGTCGGAGGTGTCCTGCTCGTTGAACGACGGCGGCCGCGGGGCCCTCGCCCCCTCGAAGAGGTCGGTATCGCGCGAGTCGGGGAGCGCGGAGTCGCCGCAGCGCTCGTCGTCGGAGGGGTCGGGATGCGGCGCGTAGTAGTCGGCCTGCAGGAACAGCGGACGATCGCCTTCGGCGTTGTCCTCTATCGCCCCGACGGCACGCTCGGTGATCACGCGGGCCAGGTAGTCGCCGGGCTTGGTGCCGTACTCGGTGGCCCCGTCGGCTCCGTAGAGCTCGTAGTCGTAGTAGGACGCGCCCACGACCGTGGCCCAGCCGTCCCACCCCGGCGCCGGGCCCACGTCCTTGGCGACCTTCTCGTAGTTGTTGAGGTACTTGCCGAGGTGGACCGTCGTGTAGCCGGCGTCGTGCAGCCAGACGGGCAGCGTGCTCTCGGGGTCGCGGAGGTCCTGGTAGCGGTTGGCCAGCACGCCGTTGTTGTGCCCGTACTGGCCCGTCAGCAGGCTGGCCCGCGACGGGCAGCAAAACGGGGTGGTGACGACGAAGTCCTCAGGCACCGTTCCCTCGTCCACCAGCAGGCGGGTGGTCTGCGGCATCGCGCGGCGGTTGAACGAGTCCAGCGCCTGGTCGTCGCTGGTGATCAGGACGATGTTGGGGCCGTCGGGAACGGGCCGTTCCGCCGCCGGGCCGTCCTCGCTCCCGCAGCCCGCGGCGGACGCGACCGCTGCCACGACGGCCGTCGCGATAAGGCGTCTGGGGCGCGGAGCGGGCATCCGGGCACCTTAAACTGACCTTATGCCCCGGCAGCGACGAGCGCAGGCGGCGCTCGCCGTCGCGGCCGCGCTGACGGCGCCCGCGCTGGGCGCCTGCGGCGGCGCGGAGGATGAGCCCGGCGCGTCGATCCCGCAGTGCGCTCCGCCCCTGCACGAGACGTTCGTGGAAGCGCCCAAGGAGGCGACGCTCGCCGCCGCGCTGGAGGGGCGCTTCAGCCTCCGCAAGGTGAAGCTCCCGCTCGAGCCGCCGATCGACTGGGAACAGAACCCCATCGACTCAAGCTCATTCCAGGGCAAGCTTCAGGACCTCGGCTGGACCGACCCCCTGCTTTACGCCTACCTGCGCGGCGACGAGGCGGCCCTCGCACAGGCGCGAGACATCGTGCTCGACTGGATCGCCGCCAACCCGTTCGTCAACCCCTACGAGTCCGGCCGCGAGCGCGTTGACTCGAAGCCGTGGATCGACAAGGTCTCGGCCGAGCGCGCCCCGGTGGTCGCCTGGGTGAGCGCCGCGGCGGACTGCGAGGACCTGCTGAGCGCCAGGCAGCGCCAGGTGCTTGGGCGCTCCCTCGAGGCGCATGGCCAGTACCTGGCGGGGGATGAGCACTACCGCGAGACCAACCACGGCCTCTACGTCGACCACGGCCTCTTCCTGCTCGCCCGGCTTGCTCCCGAGCTTCCCGCCGCGGAGGCCTGGGCGGATCACGCGGAGCGCCGCTTCACCCGGAACCTGCGCTCGCACCTGGCCGGCGACGAGGGATTCTGGCTCGAGCACTCCGCCGCCTATCAGGTGGCGATCTCGCGCCTCGTCGAGCGCTTCGAGGAGCTGGGGGAGATCGGCCCCGAGCTGAAGGAGGTCGCTACTCAGCTCCAGGAGACGGCCGGCTGGGTGATCGAGCCCGACGGCAAGCAGCTTCTCTACGGCGATTCGTGGCTCGGCACGCCCACCCCGGATGAGCTCCAGACGGCCTTCGCCCAGGAGGGGATGCGGTGGCTGCCGCGGACCGGCCTCGCCTTCGTCAAGCGTCGTGAGCCGGCGGCCTACCTCGCGGTCCTGGCGAGCTTTCACTCCGATACGCACAAGGACGCCGACGAGCTGTCGTTCGACCTCTACGAGTCCGGCACCCGCGTCGTCAGCGACACCGGCCTCTACCACAAGGACTTCGACGAGTACTTCGACTTCCAGGACTCCGCCAGCGCCCACAGCGTGCTGCGCACGGAGACCGACGTGCCGATCACCGACGAGAACGCCTACGGCAGCGGCCTCCTCGCGCGGGGTGAGGGCGACGGCTGGTACGCAATGCTCGCGCGCAACCCGCTGCTCCTGCGCCAGGGGGTCACCCACCATCGCCTGTTTCTGTACCGGCCGGGCTCCGCCCTGATCGTGCACGACCAAGTCGAATCGGAAGTCGTGCACACCTACGAGCGTCTGTTCCAGCTGGGCCCCGAGGTGGACGTCGAGCGCGACGAGGAGGCGCTGCGCCTGACCGGGGGGAAGGTGGATGCGACCGTCGCGTTCGACGCCTCGGCGCCGGAGGAGCTGGAACTGGTACGCGGGCGCTCCGAGCCGCTCCAGGGCTTCGTGTTCCCGGGCTTTCGCCAGGCGGTGCCGCGTTACACCGCGATCCTGCGCAGCAGCGCCGCCGACCTCGAAGCCGTGACCACTTTCGCGCTCGACCCGGCCGGCCGGGTCGAGGCGCGGCTCCCGGAGGCGCCGCCAGGAAAGCCCGGTGACGTGACGCTGGCCCTCGCCGGCTCGCGCGGGGGGCGGATCCTCCAGGTGAGGCCCGACGGTGAGCGGCTCCAGGTTGCCGAAAGCGGGCCGTAGCCCTCAGCTCGCGCTCGCGCGCTCGTAGCCCAGCTCATCGAGCAGGCCGCCCGCGATCCCCTCGAAGGCCGTGAGATCGGCCACGGGCATCTCGGTCCGCCAGCGGGCCGCGCGATCGGACTGGAGCGGCTTCGACACGTTCGCGTGGTGCGCCGCGCGCGCGTCGGCCGAGATGGCTTGGCCCTCGGCGCGGTCGAAGTCGCGGACGATCTCGGCGATCCTGCCCCCGGCGCGGTCCTGGTAGTCGAGCATCGCGTCGTCCCAAGGCAGGTCGGTCGCCTCGCACACCGCGCGCAGGACCGCCTCCGGGTCGGCGATCAGGTCCTCGTAGCGGATCTCGAGGTAACCGGGGAGCTTCGGGCCCTGGCGGCGGGCCTTCACGATCTCGCTGCGCCACTTCTCGGCGGCCGCGTCCACCGTCTGGGGCCCGAAGTGCACCGCGACGAGCGAGAGGGCGACGTCGCGGCCGTCGCGGATCAGGTGGATGAAGCGAGCCTCGGGCAGGACGCGCGAGATCGGCTTCATCTTGCGGATGTAGTTGGTGGACTTGTCGCCCCATCGCGTCTTGCCGTGCTGGGAGGCGTAGAGGCCGTAGAACTCGCGCATCGCGTCGCCGGGAGCGAGCCTGCGGTGCGTCGCGAAGCGCTCGCGCAGCGCCTCGGCGTCCAGGCCGAAGTCGAGCCACCGGCGGTGGCCGGTGATCTCGGCGAGCGCGTCGGCGTGGGGGTCGGCCCCCTCCTCGCAGGCGCGGATCACCTTTGAAATGAAGTGGGTCTCCGGTGGAATCGCGAGCTCGGGGTGGGCGTCGAGCATCAGGCGCAGCAGCGTCGTGCCCGAGCGGGCCACCCCGACCACGAAGATCGCCGGCCGGGTGCCGCGCGGCGGCGCATTGGGTTCCCTTCCCACCAGACGACGCATGGGAATACTGTGCCAGCTTCGCTCGGGAGAGCCCGCGCGAGACGATGCTGGGACGAGGCCGAACACAGAACGCCGAGACACGGCAGCCCGCGCTGCCGCGCTGGGCGCGCCCGCTGGAGGTGCCCGCCTGCCCCGAGGGATGGCACACCGGCCCGCCCGACTTCGTGGGCATCGGGGCCCAGCGCTCCGGCACCTCGTGGTGGTATCGCGGCGTCGAGGCGCATCCCCAGGTCGCGGCGATCGAGGGCCAGGCGAAGGAGCTTCACTACTTCAACCGCTTCTGGCAGCAGGAGGCGCAACCGGGCTTCGCCCAGGAGTACGCGTCGCTCTTCCCCCGGCCCGAGAGCTCGATCGCGGGCGAATGGACCCCTCGCTACATGCTCGACTTCTGGACGCCGCCGCTGCTGCGCAAGGCGGCTCCCGGAGCGCGGCTGCTGGTGATGCTCCGCGACCCCGTCGAGCGCTATCGCTCCGGCGTGGAGCGCGCGGTCCGCCGCTCCCCCGGCGGCGCGCCGATCGACCTCGGCCGCGTCTCCGACGCGGTGCACCGCAGCCTCTACGCGGCGCAGCTTCGGCGCGTCCTCGACCACTTCCCCCGCGAGCAGCTCCTCGTCCTTCAGCTCGAGCGCTGCCATGACGACACGCTCTCTCAGCTCGCGCGCACGTGGGAGTTCCTGGGACTCGAGCCGCTGAGCGAGGTGCCGGCGTCGATGCTCGAGCGCGGCGGCCCGCGCGAGAAGCCGGAGCTGCCGGAGCGCTGGCGCTCGGAGCTCGTCGCCCGCCTCGCCGACGACGTGCGCGACCTCGCCTCGCTCCTGGGCGACGAGATCGACCTCAACCTCTGGCCGAACTTCGCCGGGGTCTGACCCCTCCAACCCCCACCCGGGGTCAGACCCCGAGGGGGTGTTTCAGGCGTGGATGACACACTTCCGTGATAGGGGTCTGACCCCATCGGGGGGCGGAGGGGGTCTGACCCCTTAGCGGGTGGTGAGGTCGTAGCCGAGCTCGGCCAGCAGGTCGCCGGCGATGCGCTCGTACTCCGCCACCTCGGCCTCGCGCATCTCCCGGCGCCAGCGGCCGATGCGGTCGGTGCGCGGCGCCTCGGAGGCCAGCGCGTGGCTGGAGATCCGCGCCTCGGCGGGCTGGGTGCGCCCGCCCTCCTTGGGCAGGTCGCGCGCCTTCTCGGAGAGCCGGTCCGAGGCCCGCTCGTGGTAGGCCAGCATCGCCGGGTCGAACCCGAGGTCGAGAAAGCCGCAGACGCGCCGAAGCGTCGGCTCGGTGTCGGCGATCAGCTCCTCGTAGGTCACCTCGGCGTAGTGGTTGGCGGCCCGCTCCTGCCTGCGCCCGGTGCTGACCCGCTTGACCCAGAGCTCCGCGGCCTCGGTGACGGTGGACGGGCCGAAGTTCAGTGGGATCAGCGACAGGGCGACGTCGCGGCCGTCACGGATCATGTGGATGAACCGCGCTTCGGGAAGGACTCGCTGGATCGGCTGGGTCTTGCGGATGTAGCCGGGCGTCTTGTCGCCCCACCGAGACTTGCCCTGACCCTCCGCATAGAGGCGGTAGAAGGCCCGGATCCCCTCGGCGGCGGTCAGCGGCTCGAGCGCCGCGACCCGCGCGGCGTACTCGCCGGCGTCGAGCCCGAAGTCGCCCCAGCGCGGGTGCCCGGTGGCGATCGCCGCCAGCTCGCCGGCGCCCACCGGCCCCTCCACGCAGCGGGAGATCACGTCCGGGACGAAGTGGGTCTCGGAGGGGATGGCCACCTCGGGATGGGCGTCGATCATCAGTCGCAGCAGCGTCGTGCCCGAGCGCGTCGCGCCGCCGATGAACGGCGCCGGCGGGTCGGGCGGCCCCCCGTAGAGGCGATCGGCCGCCCGTCGCAGGCGCCGCGTCCTGCGCGCCTGGTGGAGCTTGCGAGAGACCAGGCCCAGCGCGCTGGGCGTCATCCGGGCCCCCGCCCCTCGGCGAGCGCCCCGATTCCGGCCACCGTGTGGCTCCATGCCCGCTCGCCGTCGCGCAGCGCCAGCTGGCCCTCGCTGAGGCGGCCTCGCAGCTCGTCGTCCGCCAGGCGCTCGATCGCCTCGGCCAGCTCGCCCACGTCCGGAGTGTGGACCGGGATGCCGGAACGCGTCGTCTCGCCGTCCGTCGAGGAGCCGACGAGCAGCCCGTTCACGCCGTCGCGGATCGCCTCGTTCAGCGGCGGGTCGTCGTTGGTCACCACCGGCATCCCGAACGCCATCGCCTCATACAGGGGCAGCCCCAGGCCCTCCCAGCGCGCCGGCGCCAGGCACACGTCGTTGGCGGCGAAGCGCTGTAGGTGCTTGGCGGTCGCCTCGTCCTCCACGAGCACCTCGATCCGCGGGTCGCGCTCGGCGGCCTCGAGCACCGGGCGCAGCTGCTTTCGTTCGACCTGCGTCTTCACCAGCAGCCGCAGGCGCTCGTCCGTGGTCCGGGTGAACGCCTCGATCACCTGCTCGATCGGCTTGCGGTGCCCGAGGAACCCGCCGGGGAACACCATGCGCACAAGCCCGTCGCCGACCGGCACGCGTGCCTCGCCCACCGCGACAAGCTCGGGATGGCAGCCCCACGTCACGTACGGGCTCTCGATACCCATCTGCGCGTAGCGGACCTGCTCGGAGCGGGTGAAGGAGTAGACGACGTCGTAGGCCGACCGCGCCCCCTCCACGTGCTGGGGGGAGAAGTGCTCCCACACGAACCGCCCGACGGTCCGCACGCCGCGCTCGCGCAGGCTCCGGATCTCGTCCCACTGGTAGTTCTGGTCGCAGAAGACGACCTCGATCCCGTTGACCTCGACCCAGGCCTCGTACTCGGCGGCCGGGATGTCGTAGGCCGAGCCCTCGGTGACGCCGGGCTGGTCCCAGACGTCGTCGCTCGCCAGCGCTCCGGGCATCGGTCCGCGCTCCTTCTTGGGACGGGCGAGCACGAACGTCTCGTGGCCCAGCTCGTCGAGCGCGGAGCGCAGGTAGCGGCCCACGACCGGCTGGCCGCGGTTGAACCACTTGGTGACGACGCCGGTCCTCACGAGCCGGTTGCCTCTCCGACGGGGTAGCCCAGCTCGGCCAACAGCTCGCCCGCCTCGGCCTCGAACGCCGCCCGGTCGGCCTCGGTCATCTCGGTCCGCCAGGCCTGGACCTTGGCCTCCTGGGGCGGGGCGGAGGTGAGCGCGTGCTTGGCCTGGCGGTGCCCGGCGTCGCGGCCCCCCTTTCCGTCGGCGGCGGGCAGCGAGCGGTCCAGCTCGCGCAGCCGCTCGCCGGCGCGCTCGTGGTAGGCGAGCATCTCCGGCTGGAAGCCGAGCCCGGCGAACTCGCAGACGCGCCGCAGCGTCGGCTCCGTGTCGGTGACAAGGTCCTCGTAGCGCACCTCCAGATAGTGCTCGACGTCGGCGGACTGCTTGCGCGCGGTCTCGATCCAGCGCTGCCACTGCGCGGCCCACGCCTCGATCGGGCGCTCCTTCCCGCCCGCCTTCGCCCGCCAGCGCCGGCGCGATGCCGCGACGTCGCGCCCGTCGCGGATGAGATGAACGAACCGCGCCTCCGGCAACACGCGTCCGATCCGGCGAATCGAGAGCAGGTAGTCGGGGGTCTTGTCTCCCCAGCGCGACTTGTCCTGGGCCTCCGCGTACAGGGAGTAAAACGCCCGGATCGCCGCGCGGGCGCCGGACTCGCCGCGCCGGCCCGACATCCGCTTCGCCAGCTCGTTGCGGTCGAGGTGGAAGTCGGCCCACCGGCGGTTCGCCGCGATCGCTTCCGCGAGCTCCTCGCCCGTGGGCTTGCGATCCTCGGCGCGCTTGATCTCCCGGGCGGTCTCGATCAGGTCGGGCACGAAGTGCGTCTCGGGTGGGATCGCGAGCTCGGGATGGGCGTCGAGCATCATCCGCAGCAGGGTCGTCCCGGACCCCGGGTTCGCGACGATGAACGGGGCGGGCTCAATCACTACCCGACACCTTCTCCGCTTTGCGTCCGAGGGGGTCGGGGTCCGCGCCCCCCTCCGCGATCGCGCTCGCGGCGGCGACCGCGTCATCGCCCACCGGGTAGCCCAGCTCGGACAGCAGCTCGCCCGCGACCTGCTCGAACTCGCGGCGGTCCTCATCCGACATGTCGTTCCGCCAGGCAAAGATCCTGTCGCGCTCCGGGGGCTTCGTCGCCATCTCGTGCTTTGCCAGCCGCTGCGAGGCGTCCAGCTCCAACCGGTCTGAGGTGCCGGGCAGCGTGCGGTCGATCTCCGCCATCCGCTCGGCCGCCCCCTCGTGATAGGCGAGCATCGCCGGGTCGTACTCCAGCTCGATGAACTCGCAGATCCGCTGCAGCGTCGACCCGGGCTCGGCCACCAAATCCTCGTAGCGCACCTCGAGGTACTGGTCGATCTTGCGCGCTTGCTCGCGAGCGACCGTGATCGCCTCCTTCCAGCGCCGGGCCAGCCGCCGCACCTTCGGGGTCTTGCCGCTGCGCTCCTGGCGCCAGCGGATTCGCGAGAGGGCGACGTCGCGCCCGTCGCGGATCACGTGGACGAACCGCGCCTCGCCCACCGCCCCTGCGATCGGACGCATGAACTCCACGTACTCCGGGGTCTTGTCACCCCAGCGCGACTTTCCCTGCGACTCGGCGTAGAGCGAGTAGAAGCTGCGCACCGCGTCGCCGGGGGTCAGGGTGTCGTGCGAGCGCAGGCGCTCGCCGAGCGCGCCGGCCTCCAGGTAGAAGTCGCCCCAGCGCCGATGCCCGGTCATCACCTCCAGCGCCGCATCGGGACCGCCGCCCGCCTCGACCGCGGCGATCAGCTCCGGCACGAAATGGGTCTCGAACGGGACCGCCAGCTGCGGATGGGCGTCGAGCATCATCCGCAGCAGCGTGGTCCCCGAGCGCGGGCTGGCCACGACGAAGGGGGCGGGCGGCCCGCCGGGCTTCGCGCGGCGGCGAAGGAGGGGGCTCATCCGTCGCTCCCCGCCTCGTAGCCCAGCTCCCGCAGCATCTCGCCGCCCTCGGCCTCGAACTCCGCGAGCTGCTCGGCCGTCATCTCCGTGCGCCAGACGCCGACCCGATCGCGCTTGGGCGGCTCGGCCGCCAGCGCATGCGGGGCGACGCGCCCTTCGGCGGACTGCTTCGGAAGCCCGCCGCGAGCGTCGAGCGCGCGGTTCATCTCCTCCAGGCGCTCGCCCGCGGCCGAGTGGTAGTCCAACATCCCCGCCTCCCACGGCAGCTCGACGAACTCGCACACGGATCGCAGGACGGGCTCGGGATCGGTCACCAGGTCCTCGTAGCGCACCTCCATGTAGTGAGGGAGCCGCTCGGCCTGCCGGCGCGCGCGCTCGATGCGCTTGCTCCAGCGCTTGGCGGCGAGGCCGATCGTGTCGGGCCGGCGCAGCGGGCGATCCGGCTCGGGCATTCGCATCACCGACAGCACCACGTCGCGGCCGTCGCGGATGATGTGGACGACCCGGACCTCCGGCAGAGCCCCGTGGATCTCGGCGAGGTTCGTGAGGTAGGCGGGCGTCTTGTCGCCCCAGCGCGGCTTGCCCCGGCTCTCCGCGTAGAGCTCGAATGCGGTTCGCACCGCGTCGCCCCCGCTGGGCCTGCCGATCGCCGCCAGCCGCGAACGAAGCTCGCCCTCGTCGATCCCGAGGTCGTCCCACCGGCGGTGGCCGACGAGGACGTTGGCGAGCTGCTCCGCTCCGGCCCCCCCGTCGCCGGCCTCGATCAGGTTGGTCACGAAGTAGGTCTCCGGCGGGATCGCCATCTCGGGATGGGCGTCCAGCATCAGGCGCAGCATCGTCGTTCCCGAGCGTGGGACGCCCACGATGAACGGGACGGGGGCGGTCACTTCTCCGGGCTCCCGATCTCGCGCAGGGGCTTGCGAAGAGCCTCGAGCTGGCGCATGCGCCACGGGCGCTGCTTCTTGCCCGGCCGGGGCAGGGGCGCGCGGATGGCGGGCTCCAGCGGCAGCTGCCGGTCGAGCCAGCGGTACTGCTCCGTCTCCGGGCTCAGCCTGGGGCGCAGGTCGCGCAGCAGGTTGCGGCGATTGAACCACTGGTGGTAGTGGACGTGGACGATCTCGTCGAGGTCGGCGCCGGCGAGCTCGCCCGAGTAGAACGGCCTGCGCGCGATGTTGAAGTTGTAGTTGCGGGGGATGGCGGTGAAGCGCTCGGGCCGGCGGGCGACCGCGGCCGAGATCGCGACCTGGTCCGTGACCATCATCTTCCCGTCGGGGAAGTGCTCGGCCTCGAGCAGGGCGAGCCACAGCTCGAGCCACTCCGAGCAGTAGCCCGAGGATCGCCGAGCGGCCAGGATCCCGGCGTTGAAGTAGCCGCGGATCCGCTTTTCGCGCTCCACCGTCTCGACGAACGGCGCCGGCTCGCCGACGCCCGCGATCTCCCAGACCCGGTCCCAGTAGGACTCCATTCGGTGCCCGGGGCCGGTCGTGCCCTTGTTGATGTTGAAGGCGGGCGCGACGGCCACGTCCACCCCCGGGGCGAGGTCGAGCGCCTCCGGCGGAGAGAGGAAGGCTGTGTCCGAATCGCAGAAGACCAGGATGTCCTCGTCGAGCTCGCGCTCGGCCGCCGCGGCGGCGTAGATCTTGTTCGCGAAGGGGTAGTAGTCGTGCTCGGCGTTCAGCGCCTCCGTGTGAACCTCGACGCCGAGGGCCTCCAGCGCCTCCCGTGTAGCCGCCGAAGGGTCACGCCCCTCGCGGGGGGCGTAGGCGTGGATGGGGCAGCTCGCGAAGCGCCCACCGAAGCGCCGCAGCGCCCGCGCGAAGAGGATCCCCTGCGGCTCGAGCTGCCCCGCCTCGACGCAGATCAGGAACGCGACGCTCGGCGCGCCGGAGAGCGAGTAGCCGAGCGTGCCCAGCGTTTCGCCCGCGACGCGCTCGAACGCTGTCAGGTCGCCGGCGCTCATGTCCTCGCGCCAGCGGGTGGCGCGGGAGGCGTCGGGCGGCGCTGTGGTGCGCTTGTGCGTCTCCATCCGCCGCTCGACCGAGAGCCCGCCGGAGCCGCCGAGCCCCGGCAGCTCGCGCCGCATCTCCTCGAGCCGCTCGCCGGAGCGCGCGTGGTAGTCCAGGATCGCCTCGTCGAAGGGGAGCTCGACGAACTCACACACGCGTTCGAGAACGCGCCGCGGATTGGCGACGAGGTCCTCGTAACGGACCTCCAGGTAGTGCTCGAGCGTCGGGGCGTCCTCGCGGGCGCGCTCGATCTTGCGCCGCCAGCGACGCGCGACCTCGGCCGCGTCCACGTCCTTCACGGTCCGGTCGAGGACCGATAGCGCGACGTCGCGCCCGTCGCGGACGACGTGGACGAATCGGGCCTCGGGAAGCGCCGAGGCGATCAGCGGCATCCGCAGCACGTACCGCGGGGTCTTCTCGCCCCAGCGGGGCTTGCCCTCGCGCGCGGCATACGCCTCGTAGAAGGCGCGCACCGCCGGCCCTGGCTCTAGGCGCTCGAGAGCCTGGAGCCAGCCGAGCGCGTCGGAGTCGCTGAAGGCGAAGTCCTCCCACTCGCGATGAGATTTCATCGCGGCCAGGGCGTCGGCCGGGGTGGCCCTGAGAGGCCTCGTGGCGCGGATCAGGTCGGGGACGAAGTGCGTTTCCGGCGGGATGGCCAGGTCGGGGTGCGCGTCCAGCATCATCCGCAGCAGGGTCGTCCCCGAGCGGTTCATGCCGACCACGAAGGGCGTGGGGGTGGGGGTGGCGCCGGCGCTCATGCGACGCCCGAAGTCTGACCGCTGCCCACCTCGTATCCCAGCTCCGCCAGGAGGTCGCCGGCAACCCCCTCGAAGGCCGTCCGGTCGGCCTCGCTCATGCGCTCCCGCCAGGTCGCGATCCGCTCGGGCTTGGGGGGCTCCGCCGCGAGGGCGTGCGCGGCCATGCGCTCGTCGCCCGAGCGCGAGAGCTTCTTCCCCGCGGCGGGCAGGTCACGCGCCATCTCGGCCAGCCGTTCGGGGGCCCGTTCGTAGTAGCGGAGCATCGCCTCGTCCCAGGGCAGCTCGATCGCCGCGGCGACGCGGCGAAGCGTGGGCTCGGTGTCGCCCACGAGATCCTCGTAGCGCACCTCCAGGTAGTGGTGCACGCGCTTCGCGTCCTCGCGCGCGCGCAGGATCCGGTCGCGCCACACCTCGGCGACCCGCGCCGGCCCGGGGGCGTCCCCCGTGGCCAGGCGCCTGCGGCCCCGGGAGAGCGCGACGTCACGCCCGTCGCGGATCACGTGGATGAAGCGCGCCTCGGGCAGGGCACGTTCGATCATCGGCATCCGTCTCACGTACGCGGGCGTCTTGTCGCCCCAGCGGGGCTTGCCCTGGCCCTCCGCGTAGAGCCCGTAGAAAGCGCGCAGCGTGGCCGTCCCGTCAAGCCTGCCGGCGGCCGCGAGGCGCCGCTCCAGCTCGGCCTCGTCGAGGCGATGGTCGCCCCAGCTTCGCTGATCACGAAGGAGCGCGGTCATCGCGGCGGGCGCTGGACGCTCGCGGCCCGCACGGATCACTTTCGGGGCGAAGCCGGTCTCCGGCGGCACGGCCAGCTCGGGGTGCGCGTCGAGCATCAGGCGCAGCAGCGTCGTCCCGGAGCGGCCGACCCCGACCACGAACGGCGAGGGCACCCCGACCGCCCGCCGTCGGGGCCGCAGGCGCAAGGGCAGCGCCACTATCGCCCCTGACCGGGCCGGTTCAGCATCCGGGCGACGTCGCGAAGCCGGCTGCCGCCGCGGTCGGTCGCCTGCTTCGCGAGCTTTGCCTCCTTGCGGTCAACGCGCTTTCGCAGCGTCTCGCGCTGGCGCATCAGCACCTGCTGGGAGCGCGTCAGCGAGCGCATTCCCTCGAAGGTCACCGCGGCCCGCTCGGCATGGGCGTCCTCCTCCAGGGTGGCCGCGACCTCGGCGGCGTCCGCGCCGTCGGCGAATGCGGGCAGTACCCGCTTCAGGCGTTCGTCGATCACGAGGGTGCCGTCGGCGACACCGGCCGCCGCCGCGTCGTCGTCCACCGCCAGCTCGGCGTACATCTCGTCCAGGCGTCCCGCGTCCTTGGCCTCGCGAAGCTGCTCGCGCGCGCCGTCGTCGAAGCCGCCGCGCAACATGACGTCGACCCGCCGGCGGTACTGCTCGAAGTTTCGCAGCGGCAGGTGCACGACCCGCGCGGGGAACACGGGGGCGTAGACCAGCCGCCCGTCGTCGTGCCGCAGGCGGTCGCGGATGCCGCGCAGCACCGGGCGCCCCGCGCGTGCCAGCTCGTCGGCGTCGAAGTCGACGTCGTGGGCGCCACGGCGCAGGCGCAGGTCGGGCTCCGGGCGATGCGCCACCTTGGGCCGCAGCGCCGAGCGGGCCTCGCGCACCGTCAGGCGCTCCCAGAAGGGGCCGTCCCCGTCGGGGCGGGCGACGAACTCGGTCCGGGGGGCGATTACGGCGCCGTAGGGCTCGGGCACGCCGGCGAAGCCGGAGCGCAGGTCTCCCGAGACCGGCCACCACAGCTCGTCGGCGTCGGCGTGAAGGACCCAGTCGGCGCCCAGCTCGGCCCCCATGCGGCCCATCCGCGTGACCCACCAGTGCCCCTTGTCACGAAAGTCCTCGGTGCTCGGCTCCTGGATCAGGTGAAGGCGCCCGTCGTCGCGCCAGCGCTCGAGGATCTCGAGCGTGCCGTCAGCCGAGCCGTTGTCGGTGACGATGAATTCGTCGATTCCCTGCGCCGCGTGGTAGCGCAGGTTCAGCTCGATGATGTCCGCCTCGTCGCGGAGCTTCATGGCCATCGCCAACTTCACGCGCCGCCTCCGGCGGGCGCGCCGCACGGCACCCCTGTCATGGGGCAGATCCCCTCGTCCAACACCCGCGCAAGTGTAGGTAGGGGGCGCAGCGTGAGGCGACTTTGCGCGATTGTGCCGCTCTGGGCGGCAAGATCGCGAAATGTCGGCCTACCCGTCCACGCTCGCCCACAGGGAGAGGTCGATCTCCGGGCACAGCTCAGCTGTGGCGTGGGCGTCCTCGCCAAGGCGCTTCCGTAGCTCTGCGAGCTGCGGCCCGGGCAGCCCGGGCTTCTCCCTCGCCCTGCCCACCTGGCGTTCGAGGTCGGCGGGGACCTCGCTCAGGGGATCGAGGCCGAGAAATCGCTGGGTCCGCTGCATCTCGCCGAGCGGATCCGCCCGGCAGCGCTCGTACTGGAGGAGGAGCACGCGCTCCCGCGCGTACAGCTCGAACAGCCGGCGCATCTGGGCCGAGTAGAGGCTGCGGTGGACCGCATCGCCCACGATCGCGATCTCGAGCGGCTCACCGGCGTCCTCGGCGAGCGCCTGCTCGCGCGCGATTCCCGATCGGTAGCGGTCCACCGGATCGCGCAGCATCACCAGGATCCGTGCGTCCGGCGCGGCGGCGTGTAGGAGCGGGAGCGTCCAGTGGTCGTGCATGTAGCGCGGGGTCCACTCACCGGTGAGCCTCCCCTCGGGGCGGGGAAACTGCCGCGCGTACGCGGCGGCGAGGTCGCCCGGGACCTCGCGGCCGTCCCAGAAGCGGTCGAAGAAGTGCAGCTCCTTGCCTGGCTTTACGTCGCGGGCGAAGCCGGGGTGCGAGCGAACCGCGCCGCGCCACCACCACGTGGTGCCCGCGCGCTGGGCGCCGATCCCGACGAGGTCGGGCGGCCCCGTGACCTGCCCCTCGGGGACCTCGGGGTCGGGCAGCGGCAGGAGGTAGCGCTGCGTCGGGCGCATCGGGTCGGCTCAGGCCGCCGCGGGCACCGCTGCCAGCGAGTCAAACAGCGCCAGCCCGTCGGCCGAGCCGGTCAGGGGATCGACCGCGTGCTCGGGGTGCGGCATCAGGCCCATCACGTTGCCCGCCTCGTTCAGCACGCCGGCCACGTCGCCGGCGGACCCGTTGGGGTTCTGCCCCGGCGCGTAGCGCAGGACGACCCGCCCGGCGGCCTCGAGCTCGGCGAGCTGGCCGGGCGGCGCGAACCAGCGGCCGGACATGTGCTTGACCGGGATCGAGAGGGCCCGACCGGCCTCGCACTCGCGGGTGAACGGGGTATCGGCGTTCTCGACCATGAGGTCCACCTGGCGGCAGATGAAGCGGACGCTCTCGTTGGGGAGCAGCGCTCCGGGCAGCAGGCCCGCCTCGCAGAGCACCTGAAAGCCGTTGCAGATTCCCAGCACAGGCCCGCCGGCCGCCGCGAACCGGCTCACGGCCCCCATCGCAGGGGAGAAGCGGGCGATCGCCCCGGCGCGCAGGTAGTCGCCGTGGGAGAACCCGCCGGGGATCACCACGGCGTCGAAGCCGGAGAGGTCCGTGTCCTCGTGCCAGACCATCCGCGCCTCGCCGACGCGCTCGCACGCCAGCAATGCGTCGCGCTCGTCGCAGGAGCCGGGGAACTGGACCACACCGAAGACCGCCGGCATCCTCAGCTCCGCTGCCGGTGCCGGCGGGTCACCCAGGGCTCCCGTTCACGATCTCGTAGTCCTCGATCAGCGGGTTGGCGAGGAGCTTCTCGCAGAGGGAGGGGAGGTCCTCGGCGTTCTCCACCTCCAGCTCCACCATCCGCCCCACGCGCACGCCCGAGATGCCGGAGAACCCCAGGGCCGGAAGCGCCCGCTCCACCGCCTTGCCCTGCGGGTCGAGGATGCCCTCCTTGGGGCGGATGAGGACGGTCGCCTTCACTCGCGCAGCGTACCTGCGAGATCCGCGGAATAGCCGGCCTGCGCAAGCAGCTCCCCGCTGATCCCGGCGCGCCGCAGCTCGGCGCCCCAGCGTGGGTCCTCGCCGGCGTAGACCGGCTCGGGCTCCCGCACGTTCGCACCGGCCCACGCGCCCACCTCCGCCGGCACCTCGCGACCGAGCACGGAGTAGAGCGAGCGAAGGGAACCCGCCGGGTCGCTTCGAAGGTCCTCGTTGCGGATCAGCAGGTAGCGGTCGCCGAATCGGCGACGCCCCTCGACGAAGGCGCGCTCGAAGGTCAGCCTCCAGACCAACAGGACCCGCAGGACGTTCGAGGGATCCGCCAGGGCGGCCTCGTCGGCGCCATCCGCCAGCCCCGTTTTGATCATGCGCCGCGAGATCGGCCGGCACGACCAGAGCTTTCGCTCCGAGCGGTCGGCGAAGAAGGCGTCCGCGTCGGGCAGCATCCGCTCCTGCCTGCGGCCCCTGCCCAGCACGATCGAGGCCGCCACCGCACGCGGGTCGCGCACTACGTGGACGAGCGCCGCACCGGGGTCGAGCGCCGCCAGCTCCGGGACCTTCGAGTAGAAGCGGGTCTCCTTGATCGCGACGGCGGGCGCCAGGCCCAGGAGGTGTCGCAGCCAATCCATCGCGTGCTCCGGGAGGCCGGGCTTCACCTCCAGGGGGGGCTTGCGCGGGCCGCCCCAGTTGAACTCGGCGATGTCGAGTTGCGGGTAGCGCTCGCGGCGAAACTCCTCGCGCAGGGCCCCGGTCTCGCCGAAGGCGTCCTCGTCGCGGGCCCCGCTGCCACCGCCGACGGAGGCCTTCTGCTCGCGCAGCGGCTCGTAGAAAGACCGCAGCTCGCGGTCCTCGAGCAGCGCGTCGTAGAGGATCGTCGTCCCGCTGCGCCGCATGCCCTGGACGAACAGGTTCACGCCGCGGAGCTTAGGCGCCGCCGCGCCGCGAACCCAGGACCGCGGCGCGCTGTTACAGCGAGCGGCCCGTGATGCGCTCGTAGGCCTCGACGTACTTCGCCCGGGTTCGCTCGACGACCTCGTCGGGAAGCTGTGGCCCCGGCGGCGAGTGGTCCCAGCCGGAGGAGTCGAGCCAGTCGCGCACGTACTGCTTGTCGAAGGAGTCCTGGCCGCGCCCGGGCTCGTAGTCGTCGGCCGGCCAGAAGCGCGATGAGTCGGGCGTCAGGACCTCGTCGCCCAGCACGACCTCGGCCCCGGGGCTGGAGCCGAACTCGAACTTGGTGTCGGCGATGACGATCCCGCGCTCGGCCGCGTGCTCGGCGGCGTGGGTGTAAAGCTCGATCGAGACGCGGCGCAGGTCCTCCATCAGGGGGCGGTCGCCCACGATCTCGGCGGCGCGCTCGAACGAGACGTTCTCGTCGTGGTCGCCGACCTCGGCCTTCGTCGCCGGGGTGAAGATCGGCTCCGGGAGCTGCTCGGACTCGCTGAGGCCTTCGGGCAGCTCGATCCCGCACACCGAGCCCGACTCCTTGTACTCGCGCCAGCCCGAGCCGGTGATGTAGCCGCGGACGACGCACTCCACGGGGTACATCTCCAGGCGCTTCACGCGGAGGCCCCGGCCCTCCGCCTCCGCCGGGACGTCCTGGGAGATGTAGTGGTTCGGCACGATCGATCCCGTCGTCTCGAACCAGAAGACGGACATCTGGCTGAGGACCTTCCCCTTGTCGGGAATCGGAGTGGGCAGGACGACGTCGTAGGCCGAGATCCGGTCGGACGCGACCATCACGATCTCGTCGTCCGCCGCGTACATCTCGCGGACCTTGCCGCGGGCGATCAGGGGGAGGTCGGAGAGAGCGCCGTTCACTGGGCGCGATCCTAGCCGCACATCAAGCGGCCCTCGAGCTCTTTCCCGCACGCTCCGCCATATCCTCGCCCGGCCATGTCCCTCGCCTTCCTCCTTTGCGTCGAGCGCGGCCCCCTGGAGGCCCAGTCGCTTCTCTGCGTGTCCTCGCTGCGGGAGTTCGGGGGTGAGCATGCCGACGCCCCGGTCTACGCCTTCGCGCCCCGGCCCGGCCTGGGCCCGCAGGCCGCCACCCGCGAGGCGATGGCCGCGCTCGACGTCGAGCTCGTGGATCGCCCCCTGAACGCATCACACGCCGAGCACCCCACCTGGAACAAGGTCTACGTCGCGGCGTGGGCGGAGCGCGAGCTGGACGCGCAGCGGCTGGTCTTCACCGACAGCGACTGCGCCTTCGTGGCCGCCCCGTCGGCCCTGGCCGGCGGGAAGTGGGCCGCGGCCGCCAAGCCGGTGGGCGTCGCCCGCGCGGCGTCGCTGGGTCCGGGGGACGGGCGCGCGGAGGAGTGGTGGCGGCGCCTATACGAGACGCTCGGGATCGCCGCCGAGCCCTACGTGACTACCGCCGTGGACCGCGTGCGGGTCCGTGCGTACTGGAACGCAGGCCTCCTGGCCGTCCGCCGCGAGGCAGGGATCTTCACCGCCTGGGAGGGGGCGCTCGAGCGTCTGCTCGACGCCGGGTGCGTCCACGCCAAGCCCGAGCTGATGGACCAGATGGCGTGGGCCGGCGCGGTGGCCGAGCGCCACGACGAGGTCTGGGAGCTGCCCGACGCCTACAACTACCCGCTGCCTCAGCGCGCGCGGCTGCCCGAGCCCGCCCGCTCCCTCGAGCTCGACGACCTGGTCCACCTCCATCTGCACCGGTGGGCCCACGTGGAGGGATTCCTTGACGAGGTGGAGCCGCCCCTCGCTGACTCAAAGCGCCGCCGGTGGCTGGCGGCGAGGCTGCCCCTGGAGCCTCGCAGCGATGGGTCGTTCGCTCGCGTGCAGGCCAGGCGCCGGAAGCGTGCCGACGCATGAGCGTGCCTGACGTGCCCGCCCGGGTCCCGAACTACATCGAGCACACCTTCCTGGCCTGGGCCTACGACGGCGAGGCCGAGGACGGCCGAGCCTGGCGCGCCCTGGAGCGAGTCGCGGCCCACTACGCCCGGCTCAGCGCCGAGCCGCTGGAGCGGCACGCCAGCTTCGGCGCGCGGACCGGCCTCGCCCTGCTGGTGCGGCGCGACGAGCGCCGGCGGTGGCCGCTGTGGAGCGAGGGTGAGAGAAGCGCGCTCGCCTGGACCACCGCGCCAACCGGGTGGGGCGCTGTGGTGGGGGAGCTGGATCTGAACGCGGCGCCGGCCGAGCTGGCCTCGCGACTCGCCGCCGAGCCGGACCTGATCGCCCGCCTCAACCCTCCGCTTCTCGTGGGCACGCGCGAGGAGGCGAGCGAGGAGCTGTGGATCGCCAACGACTTCGTCGGGGCCGCCCGCCTCTACGAGTTCGCCGCTCAGGGGGTGCGGGTCTGGTCGAATCGCCTCGGCGCGCCGGCGGTCTTCGCCGGGGTCGAGCCCGCCCTCGACGTGCGGGCGTGGTCGGTGCTGGCCGCCACGGGCTGGATCCTCGGAGCGTCGACAGCGATCGCCGGCGCCAGCAAGGTCCCCTCGGCCAGCTCGCTTCGCGTTCGTCCCGGGCCGGGGGGCACCGAGGTCCTCCGCGCCCGCTCGCGCGAGGCGCTCGAGCTGGTGGCTCCGCGCCAGGCAAGCCTCGAGCGCTCCGCTGACGAGGCCGCCGCCGCGGCCCTTGGGCTCGCGCGGGACCTGCGGGCGAACTGGGACGGCGCCCTGGCGATCGACCTCTCGGGTGGCCGCGACTCGCGGATCTCGGCGGCGGGCGCCGTCGCCACGGGCATCGACGGGCCCTTCCAGACCGTTGATCTCGAGCCGGGCGAGGTGGACGTCGTCCGCGAGCTGCTGGAGAAGGCTCCGCGGCCCCTCGAGCACGTCGTGCGCGCCGCCGAGAGCCCCACCGAGGACGATGCGCTGGCCGACCGCGTCGCCGACTACCACCTGGTCCACGACGGGATGCTGAACCCGCATTCCGTGGTCCGCGGGCCTCTGCCCGTGCCCCAAGCGGGGGTCCTGCCGCCGATCGTCTCCGGGCACGGGGGCGAGCTGGGCCACGGCTTCTACTACGGGAGCAAGGGCAAGCTCTCCCGCGCCGAGGACATGGACACGCCCCGTCTCGTAACCAAGCTCGAGCGGGCCTCCCGGAGAAAGCGCGACGCGGCGCGCGAGGAGGGCTACGCGGCGTTCCGCGAGGAGGCCACCGTGGCCCTCGAGGCCGGCCGCGCGCTGGGCCTCGAGGGCGCGAGCCTGCTGGACCACTACTACCTCACCCAGCGCCTGGCGTTCCGCTCGGGGCTGGGAGCGCGCAACGACCGGGCCTCGGCGTGCTCGACCCCCGCGTTCGTCCGCGCCTGCTTCGACCTGGATCCGCCGGGGCGCCTGGAGGGGCGGCTGCATCCCATGCTGGTCGAGCGTCTCGTGCCGGAATGGTCGGGCGTGCGGATCTTCGAGTCGGAGACGGCCGGGCCGGTGACGCGCTCGCGCCTCTACGAGCAGCCCGCTCGCCGCGAGGAGCTGGAAGCGCTGATCGCCGCCCCGGAGGAGTGGGACGACGTCTTCGACCCCGATCGCGTCCGCGAGCTGTGGGAGCGCTCGCGTGAGGGAGGCGGGCGCCCGCACGACGAACGGATCCTCACCCGCATCGCCTGGCGAGCGGGCTTCACGGCGCACCTGCGAACGCTCGCGGCCGCGGCCGGGGGCTGAGGCGAGCTAGATGAGCAATTCCGCGATCCCCACGCACGCGGATGACGCACGGATGCCGTCGCTGGATCGCGCCCGGGCTCCTCGCCCGTACCTCCTGGTACGGGCCTCGTCCCCCGTCCACGCCCAGCTCG
>JBPCKC010000036.1:0-18709 GCA_051004675.1 Solirubrobacterales bacterium
CTCGCGCCCTGTCCCGGCACGCGCTCCGCGGCGCAGCGCGACCGCCCGCCCTGCCACCACCCGGACCAGGGCGGCGCCGCAGCGCCGGCGAGGCCGGTCGAACACCCCGGTCGCCGGATTCGTCCCCGTGGTCGTGGGCAAGACGGCCGGGGCGGTCGGCGGCATCGCGGACTCGGGCTTCGTCGTGCGGATGACCAGGGGGCGGATCTGGATCGGCGTCCTCGGCGCGCTGCTGGTCGGGATCGTGGCCCTGAACGTCTGGGCCCTCGGCTTGAACGCCTCATCGAGCCGTGTCGCACACCAGACCGACGGTCTCAAGCGGGCCAACTCCGCGCTTCAGGCCCAGATCGCGAGCGAGCTCTCCAATGAACAGGTCCAGGCCGCCGCGTCCCAGCTCGGCCTGATCGTGCCCGAGCCCGGGGTGATCCGCTACCTCGCGTCCGGAGCGAACACGGCCACACTCGCCGCCCGCCGGCTCGCCGACGGCGCGCTGACGCCGGGGACGGTCGCCCCCAGGAGCATTCCGCCCGCGCCGGTCGCTCCCGCGGCGGCGCCGGTGGCCGCGGAGGACCCGGCGGTGGCGCCGGTCGCCGAGCCGCCCGCCGAGGCGGTGGCGCCGGTCGCGCCCCCGGCCACGGCCGCGGGAGGCGTCGTCGCCCCGTAGCCGGGTGCGCCCCGCGTGACAAGGGTGCGGGCGCCCGAGGGCGAAGGGGACAACTTATGAGCCTCCTCGAGCGCCGGATCGGCCTTCTCTTCGCGCTGTTCGCGCTGGCGCTCTGCATCGTCGTCGCCCGGGCATCGTGGCTACAGGGAGTCCGGGGCGCGGAGCTTCGCGCCGACGCCCAGAGCCAGCAGGTCGAGACGGTGGCAGTGCCCGGCTCTCGCGGCTCGATCCTCGACCGCAACGGGACCGAGCTTGCCGTGTCCGAGGACGCGGCGACGATCTTCGCCACGCCCTACCAGGTGGAGAACCCGGTGGAGACGGCCGAGAAGCTGGCCGAGGCCCTGGACGCCGACTCCGACGAGATCCTGAAGCCGCTGACCGACGAGGAGTCGGGGTTCGAGTACATCGCCCGCAAGGTGGACCTGCCGACCGCCGAGCGCATCCGCAAGATGGATCTCGCCGGGATCGGGGCGCTCGCGGACAGCCGCCGCATCTACCCGCAGGGCGAGCTCGCCTCGCAGGTGATCGGGTCGGTGGGGATCGACAACAACGGCCTTACCGGGCTCGAGGCCTCCCAGGAGGAGACCCTTCACGGCAGCGAGGGCGAGCGCGAGATCGTTCGCGACGCGCTCGGCAAGGAGCTCGAGCGCAACACCCTCGCCAGCGCCCAGACCGGCACCGACCTGCAGCTGACGATCGACGCGAGCCTCCAGGCACGCACCGAGGAGGTCCTGGCCGGCATTGCCGAGACCTACTCGCCGAAGGGCGCCACGGCGATCGTGATGAACCCACGCACCTCCGAGGTCCTGGCGCTCGCAAACTACCCCGCCGCGGACCCCACCGATCTCGCGGGCGCTTCCCAGCAGGAGCTGGCCAACCGGGCCACGGGCTACACCTACGAGCCCGGCTCGACCTTCAAGGCCTTCACGGTTGCGGGTGCGCTCGAGGAGGGGATCGTGACGCCGCAGACGCCGTTCGACCTGCCGCCGACGATCCAGGTCGCGGATCGGGTGATCGAGGAGTCGCACCCGCGCGGATACGTCACGCTGAGCGTCGCCGACATCCTCGCGCAGTCCTCGAACGTCGGCGCGGTGACGATCGGGCTCGAGACGGGCGCCGAGCGCTTCGACCACTGGATCCGGAAGTTTGGCTTCGGCGCGCCGACCGGCATCGACTTCCCCGGCGAGGAGCAGGGCATCGTGCTGAAGCCCGAGGACTACTCCGGCTCGACCATGGGCAACCTGCCGCTGGGGCAGGGCCTGTCGGTCACGCCGATCCAGATGGCCACGGCGTACTCGGCGATCGCCAACGGCGGCGTACTGCGACCGCCGCGCGTGATCGCCCAGCGCGGCTCGGAGCCCGAGGGCGAGCCCGAGGGCGAGCGCATCATCTCGCGCGACACCGCGGCGAAGGTCCGGACGATGCTCGAGGGTGTCCTGGCCCCCGGCGGCACCGCCTCCGAGGTGAGCGTTCCCGGGTACACCCTGGCGGGCAAGACCGGTACCGCGCAGAAGGTCATCGACGGCGTCTACTCCGACAGCCAGTTCGTGGCCTCGTTCGTGGGCTTCGCGCCCGCCGAGAACCCCCAGCTCCTGGTCTCGGTGGTCGTGGACGAGCCGCAGGGCGACTACTACGGAGGCACCGTCGCGGCTCCGGCCTTCGGCGAGATCGCCAAGTTCGCGCTGCCTTACCTGGGCATCGAGGCGGAGTAGCGGCGCGGCGGGAGCTCTCTCCTCGCCGCCCATACAATCGCCGCGATGAAGCTCCACGACGTCCTCGCCGGCGCCACGGTCGCCGAGTGGACCGCCGATGAGCCAGTGGAGGTGACCGAGCTCGCGTACTCCTCCGCTGAGGTTCGGCAGGGAACCCTCTTCTTCTGCGTCCCCGGCGCGCGCGCCAACGGCCACGACTTCGCGGCCGCGGCCGTGGAGGCGGGCGCCTCGGCGTTGGTCGTGGAGCGCAGGCTGGAGCTCGGGATTCCACAGGCCGTGGTCGCCGACGCGCGCGCGGCCATGGCGCCGGCCGCGGCGGCGTTCTTCGAGGACCCCACGGCCGAGCTGCGTGTGGCCGGGATCACCGGCACCAACGGGAAGACCACCACGGCGTTCCTGCTGCGCCATTTGCTGGAGGTCGCCGGGGTCCGGACCGGCCTGCTGGGGACGGTGAAGCAGATCGTCGGCGGCGCCGAGGCGGAGGTCGAGCGCACTACGCCGGAGGCGATCGACCTCCAGCGCACCTTCCGGGAGATGCTCGACGCCGGCGACGGCGCCTGCGTGATCGAGGTCTCCTCCCACGCGCTGGCCCTCGGGCGCGCGGACCGGGTGCGCTTCGCCGCGGCGACCTTCACCAACCTCACGCAGGACCACCTCGACTTTCATCCGGACATGGACGAGTACTTCCAGGCGAAGGCCCGGCTCTTCTCGGGAACGCCCGCCCCGCCCGCCGCCGCCATCGTGAACCTCGACGACGCCTACGGCGCCCGCCTGGCGGACGATCTCCGCGACCGTGACTGCGAGCCGGTGACGTTCTCCGCCGGGGGTCAAGCTGCCGACTACGTCGCGGCCGCGGTCAGTTTTGACGCGAGCGGGTCGCGGTTCACCTGCCGGGGCCCGGACGGCGAATACGCGGTCGAGCTCGGCCTCCCGGGCGACTTCAACGTCGCGAACGCGCTGGCGGCGCTGGCGACCGCGGGGGCTCTCGGCGTCCGCGGGGCGGAGGCGGCGGGCGCGCTGGCCGGAGCCGAGCAGGTCCCGGGGCGCCTGGAGCCGGTCGACGAGGGCCAGCCCTTCGCGGTGTTGGTGGATTACGCCCACACCCCGGACTCGCTCGACAACGTGCTGCGCGCCGCGCGCCGGATCACGTCCGGGCGCGTGATCTGCGTGTTCGGCGCCGGCGGGGACCGCGACCGCCACAAGCGCCCGCTGATGAGCGCAGCCGCCGCGGCGCTCGCCGACCTCGCGGTGGTCAACTCCGACAACCCGCGCTCCGAGGACCCTGAGGCGATCCTCGCCGAGATCCAGGCTGGGATGGCCCGGGACGGAGCCCGGGCGGAGATCCGCTCCGAGGTCGATCGCCGCGCCGCGATCGCGATGGCGCTCGCGGCCGCCGTGTCCGGCGACACGGTCGTGATCGCCGGCAAGGGCCACGAGCAGGGCCAGGAGTTCGAGGGCGGCCGGAAGATCCCGTTCGACGACCGCGATGTGGCCCGCGAGGGGTTGCGGGGGCTCGCGGCCCCATGATCGAGCTCGCGCCGGAGCGAGTGGCGTCCGAGGCGCGCGCCGAGATCCGCGCAGGAGGCCCCGACGGCCGTCCCGAGCGCGCCACGATCGACTCGCGGGCTGTGGGTCCGGGCGACCTCTTCTTCGGCCTGCCGGGGGCCAGTGGCGACGGGGGCCGATTCGCGGCCGCGGCGATCGAGGCCGGGGCGTGGGGCGTCGTGGTGCGTTCTGCGCACGCGGAGGGGCTGCCGGCCGGGTCGTGGGTGTTCGCGGCCGAGGACCCCCTGCGCTCGCTTCAACTCCTCGCGCGCGCCTGGCGGCGCGAGCTGGGCTGTCCGGCGGTGGGGATCACCGGCTCGACCGGCAAGACGTCGGTCAAGGACATCGCCAAGGCGCTACTGCCCCTGCGCGTGCACGCCAGCCCGGAGAACTTCAACACCGAGATCGGGCTGCCGCTGACGGTCCTCTCGGCCCCTCCCGAGACGGAGGCGCTCGTGCTGGAGATGGCCATGCGCGGCCTGGGCCAGATCGCCGAACTGTGCGAGATCGCCGAGCCCGACGTCGCCGCGGTGACGAACGTGGGCCCGGTCCATCTGGAGCTGCTCGGAACGCTGGAGGCGATCGCGGAGGCCAAGGCCGAGATCCTCACCGGCGTTCGCGACGGCGGGGTCGCGGTCGTCCCGGCTGACGCCGAGGCGCTCGAGCCCCACCTCCACGACAGCCTCGACACGATCACCTTCGGCCCCGGCGGCGAGGTGAGCGCGCACGACGTGGCCGAGGCCGGCGAGCACCTGCGTGCCCGGATCGCGACCCCCGCGGGCGAGGCGGCCTTCGAGCTGCCGTTCACCGAGCCGCACAACCTGCTGAACGCGCTCTGCGCCGTGGGCATCGGCGTGGCGCTCGGCTGCGACGTGTCCGAGATGGCGCGTCGGGCGCCGGGGATAGAGTTTTCGCGGCTGCGCGGGGAGCTGGTCAGGCTCACCGGCGCGATCGTGATCGTGAACGACTGCTACAACGCCAACCCGATCTCCATGCGCGCGGCGCTCGAGCACGTCGCGGCGGGCGTGGCCGGCGTTCCGCCCGAGGCGCGGCGGGTGGCCGTCCTCGGCGAGATGAAGGAACTGGGCCCCGACACCGCCGGCTACCACCGCGAGGTCGGCGCGCTGGCGCGCAACCTCGGGATCGGTCCGGTGATCGGGGTCGGGGAGCTGGCCCGCGAGTACGCGCCGGATGCCTGGGCCCCGGACGCCGGCGCCGCCATCCCGATCGTCGCCGAGGCGGTCGCGGACGGCGACTGCATCCTCGTCAAGGGGTCGCGCTCGGTGGGGCTCGAGCAGGTCACCGAGGCCCTCGTCGCCGCCCGCGGCAGCGAGTAGCGTGATGGACGCGATGCCAATCGGGGCGCTCGCCAACGACGTCGCTTCGGCGGCAATCGACCGCGGCGAGGTGCTCATCGCGGGGATGGCCGCGATGCTCATCACGATCTTCCTCGGGCCGCGGTTCATCCAGTTCCTGCGAGTCAAGGAGTTCGGCCAGCAGATCCGGGAGGAGGGGCCGCAGGGACACCACGCGAAGGCCGGCACGCCCACGATGGGCGGGCTGGTGATCTTCCTCGCGATCGCGGTGCCATACCTGGTGCTCTCCGAGCGCGACACGCAGAGCCTCGCGGTGCTCGGTGTGGCGCTGGGCGCCGCGGGGATCGGCTTCGCCGACGACTTCATCAAGATCACCAAACGGCGCTCGCTGGGGCTCAGCGCGCGCTACAAGCTGGCCGCGCAGATCGCCCTGGCCGTGGGCCTCTGGTACGTCGCGACCGAGGTCGTGGGCCTCGACCCGGTGCTGCGCTCGCGCATCTTCGATGCCGAGATCGACCTCGGCCCGATGGCCTATCTCGTCTTCGTCTTCCTGGTCGTCGCCGGTGCCTCCAACGCCGTCAACCTCACCGACGGGCTCGACGGCCTGGCCGCGGGAGCTTGCGGCATCGTGCTCCTGGCGTACATGGCGATCACGATCACCACGGGCCAGGAGGGCCTGGCGCTGCTCTCGGCCTGCCTCGTGGGCGCGTCGATCGGCTTTCTGTGGTTCAACGCGTTCCCGGCCTCGATCTTCATGGGCGACACCGGGTCCCTGGGGCTGGGCGCCGCCATCGGCGCGCTGGCGGTGATGACGCAGACGGAGCTCCTGCTGATCATCCTGGGTGGCATCTTCGTGATCGAGGCGCTCTCGGTCGCGGTCCAGGTGTTCAGCTTCAAGATGTTCCGCCGCCGGGTGCTCCTGATGGCGCCGGTCCACCATCACTTCGAGATGCTCGCCTGGTCGGAGACCAAGATCATGCTCCGCTTCTGGATCGTCGCCGCGGTCTGCGCCGGCATCGGCTACGTGCTGTTCCAGAACTCGCTGGGCTGACCGGGGCCCGCCGAGGCGCCACGGGTGCCGGATTGTCTGCGGATACCGCATGCGAATTCGCGCACCTTGCCGGCTCGCTCTCGCTCACTGCCCAACCGGCTTCGTCGCGCCCCTCCTCCGTTCGTAAGGCCACGCAGGGAGCGGCGCCTGGGCGCCGAACTCCCATTCATGGGCTCGTCGAAGCCACGGCCGCCCTTGCCCGGAGGGCCTTATCTCGTCGTCGGCCTCGCCCGTTCCGGCGAGGCCGTCGTGCGGTTGCTGGCCGCGAGGGGGGAGGAGGTGGTCGGGGTGGACTCGGGCGCTCCGCCGGCCGCGGCAGGGCTGACGGGGCCCGGCGTCGAAATCAGTCTGGATGACGATGGACTCGGCCACATCGCGCGCATTCGCTGCGTCGTCAAGAGCCCCGGGGTCCCCGGGCAGGCCCCGGCGATCGCAGCGGCTCGCGAGCGCGGAATCCCGGTGCTGGGCGAGCTCGAGCTTGCCTGGCGGCTGCTCCCCAACCGGTTTGTGGCGGTGACCGGCACGAACGGCAAGACGACCGTGGCCGAGCTGCTCGGCGAGATCTGGCGCGCAGCCGGCGAGCCCGTTGTCGTGGCCGGCAACGTCGGCACGCCCCTCGCCTCGTTGGTCGGCGAGGTGAGCCCGCACGCCGCCGTCGTCTGCGAGGCATCCTCCTTCCAGCTCGAGGACACACTGGACTTCGCGCCGGAGTGCGCGGCGCTGCTCAACGTCAGCCCCGACCACATCGACCGCCACGGCGACCTCGACGCCTATCTCGACGCCAAGTTGCGGATCTTCGCCAACCAGGGCCCCGGCGACGTCGCCGTTCTGAACGGCTGCGAGCCTGCGCTGGAGGGCCGTGAGCTCGAGGGGGCCGCGCGGCGGGTCGCATTCTGCGGCTCGTGCGAGGCCGCCGGCTGCGAGATCCACTCGGCCGCGGGAACGATCATCGCCGGGGGCGAGCCTCTCATCGGCCTCGATGAGCTCGCCATCCCCGGCGCTCACAACGCGGAGAACGCGATGGCCGCGGCGGGCTGCGCGCTGGCGATGGGCCTCGGGCGGAAGGCGGTGGTGGCGGGGCTGCGCGCCTTCGCCGGCGTCCCGCACCGCCTCGAGCGGGTCGCCGAGGTCGGCGGCGTGGGTTACGTGAACGACTCCAAGGCAACAAATGTCGCCGCCGCGAGGGCGGCGGTCCTGGCGTTCTCCGAGCCCGTCCACGTCATCCTCGGAGGGAGCTCCAAGGGCGAGAGCTTCGGGGCCCTGGCCGAGCCGCTGACCGGGCACGCCCGCGCCGCGTACCTGATCGGCGCGACCGCCGCGGACCTCGAGCGAGACCTGGAAGCCGCCTGGGAGGCTGGCGTCGAACACGACCGCTACCCAGATCTCGAGGCGGCCTTCGCCGCGGCCTCCGCGGCCGCCGAGCCCGGCGAGGTAGTGCTGTTGGCGCCCGCCTGCGCAAGCTTCGACGCCCACCGCGACTACGAGGAGCGCGGCGAGCGCTTCCGCTCGCTGGCTGAGGCCCTCTCGTGAAGGCCCTGCGCCTGGGCGCGCTGGGCCCGCGCCGGCGCTCGGGAGCCCCGCCGATCGAGCACTCCCTGCTCCTCACCGTGACGCTCTGCCTCGTCGCCCTGGGGGTCGTGATGGTCTTCAGCGCCTCCTCCACCACCTCGCTTCTGGGGGAGAGCGGCGACGGCGCGTACTACCTCAAGCGCACCCTGCTCTTCGGGGTCTTCGGCCTGCTCGCGATGCGGGTCCTGGCCATCCGCGGCGTCGCCGTGATCTATCGCCTGACACCGCTCATCATGGCGGTGTCGATCGGGCTGCTCATAGCCGTCTTGCTCCCCGGGGTGGGCATGGAGGCAAACGGTGCCCAGCGCTGGATCGGGGCCGGCCTCTTCCAGATCCAGCCCTCCGAGGTCGCCAAGGTGGCCCTCGTGCTCCACGGGGCCGCGCTGCTCGCGACCCGACCGCGTCTGTGCCGCTCGGTGGGCGAGATGGTGCCGTTTCTCATGCCCGTCGGCGTGATCTGCGGGCTGGTGGTGCTCGAGCCGGACCTCGGGACGGCGATGGTTGCCTGCTTCACCGCCTTCGCGATGCTGGTGGCGGCCGGGGCCAAGATGCGACACCTCGGGCTGATCGGAGCCGTCCTCGTGGGCCTGATCCTCGTGGTGATCGTGATCGAGCCCTACCGGATGGAGCGGCTCACCGGCTTCATCAATCCCAGCGCCGACCCCGCGGGCGCGGGCTTTCAGGCGACCCAGGCGCAGATCGCGCTCGGATCGGGTGGGACCTTCGGCGTCGGGATCGGCGAGAGCCTGCAGAAGGCCTTCTACCTGCCCGAGGCCCACACGGACATGATCGCGGCGGTCATCGGCGAGGAGATGGGGCTGCTCGGGATGGTGGGCTTGGCCGCGATGTTCGGCCTGTTCGCCTACGCGGGCATGCGCACGGCTCAGCGCGCCCGCGATCGCTACACGAAGCTGCTGGCGGCGGGCTTGGTCTCGCTCGTGATGGTTCAGGCGACGATCAACCTGTTCGCGGTGATGGGCCTGGCGCCGCTGACCGGCGTGCCGCTGCCGTTCGTCTCGTACGGGAACTCGAGCCTGCTCATGATGCTCGCGGCCGTGGGGCTTCTGCTCAACATCGCCGCCGGGGCCCGCGTGCCGGCCGCCGCCCCGCGTCCCGAGCCGTCCGGCACACGGCGCGCCAAGCGCCGGGCGCCGGCCAAACGAGCCCCGGCCAAGCGTTCCCGGCCGCGGCGGGCGCCCATGCGCCGTCCGGTCACCGCGCGGGCCGCTGCAGGCGATGCGAAACTGCGCGTCGTCGAAGGGGGCCGCGCCGGCGGTCCCGGGAGGAGTCAGTCCAGCCGTGCCAACGGTCGCGATAGCCGCGGGAGGAACAGCGGGCCACGTGGTGCCCGCGCTGGCCGTCGCGGACGCGCTTCGGGCTGAGGGCGCTGACGTCTTCTTCCTCGGCGCGCGCGGGCGCCTGGAGGCTGAGCTGGTCCCCGCTGCCGGCTACGAGGTCGAGCTGTTGGACGTGCGCGGGATCGACCGGGGCAACCCGCTCAAGGCGATCGGCGCCATCGCGCGCGCCGCGGGCGCCGTTCCCGCGGCCCGCCGCCTTCTGCGGCGCCGAGGCGCCGCGGTTGTGATGGGGGGCGGCGGCTACGTGGCCGGGCCGGGCGGGCTGGCCGCCCTGCGGCTGCGCCTGCCGCTGGTGCTCACGGAGGCTGACCGCCACCTCGGCCTCGCCAACCGGCTGCTGGCGCGCCGTGCCGCCCGGGTATGCCTCGCCTTCGAGATCCCCGGCCTCGAGGGCGAGCGCTTCACCGTCACCGGCCGCCCCGTCCCCGCCTCGATCCTGAGCGCCGACCGCACCGCCGCGCGGGCCAGGTTCGGGATCGACCCCGGCCGCCCCTGCCTGCTGGTCTTCGGGGGGAGCCAGGGGGCCCGCTCGATCAACCTCGCCGCGCTCGCTGCGTTCGTCGAACCCGCCCCCGGACACTCACCCCCTCGTGACTTCCACGTCCTGCATATAGCGGGACACCGCGACTTCCCGACCGCCCGGGAGCGCTTGGACGCGGCGGGCGAGGTGCCCCACTACACGCTGCTGGAGTACGAGCCGAGCCTCGCCGACCCGCTGGCAGCGTGCGACCTCGTGCTGGCGCGCTCCGGCGGCTCGATCTTCGAGTTCGTGGCCTCCGGCCGGCCGGCGATCCTGGTGCCCTATCCGCACGCCGCCGCCGACCACCAGCGCCTGAACGCGGAATGGATGCGCGATGCGGGCGCCGCGGAGGTCATCTCCGACGAGGCGCTCGACGGTCCCGCCGTGGCCACCATGGCGGCCGAGCTCCTCGCGGACACCGAGCGGCTGAACGCCATGGCGCGGGCCTCCGCCTCGCTGGCCCGTCCCGACGCCGCGGAGCGCGTCGCATCGGAGATCCTCCGCGTCGTGGCATGAGCGATCTCCAGGGACGGACCCTTCACTTCATCGCGATCGGCGGCGCGGGCATGAGCGGCCTGGCGCTGGTCGCCAATGCCCGCGGGGCGGCGGTCAGCGGTAGTGACCGGGCCCGCAGCACTTACTTCGAGCGGGTCGCCGCCGCGGGGATCAAGGCCTATGAGGGGCACGACCCGGCGAGGGTCCCCGCCGAGGCCGAGATAGTCGTCTCGAGCGCCATCCCCGAGGAGAACCCCGAGCTCCGGCTCGCGCGCGAGCGCGGGCAGCGCGTGATCCACCGCGGCCGGCTCCTCGCCGAGCTGTGCGCCGGGTACAGGCTGATCGCGGTCGCCGGGGCCCACGGCAAGACGACGACGGCCGGGATGATCGCTTGGGCGGCCCGCGGCGGGGCCTCGTACTTCCTTGGAGGCGAGCTGCCTGGCGCCGGGGCCGGGGGCGGGCCCGCGAACGCCGGCTGGGTGGACGGCGCCGAGTGGGTCATCGCCGAGGCCGACGAGTCCGATGCGAGCTTCCTCGAGTTGCGCCCGGAGATCGCGGTCGTGACGAACATCGAGCTGGACCACCACTCCAGATGGGGCTCACGCGCCGAGCTCTACGAGGCCTTCCGCGCGTTCGCGCAACCGTCCTCGACCCTCGTCCTCGGCCCGGATCCCTCCCTGGGAACCGTGGCGGGGGCGCAGCGAGTCGTTCGCTTCGGGGTGGACGGGCCGGGCCCGGAGTTGGCCCTGGGCGTCCCCGGCGAGCACAACCTGCTGAACGCCCGCGGGGCCTACGCAGCGCTCGAACTGGCGAGCCTCGGCGACCCCGAGGAGCTGGCGGCGGGGCTGGCCACCTTCCCCGGCATGGTGCGTCGCCTGGAGCGCAAGGGCACCTACGCCGGCGCGCTCGTCTACGACGACTACGCCCACCATCCGACGGAGGTCGCGGCGGCGCTCGCCGCGCTGCGAGCCCTCGGCCCCCGTCGCCTGATCGCTGTCTTCCAGCCGCACCTCTACTCGCGCACCAAGGCGCTGGCCGCGCGCTTCGGCGCGGCGCTCACGGCCGCCGACGAGATCGGGGTCCTCGACGTGTACCCCGCGAGGGAAAAGCCGGTGGGGCCGCTCGCCGGGGTCTCGGGGCTCGACGTCGCGCGGGCCGCGGCCGACAGGGCCGGGGGCCGGCCGGTGTGGTGGATGCGAGACCTCGACGGGGCCCGGCGAGCCCTCGAGCCGCGGCTGGGCGAGGGCGACCTGCTCGTCACCCTGGGCGCCGGCGACGTGGTCGAGGTGGCGGACGCGCTGGTGGAAGCGGGGGACGGGCCGTGAGCCCGGTGCCCGACGCGGTTGAGCGCGACTACCCACTGGCGCGCCTTACAACTGTGCGCACGGGGGGCGCCGCCGACCTCTTCGCCCGGCCGGCGAGTGAAAGCGAGCTGCTGGAGATCCTCGGCTGGGCGGACTCCGAGGGCCTGTCGCTCGGCATCGTGGGTTCCGGATCGAACCTGCTGGTCTCCGACGACGGTTTCCGGGGCCTGGCGATGAAGCTCGCCGGGGAGCTGGCCCAGACCGAACGCGAGGGGACGCGGCTGGTCTGCGGGGGAGGCGTGCGCCTTCCCTCGACGGCGGCCAAGACCGCGCGGTGGGGGCTCACGGGGATCGAGTTCGGCATCAACATCCCCGGGACCGTCGGCGGCGCGGTGCGGATGAACGCGAACGCCTACGGCGGCCAGCTCGAGCGAATCCTCGAGTGGGTGGACGTGGCCAGTGCCGCGGGGATGGCCCGGCGCGAGCCAGAGGCCCTGGGATTCACCTACCGGAACTCCGAGCTCACGCCCGGCGAGGTCGTCGCCCGGGCGGCCTTCGCGCTCTCGCCGGGCGACAGCGAGGAGATCAAGGCGACGCTGGCCGAGATGCGCGAGATGCGCCGCGAGGCCCAGCCCTCCGGCATCAAGACCTTCGGCTCGACGTTCAAGAACCCCGGCGACCCGCGCGCCGGGGGGCGAAGCGCCGGGCAGCTCCTCGACGCCGCCGAGTGCCGCGGGCTCCGAGTCGGCGGCGCCCGGTTCGCGCCCAAGCACGCGAACTTCGTCGAGAATGCCGGGGAGGCCACCACAGCCGACATCCTCGAGTTGATGTCGCAGGGGCGCCGGCGCGTCCACGAGCGCTTTGGGGTGGTGCTCGAACCGGAGGTGCAGATCCTGGGCGAGGTGGAGTGGCCGCAGGACTGGGAGCTCGCCCCGGCGTAGGCAGGAGCTCGGGGGGCGGGCGGCGAACCTACATACGTGCCAAGCCGGACCTCGACCCCTGCGGCCAAGCGGCGCGCCGCGAGCCGAAAGCCCAGCCGCACCACCGCCCGCCGCGGTCACGGCGCCAAGGCCCCCCGGGCCAAGCCGAGCGCGGCGCGGGCCTCCGCGAAGACCCCAAGGCCAAAGACCAAGCCCGCGGCGCGCCGGGGCGCGGTCAAGCGCTCCAAGTCCACGGGTCGCAGGCCCGCCGGACGGGCCCCCGCGAAGCTCGCCGCCAAAGGGCCGAAGCGCTCCATCCGCACCTACCTGATCATCGCCGCGCTGGTCCTCGCGGGGCTCGCCGCCGCCTACTTTCTCTGGTTCCGGAGCTCCTCGCTCGTGGCGGTCACCGAGGTGGAGGTGAGCGGCCTGTCCTCGCCGCAGGCCGCCGAGATCGAGGACGCCCTGACCAAGGCCGCCACGTCGATGAGCACCCTCAACCTGGACGAGCACCGCCTCGAGCGCGCGGTGGCCGGTTTTCCCACGGTCGTGGCCGTGAGCGCGGACCCCGACCTCCCCCACGGGCTCGCGATCGAGGTCACAGAGGACCCGCCGGTCCTGCTCGCCGCCGCCAAGGGCGAGTCGGTCCCCGTGCGCGCCGACGGAGTCCTGCTTCGCGGCGTCGAGCTGGGGGAAGCCGCGAAGGGCTATCCGGTCCTCGAGGTGAGCGAGCTTCCCGAGGGCGACAAGCTGAGCGGCGAGGCGCTCGCCCAGGCGATCGTGCTCGGCGGCGCGCCGGCCGTGCTGCGGCCGCTGATCGAGGCTGTCTCGCTCGAGAGCGAGCGCGGGGTGGAGGTGATGATGAAGGGCGGGATCCCGGTGCGGTTCGGAAGCGCCGCCGACGCCGAGGCCAAGTGGGCGGCGGCAGCGGCCGTCCTCGCCGACCCCAAGCTCGAAACTCTCTCCTACGTGGACGTCCGGGTGCCGGAGCGCCCAGCCGTTGGCGGCGCCGTCGCCCTGGCGCCCACCGAGGCCGCGCCGGAGACCACCGAGGTCGCCGAGCCCGAACTGTGAAGCCGCCCCTGAGCCTCGGTGAAGGCGGAAAACCCTCGAGTAGTAGTCGAGCTTCGGACGGTTGCAGGATCCCGTGCCGGGAATTTCGCTGAGATTGACACCCGCGCCTTGATGGCGTACGGTCATTCACACGTCGAGGGAGTGAAGCGCAGAAAACCCTAAAGTCTGACTTCACCCTCGGACGGAGAAAAGGGTCAACGACTTTCACCGGGAGCCATGGTCGAGTCCTCGTATCTCGCCGTAATCAAGGTCGTCGGAGCCGGCGGCGGCGGCACCAATGCCGTTTCGCGGATGGTCGACGCGGGCCTCAAGGGCGTCGAGTTCATCGCCGTCAACACCGACGTGCAGGCGCTCCAGGCGTGTGAGGCCGACATCAAGCTCTCGATCGGCCACCAACTCACCCATGGCCTGGGCGCGGGCGCCGACCCCGACGTGGGCGCGGGCGCGGCGGCCGAGTCGCGCGACAACATCAAGGAGGCGCTCAAGGGCGCCGACATGGTCTTCGTCACCGCGGGCGAGGGCGGCGGCACCGGTACCGGGTCGGCCCCGGTCATCGCGGAGATCGCCAAGGACGAGATCGGCGCGCTGACGGTGGGCGTGGTCACCAAGCCGTTCGAGTTCGAGGGCTCGCGGCGCATGCAGCAGGCCCTCGAGGGCATCGACAAGCTCCGCGCCAAGGTCGACACGCTCATCATCGTCCCCAACCAGAAGCTGCTCCAGGTCGTCGAGCGCCAGACCTCCGTCCAGGAGGCCTTCAGGATCGCCGACGACATCCTGCGCCAGGGCGTCCAGGGAATCACCGACCTGATCACGACGCCGGGCCAGATCAACCTCGACTTCGCCGACGTGCGCACCGTGATGTCCAACGCCGGCTCGGCGATGATGGGCATCGGCGCCGCCTCGGGCGAGAGCCGCGCGGTCGAGGCAGCCAAGATGGCCGTCTCCTCGCCGCTCATGGAGGAGTCGATCGACGGCGCCACCGGCATGCTCTTGAACGTCACGGGATCCGAGGACCTCAACCTGTTCGAGGTCGACGAGGCGGCCGAGCTGGTCGTCACCTCGGCCGACAAGAACGCCAACATCATCTTCGGCACCGTGATCGACACCACGATGGGCGACGAGGTGCGCGTCACGGTGATCGCGACGGGCTTCGAGGGCTTCGAGACGCTCGCCCGGACCCCGATCCGCACCCGCGAGCGCTCGCGCAAGCGCAGCGTCAGCCCGCTCGGCGACAGCGAGCGGCGAGACCTGCGCGTCTCCGACGACGACATCGACGTGCCGTCGTTCCTCCGAGACACCTAGAGCCACTAGCCTCGCCGGGGTGAACCCGGCGCCAAGGCGAACCCCGCTTCGCGATGCCCACGTCGCCGCCGGGGCCAAGCTCGTGGACTTCGCCGGGTGGGAGATGCCGGTCTCCTACGAGGGCGTCCGCCAGGAGCACCTTGCGGTTCGCACGGGCTGTGGCGTCTTCGACGTCTCCCACATGGGCGAGATCGAGACGCGCGGCCCCGGCGCGCTCGGCCTGCTCCAGCGGCTGCTCGCCAACGACGTCTCCAAGCTTGCCGTCGGCGGCGCCCAGTACTCGGTGCTCTGCCGCGCGGACGGCGGGGTGCTGGACGACCTGTTCACCTACCGGCTCGCCGACGAGCACTACCTCACCGTCACGAACGCCGCCAACCACGAGCGCGACCTGGCCTGGTTTCGCGAGCACGCGGAGGGCTTCGACGCCGAGATCGCCGACTCGCTCGAGGCATGGGCGATGCTGGCGGTGCAGGGCCCCCGTGCGCGGGCCGTCGCCTCCGAGGCCCTGGACGCCGAGCTCCCGCCGCGGATGCGCACCGCCTCGATCGGGTTCGGCGAGGCCGAGGCGCTCGTCTGCGGCACGGGCTACACGGGCGAGGACGGCGTCGAGATCCTTGTTCCCCCGGACGCTGCTCACACGCTGTGGCGGACCCTCATCGCCGGCGGCGCGGCCCCGGCCGGCCTTGCGGCCCGCGACACGCTGCGCCTGGAGGCGTGCTTTCACCTTTACGGAAACGACCTCTCCTCCGAGCGCGACCCGATCTCGGCCGGGCTCGGGTGGTGCTGCAAGGAGGAGACCGGCTTCATCGGCTCGGAGGCGGTGGCCGCGGCCCGGGAGGCTGGGCCCGCCGAGCGGCTGGTTCCCTTCTCGCTGACCGGCCCTGGAATCCCCCGGCAGGACAACCCGGTCGTCGCCGGCGACGAGGAGGTTGGCGTCGTCACCAGCGGCAGCCTTTCGCCGTGCCTCGAGCGCGGTATTGGCATGGCGTACGTGCGCTCCGCGCTCGCCGAGCCGGGGACGCAGCTCGAGATCGACGTTCGGGGCCGCCGGCGCCCGGCGCGCATAGAGTCCAAGCCCCTCTACGAGAAGGAGACGAGCTAGTGGCCGAGGAGAGCTACCCCGAGGACCTCAAGTACCACCGCGAGCACGATTGGGCGCGGATCGAGGGCGAGACGGCTACGTTCGGCATCACCTGGTACGCGCAGGACTCCCTCGGCGAGGTCGTCTTCTACGAGCCGCCGGACATCGGCTCCACCGTCGCCAGGGACCAGGCCTACACCGAGGTCGAGTCCGTCAAGGCCGTCTCCGACGTCTACGCGCCGCTGTCCGGGGAGGTGGTGGAGGTCAACGAGAAGCTCGCCGACAGCCCCGAGGTCATCAACGAGGACCCCTACGGCGGAGGCTGGCTGGCGAAGGTGAGGCTCTCCGACCCCGCCGAGGTCGACGGGCTGATGGACGCCGCGGCCTACCGCGACCTGCTCTCGGACTGATCGCCTGCACCGGCGCACCGCGCCGCGCGGCCTGGCACCCTGACGGCCGTGACCGACCTCATCATCTACGCGATCCCGGCGTTCGTGCTGCTTTTGATCGTCGAGGTCCTCTCCTTCAGGGTCGCCCAGGAGGAGGACGACCTGATCGGCTACGGGCGGCGCGATACGCGTACGAGCCTGGCGATGGGCGGCGGGAACGTGCTGATCCACTTCGGGTACGCGGCGATCGCGGCGCTGGGCTATACGGCGCTTTACGAGGTCTCGCCGTGGCGGATCGAGCCCGGCGTGGTGGCCTGGGTTGCGCTGTTCTTCGCGGATGACTTCGCCTACTACTGGTTTCACCGCATCAGCCACGAGGTGCGCCTGTTCTGGGGCAGCCACGTGGTCCACCACTCCTCGGAGCACTACAACCTCTCCACGGCGCTGCGCCAGACCTGGGTGCCGTTCACCTACTTCCCGTTCTGGGCGCCGCTGGCCTTGATCGGCTTCCCGCCGTGGATGATCGTGACCCAGCAGGCGATCAGCCTGATCTACCAGTTCTGGATCCACACGGAGAGGATCCGGACGCTGCCGCGGCCGATCGAGCTCGTCTTCAACACGCCGTCCCACCATCGCGTCCATCACGGGGCCAACGCCCAGTACCTGGACCGAAACTACGGCGGGATCCTGATCATCTGGGATCGGATCTTCGGCTCGTTCGAGCCCGAGGGCGAGCGGGTCCGCTACGGCCTCACGACCAACATCCACACGTTCAACCCGGTGAAGGTCGCGTTCGGCGAGTACGGGGCGATCGGCCGCGACCTGGCGCGGGCGCGGAACTGGCGCGAGCGCCTGAGCTACATGTTCAGGGGCCCCGGCTGGGCGCCCGACGGGCTCGACCATCGCCTCGACGATCTCGAGGCCGAGGGGACCCCGGAGACCGCGCCGAGCCCCTCACTACGATCAGCGGGGTGACCCGCTACACGTCAGCTACCGACGCCGACCGGGCCGCGATGCTCGACGTCATCGGGGTTGGATCTCTCGACGAGCTCTTCGAGGCGATTCCCGCCGAGCTGCGGCTGGATCGCCCGCTCGCCCTCGACGACGGCCTGTCCGAGACGGAGTGCTTCGAGGACCTGGCGGCGCTCGCCGGGCGCAACGCCCACGCCGACGCCGAGACCTGCTTCATCGGCGCCGGCATGTACGACCACTACGTGCCGGCGCTCGTGGACGCCATCACCCAGCGCTCCGAGTTCCTCACCCCCTACACCCCCTACCAGCCCGAGGTCTCCCAGGGCGGGCTCCAGGTGATGTTCGAGTTCCAGACGGCGATCTCCGAGCTGACCGGACTCCCGGTGGCCAACGCCTCGCTGTACGAGGGTCCGTCCTCGGTGGCTTCGGCCGCCTACCTCGCGATCGGCGCGACCAAGCGCGGCAAGCTGGTCGCCTCCCGCGGCCTGCACCCGCACGCCCGCGCGGCGCTTCGCACCTACGCGAGAGGGTTCGGGGCCCAGGTGGTGGAGGTGCCCCTGAAGGGCGGCGTCACGGACGCCACCGAGCTCTCCGCCGCCGTCGGCGACGACACCGCCGCGGTCTTCATCCAAAGCCCCAACTTCCTCGGGGCGATCGAGGACCTCGAGGGGCTCGCATCCCTCGCCGAAGGCGCCGGCGCCCTCTCCGTGGCCTCGGTGGATCCGATCTCGTTGGCGGTGCTGCGCCCGCCGGGCGAGTGCGGGGTGGACGTCGCCCTGGGCGAGGGCCAGCCGCTGGGAAACCGCCTCGACTTCGGCGGCCCGTCGTTCGGCTTCTTCGCCGCCAAGGAGGAGCACCTGCGGCGGATGCCGGGCCGGATCGCCGGCGAGACCACGGACGTGGACGGGCGGCGCGGGTTCGTGCTCGCGCTCCAGACCCGCGAGCAGCACATCCGCCGCGAGAAGGCCACCCACAACATCTGCACCTCGCAGGCGCTGAACGCCCTCGCCGGGGTGATCTACCTCGCGTGGCTCGGCAAGCGGGGGTTCGTTGAGCTCGGGGAGCTGGTGGCGCAGCGGACCGCCTATGCGCGCGAGACGCTGGCCTCCGTCGAGGGTGTGGAGCTTCTGCATGAGGCGCCGGTGTTCCGCGAGTTCGCACTGAGGCTCGATGCGCCGGTGGGGGCCGTGTTGGATCGCTGCGCCGAGGACGGCCTTGCTGCCGGGTATTGGCTGGGTGGGGAGTACGAGGAGTACCAGGACGGGTTGCTTGTGGCCCTTACCGAGAGGCGTAGCAAGGGCGACATCGACCGACTCGCCGACTCGCTCGGCCGCGCCATCAAGTCGGCCCGTGGGGGGGGGGGGGGGGGGGAACAAGAAACAAAGAAACGAAAAAGAAGGGAGGAGGGGAACAAAAACCCCCCCCCCCCCCCCACCC